>JAFMJW010000137.1 GCA_017853315.1 Alphaproteobacteria bacterium
CGAAGCCGGCCTGCCCGAGCCGGATCGCGGCGAGGATGCCGGCCATGCCGGCACCGATCACGACCACGCGGGGTCCGCCCTGGGATGCCATCGACGCGTCCCCTATCGCGGATCGAGACCCCGGTCACGCGCGCCGGTGTCGAGACACCAGCACTCCGTCCTCGATCGTCTCGTACTCGACGTGCCCCGCCACGTACTCGCTCTCGAAGTCCGGGCGCGCCCTCATCCAGGGGACGTAGGCGTTCTCGCCGAAGAGCGGGCCCACGTTGTCGGCGACGATCGTGCCGCCGGGCGCGAGCAGCCCCCGCTCGAGGATCGCCTGCGCGTCCGCGAGGTAGAGCCCCTTCCAGTGGTCGAGGAAGACGAGGTCGAAGGGACCTTCCAGCCCCGCGATCACCTCGGTCGACTTGCCGTGGAGGAACCGGCAGCGGTCGGCGGTGCCGGCGAGCTCCGCCATCTCGCGCCCCACGCGGGCCGACTCCGGGTCCACGTCGACCGAGACGAGCCGCCCGGAGGCGCCGAGGTGTCGCGACAGGAGCACGGCCGAGTAGCCGACGAAGGTGCCGAGTTCGAGGATGCGCGCGCCGGGGCCGATCGCCCGCACGATGCGATCGAGCAGCGGGCCCTTCTCGTCGCCGACGTTCATCAGGAAGCGTCGCTCGACGGCGAAGCGGTCGAGCGACGCGAGCACCGAGCCCGGGTCGCCGGGCGTGGCGTGCTCCCGCGCCCAGCGGAGCGCGGCCTCGCGGACCGGTGGCTCGCCGCGAAACCGCGCGGCGACCTCCCGGCCGACGGAACGGAGCGCCCAGGGGAGCGCGCGGAGCCGGGTGGCGAGGACGCCGCCGCGCGGGCCGTCCGAGCTCACGGCACCGCCGCCGCGAGCAGTGCCGCGCGGTCGGCCGCGCGCGCGGCCGCCTCGTTGGTGGCCTCGACGACGACTCGTGGAGCCTTGCCGGCGATGCGCGCCTCTTCCCATCGCGCCGCGCACAGGCACCACCGGTCCCCGGCGCGCAGCCCCGGGAATCCCTCGCGCGGCGCGACGAGGTCGTTGCCGCGGTCGCGCGTGAACGAGAGGAAGGCGTCGTCGACGACGGCGCACACCGTGTGGCTGCCGCGGTCCTGCTCGTCGGTCGCGCAGCGGCCGTCGCGGAACCAGCCGGTCATCGGCTGCGTCGAGCAGACCGCGAGTTCGCCCCCGCGCAGGTTGCGCTGGCTCGAGCCCGGATGCCCGTCGTCGGCCGAGGAGGGGCCGCAGGAGCCGCCCGAGCCGCCGGCGGCGGGCGGCGATGCGCAGTCCCGCGAGCCGCCCGCGGCACGCGCCGCGGGAACGCCGGACGCGAGCAGCGCCGCGACGAGAAATGCCGACCCGAGACCCGGCCGCCGGTCCTTCGCCGTCACGACGTCGTCCTACCACGCCACCTCGTGCGACCAACCCCGGCTCCCCGATTGCCCCGCCGCCCCCCGAATCGTACCGTCGCCCCCCGATGGGCAAGCCGATCCGTTTCGGGGCGACCCTGCCCCAGATCAAGCGCACCTGGGCCGAGGCCCGCGACGCGGCGATCGAGTTCGACCGCCTGGGCTTCGACTCCGCCTGGGTCTGCGACCACCTCTGCGGCATGCCCATGCCGAACCTGCCGATCTTCGAGGCCTGGAGCGAGCTCGCCGCGGTCGCGGCGATCACCTCCCGGGTCGAGCTCGGCACGCTGGTGTCCCCGCCCTTCTTCCGCCACCCCTCGGTGCTCGCGAAGCAGGTCGCGACGATCGACCAGATCTCCGGCGGCCGCGTCGTCGTCGGGCTCGGCACGGGATGGTTCGCGCAGGAGTTCGAGAGCTACGGGCTGCCCTTCCCGTCGGTCGGCGAGCGCCTGCGCGCGATCGACGAGACCTGCGAGATCCTGCGCCGGATGTGGACGGAGCCGCAGGCGACCTTCCGCGGCCGCTTCTTCTCGGTGGAGAACGCGGTCTGCGAGCCCAAGCCGGTGCGCCGGCCCCCGATCCTGATCGGCGGCGGCGGCGAGAAGGTGCTCATGGGCCTGGTCGCGAAGCACGCGGACCGCTGGAACAACCTCGCGGCCTTCCAGGCGCAGCTCGGTCCCAAGGTCGAGGCGCTGCGGCGACGCTGCGGGGAGCTCGGGCGCGACTTCGACGAGATCGAGGTCTCGCAGCAGTGCACGATCGTGATCGCGGAGACCGACGAGGGCGCGCGCGCGGCACTCGCCAAGGCCTCCCGCGTCTACGGCGGGCACATGGGCGAGGCGCTCGAGGAGCACGGCATCTGGGGCACGCCCGGGCAGGTGATCGAGCGGATCGAGCGTCACGTGGCACTCGGCTGCACGGCCTTCCTGGTCGAGTTCTTCGGACGCGACACGCGCGAGCCCGCACGACTGTTCGCGGAGAAGGTCATGCCGGCCTTCCGCTCGCGGGCCGCGTGAGGCCCCGCGACCGCGGCGACCTGCGCGTCGCCGGAGCCTTCCCGCGCAGCGGGACCGGACGGGCGCCGTGAAGAACCTGCTGAAGAACCTCGCCCTCTCCGGCTTCGTGCTCCTGCTGTGCGCAGGCGGGCTCGAGTTCGCGCTGCGCGTGGCCGGCTACGGAAACCTCGAGATCTACGATCCCGACCCCCTGCTCTTCTGGCGCCTGCGTCCGAACCAGGACGCGTTCACCAAGATCGACCACAAGCCGGTGCACGTGAACGCGCACGGCACGCGCGGGCCCGAGTTCGCCGACGCGAAGCCCGCGGGCACGATCCGCATCCTCTCGCTCGGCGACTCGCGGACGTTCGGCTGGGGCGTGAGCGACGCGGAATCCTACTCCGGTCGCCTCGAGTCCCTCCTGCAGCAACGCGCGGGCGAGGGCGAGCGGGTCGAGGTGATCAACGCGGGAGTGAACGCGTGGTCGTTCCCGCAGCTGCTGGTGTTCTTCCGCGAGATCGGCTCGGCCTGGCACCCCGACTTCGCGATCGTCGGCGAGGCGAATCTCTGGACCCAGTTCTCCGAGAAGAGCAGCCCGGAGTTCCGCGACCGGTTCATGTTCCGCGTGCGACTGAAGAACCTGTTGCGGCGGCTCGCCACGTACCACTACGTCGTCGAGGTCAAGTTGAAGGACCTCTACGAGCGCGAGCGCGTGCGCTTCATCCCGGTCGACCCGCAGAGCGACGAGCTGTTCAAGGACCAGCAGCAGGACGACCCGGAGCGCTTCTTCCGGGAGAGCATCGAGCAGCTCTGCCGGACCGCGATCGAGAAGGGGACGAAGCCGATCCTGCTCTACATCCCGACGCTCTCCGAGCTCGAGTCGGGCAAGCCGTCCCGCTCGCTCAAGGCCAAGCGGGAGGTCGCCGCAAGGCTCGGGGTGCCGCTCGTCGACCCGAGCGAGGCCTTGCGCCGGGGCGGAGCGTCGCTGTACCTCGAGGGCGACCCGGTGCACCTCTCCGTCGAGGGCAACGAGGTCGTGGCGAAGAGCCTGTTCGACGCGATCACGCCGATGGTCGGGCGCCCGGGCTGAGGGAGCGGGACGGCATGTGGAACTTCGTGAAGGAGCGCAAGGCCTGGATCATCGGGCCGATCGTGCTGTTCCTGGCGGCGCTCGCGGCGATCCTGCTCGGTTCGCGCGGCTCGGCGCTCGCGCCGTTCGTCTACAGCGTCTTCTGAGCAGCTGCGCGCCGCCGGCGGATCAGCGGACGCGCTCCTCGAACGCGACCGGCCCGATCCAGAAGCCCCCGCGCAGCACGAGTCCCTGCACGCCCGCGAACGGGGACGACGGGACGACGCCTTGCGTGGCAGGATTCGCCTGGAGCGCGGCGAGCTCCGTCGCGTAGCGCAGGATGAGGACGTCCCACGGGCTGCCGGGGACGTCGCTCGGCGTCGGCATCGGCAGCTTGGCCTGCGACCGGCTCACGACCTTCGTCGTGTCGTCCACCGCCGTGCTGAAGATCATCTTGAAGCGCGAGCCGTCGGCGAGGACGAGCTGCGCCTCGACCGAGAACTCCTCGAAGCCCTGCGTCGGGATCTTCACCTGCCGGAAGGGCGCGATCATCTTGACCGAGCTCTTGTACGGGTACTGGATCTTCGGCAGGGCCTGGCCGGGGACGAGCGTCGCCTGGATCGTCTCGCGGCCGAGATCCGGGTCGTAGAGCCCCTGCGTCACGTTGGTCTTCGTGTTCGAGCGCCAGCCGGTCGTGGGCGCCTCGCCGGAGCGGCCGGGCGGGTCCGAGGTGAAGCCGCCGGCGCCTTCGAGCTGGAGGCGTACGCGCCGGAGGTCGAGCGTGCCGAACACCTGCACCTGCTCGAGCGCGGCGAAGTCCGTCCCGAGGCCGACCTGCATGTCGGCCCCGAGGTCGCGCGTGAACGAGGCGACGGCGCCGGTCGCGAGGTCGCCGACCGGGAAGGTCGGGACGTTGCGCTCGACGTAGGCCATCCCGCCGCCGGAGACCCAGCCGATCTTGCGACGGCGGCCGAGGGAGTCCTGCACGACCGCGCGCATCATGAAACTCCCGCCCGCGGGCGCCTCGAAGGTCCACCCGACCTGGCTGCGGTCGGATCCGAGCCTCGCGGTGGTCGGCGTGCCCACGCCGAAGACGGTGGGCGGCACGCGGGTCGTCGCGAGTTGCAGGGCCTCGCCCGGCAGGTCGTCCACCGGCGGGACCGCAACCGTGGCGAAGGTGCCCGTGCCGGCGACGCGCACCCATTGCGCCGCGTCGAGCGAGAGGTCGATCGGCGTGATCGCGGCGACGATCGACGCCTCGTCGACCACCACCTCGTTCGAGGGATCGCCCTCGACGCCGACCGCGTCGTAGCCGGTCACGCGGAAGCTCACGTCGCCGCCGAGCGGCAGACCGGGGAGCGTCCAGACGGCGGTCCACGCCATCGTGCCGTCGCCCTGCAGCGGCGGCATGCCGACGTCGGTGCCCGCGTCCCAGTCCGCCCCGCCGGGCTTCACGTGGATGCGGTAGCCGACCGCGCCCCAGGAGGGCTCCCAGGTGACGCGCGCCCGGAAATCGGTCGCGGCCGAAGAGGCGGTCGCCGCGACGAGGAAGGCCACCGCCGCGACGGCGGCCCCGGCCGCCCTGGTCAGCATCGATCTCGCACCCATCGCCGTGTCCAGAGACGAGAGTAGCAACCCGCCTGTTCAGGGGGGAGCGGAATTTCCTGCAGGGGGATCGGGAATTCCCCCACCCGCCCGGGTCGGGTTCCGGAGAGCCGGACCTTCCTCGGCCCTCGCGAAGGGCCGCCCCGGGGGGCGGCCCGGACGTGCATCGCCGCTCGGGCGGGGTGTATGGTCGGCGCCATGACAGCCCGAGACGAGTGCGCCGCCATGCTCCGGGAGCCGGTCGTCGACCTCGACGCCTTCGCCCGCAGGTTCGAGTCCGCCCCGCACGCCGAGCGCGTGGCGATCACCGAGTCGATCGACCGCAAGGGGCAGGAAAAGTTGTGGGAGGCCTCGCGCGGCGGCCCGGTGACGATCGGCCAGATGGTGCCGCCCGACCTCGGGCCGCTGCGGGAAGTCGTCTTCCACGGCAAGAACTCGTTGCCGGTCTTCTCTCGCTTCCAGAAGCGCTTCTGCCGCCCGGCCGCCGGGATCGGACGCGACGAACTGTGGGGCTACAACCACCAGGCGATGCAGCCCTTCACCGGGCCGGGCTATTTCGTCGCCTACGACTCGCCCGGCAATCCCTTCGGCCCGGTCGCGATCGACTACACGAAGACTCCGACGGGGCGTCCCGACGGCTGGCCCGAGATCCACGACAACACCTATCGCCTCTCGCGCTTCATCTACAACGGCACGATCGACTACATGCGGCGCGTCTCGGAGCACCTGCTGATCGGGCGAGCGACGCGCGCCGGCAACGCGATGCCGAACTGGTTCCTGCTCTGCCGTGAGGACCCGGGGCGGTGACGCGGGTCGAGGCCGCGGGGCCGAACGCCGGGCAGATCGAGTACTGGAACGCCACCGCCGGCCCCAAGTGGGTCGCGATGCAGGAGTCGCTCGACCGCCAGATCGGCCCGCTCGGGCAGGCCGCGATGGAGTCGGCCGCGCTCGCACCGGGAGAGCGCGTGCTCGACGTCGGCTGCGGCTGCGGCGCCACGTCGATCGAGCTCGCCCGTCGCGTCGCGCCGGGCGGATCCGTGCTCGGCGTCGACGTCTCGAGCGTGATGCTCGCGGCCGCGCGCGCGGCCGCGGCACGAGCCAGCGCGATGGGCGTGACCTTCGCCGATGCCGACGCCCAGACCGCCTCGCTCGCCCCGGGCGGCTTCGACGTCGCGTTCTCGCGGTTCGGCGTCATGTTCTTCGCCGACCCGACCGCCGCCTTCACGAACCTGCGACGGGCGCTGCGGCCCGGTGGGCGTCTCGCCTTCGTCTGCTGGCAGGCGCTGCCGAAGAACCCGTGGATGTCGCTGCCGCTCTCGGCCGCCCTCCGCCACATGCCGCCGCCGACGCCCCCCGCTCCCGACGCGCCGGGCCCCTTCGCCTTCGCCGATCCCGAGCGCGTTCGCCGCATCCTCGAGGGTGCCGGCTTCGCGGGCGTCTCGCTCGCCCCCCACGACGCGGACCTCGTCGTCGGCGGGGGTCGCGACCTCGACGGCACGGTCGACTTCCTCCTCCAGATGGGACCGCTCGCAGCGGCGCTGCGCGAGTCCGACCCCGCGCTTCGCGGCCGCGTCGCGGACGCGGTGCGCGAGGCGGTCGCGCCCCATGCCGACGCCGCGGGCAGCGTGCACCTCGCCTCGGCGACCTGGATCGTCACCGCGCGCAACCCCTGACGCGCGCCCCGGACGATCGCGATGTCCCAGGATCCCCCGAGCGGAGGCGACGGCGCCCACGCGGCACCGCCGCGCGCACAGAGACCCCGGATCCCGGTCACGCGCATCGGCGCCGGCGGGCGCGCCGAGAGCACCTTCCTCGAGGGGCCGGCGACCCGGATCGAGGAGCTGCGGCGCGCGACCGCCATCTTCCTCGAGTTCATGCGCGGGTTTCGTCACATGCACTTCATCGGGCCGTGCGTGACCGTGTTCGGCTCGGCGCGCTTCCCCGACTTCCATCCCTACTACGCGCTCGCGCGCGAACTCGGCGGGCACCTCGCCCGCGACGGCTTCACCGTCATGACGGGCGGCGGCCCCGGCATCATGGAGGCCGCCAACCGCGGCGCCCACGAGGCCGGTGGCTACACGGTCGGCTGCAACATCGTCCTGCCCGAAGAGCAGGAGCCGAACCCGTACCTCGACAAGATGATCGAGTTCGAGCACTTCTACGTTCGCAAGGTCATGCTCGTGAAGTACTCGTACGCCTTCGTCATCATGCCGGGCGGCTTCGGCACGATGGACGAGACCTACGAGCTGCTGACGCTCATCCAGACCGGAAAGGTCACCCGCAAGCCGGTCGTCGTCATGGGCACCGACTTCTACGGCCCGATGGTCGGGTGGCTGCGCGAGAAGATGCTGCGCGAGGGCACGATCGGCGAGTCGGACCTCGACCTGATCCTGCTCACCGACTCGGCGTCGGAGGCCGCGCAGATCGTCTACGAGAACGCGCAGGCACCGCTCGGCCGGCGGCCCGACTTCGTCGACCGCCCGCGCTGGATCCTGGGGGAGCGGGAGGCCGGCAAATCTTGACGGGACGCGACGCGCGGCATACACGTCGAGGCCTTGGTGGAAGAGGAGGAGACGTGAGCTTCGATCGACGGCGACGCGACCTTCCCTCCTGCGCCCTCGCGCCCCGGTTCGACCTCCGACCGGCCGCCGCCTTCCCGACCTCGAAGTCGCTTCCTTGAACGCGCGCGCCTCGCAGGCCCTTCGCGCGCGGCCGCTCGCCTTCCGGCTCCGCCGCCGGGCGCTCGCGGCCACCCTGCTCGTCGCGGCACTCCCGGGCACCGCTCTCGCCGCGACCCCGAAGTCCGCTTCTCCGCCGACGGGACCGTCGACCGCGACGCCCGCGGGTCCACGCGTCGAGCAGATCCTGCCGAGCGGGACCGTGAAGGCCGCGGCGCAGGTCACCGTGTCCTTCGCGACGCCGATGATCGCCCTGGGCGACCCGCGGGCCGCGGCCCCCGCGACCGTCGCCTGCGATCCCGCCTCGGGCGGCCGGGGCCGCTGGGTCGACAGCCGCCACTGGGTCTTCGACTTCGACGAGGCGCTTCCCGGCGGCGTCCGCTGCACGATCGCGATCGCACCGGGTCTCTCCGACCTCTCGGGCGCGGCCGTTGCGGCGCACCCGGCGGGCGAGTTCTCGACCGGCGGCCCGGCGATCGTGTCCTCGCAGCCGTCGGACGGCTCGACGATCGACGAAGACCAGGCCTTCGCGCTCGAGCTCGACGCGGCCGCGACCCGCGACTCGATCGAGGCGCACGCGTGGCTGGTCGCGACCGGCATCCCCGAGAAGATCGGCCTCTCGGTCGCCGACGACGCGACCCGCGACGCCGTGCTGGCGGCGATCCGCTCGGGCGACTCGTGGTGGCAGCCGACCGGCCCGGTGTTCGTGCTGGTGCCGAAGCGCCGGCTCCCGCCCGAAGCCGAGGTGCACCTGGTCTGGGGAGCCGGCATCGCCACGCCCGGCGGGATCGCGACCGGCTCGGAGTCGAAGCTCGACTTCACCGTCCGGCCCTCGCTGCGCGGCGAGGTGCGCTGCCAGCGCGAGTCGGCCCGCGCGGGCTGCGTCCCGATCACGCCCCTCTCGGTCACGTTCACGACACCGGTCGACGCGCGCGCCGCGTCCCGCGTGGAGCTGGTCGGGCCCGACGGCACCCGCTTCCCGCAGGATCCTTCCGAGGACGACGGCCCGCTGGTCTCGCGGGTCCGGTTCCGCGGCCCGTTTCCGCCGAAGGAGTCGCTGCGGCTCGAGATCCCCGACGACCTGCGCGACGGCTCGGATCGGCCGCTCTCGAACCTCGACGAGCTGCGCAGGCTCCCGGTCGCGATCGACGCGATGCCGCCGCTCGCGAAGTTCGCGGCGAGGCTCGGCGTGCTGGAGGCCGGCGGCGAGCCCGCGCTGCCGGTCACGATCCGCGGCCTCGAGCCCGACGTCCGGGTGAAGCTGCGGACGCTCGCCGGTGCCCGCGGAAAGTCCGGCGACGCGTCCGCGGACGCGACCGCACTGGTCGAAGGCCGCGTCCGGCGTCTCTCCCCGGACCGCCCGGGCGAGATCCTGCGCGGACTGCTCGACGT
>JAFMJW010000138.1 GCA_017853315.1 Alphaproteobacteria bacterium
GCACGACCGCGTCGGCCTCGCGCAGGAGTTCCGCGCGGTCGGGAGTCACCTCGCCGAGGATGCGCACCGCGAGCCCCGGTCCGGGGAAGGGCTCGCGGTCGACCAGCTCGGAGGCGAGCCCGAGCTGGCGGCCGACCCGGCGCACCTCGTCCTTGAAGAGCTCGCGCAGCGGCTCGATCAGGGCGAGCTTCATGCGCTCGGGCAGCCCGCCCACGTTGTGGTGGGTCTTGATGGTCGCCGACGGGCCGCGCACCGAAACGGACTCGATCACGTCGGGATAGAGAGTGCCCTGCGCGAGCCAGCGAACGTCTTCGAGCCTCGCCGCCTCCTCCTCGAACACCTCGACGAACAGGTTCCCGATCCGCTTGCGCTTCACCTCGGGATCGACCACCCCGTCGAGCGCCGCGAAGAAGCGTGCGGCCGCGTCGACCACGCGCACGTCGAGGCCGAGCGGCCGGAGCGACTCCTCCACCATGCGGCGGTCGCCCGCGCGCAGGAGGCCGTTGTCGACGAAGATGCAAGTGACCCGGGAGCCGAGCGCCCGGTGCAGCAGGGCGGCCGCGACCGTCGAGTCGACGCCGCCCGAGAGTGCGCACAGCACGCGGCCTTCGGGCGCGATCTCCCGCAGACGCTCGATCGTCGAGTCGACGAAGGACGCGGCCGTCCAGTCGGGCTTCACCTTGCAGATCTCGAACAGGAAGTTCGCGAACAGCTCGGCGCCGCGCTCGGAGTGCACGACCTCGGGGTGGAACTGGACGCCGAAGAGCCGCCGGGTCGGGTCGCGGAAGGCCTGGATCGGGGCGTTCGGGCTCCGGGCCAGCACCGTCCAGCCGTCGGGCAGCGACTCCATGCGGTCGCCGTGCGACATCCACACGGTCGTCTCGGCGCCCTCGGTGAAGCCGAGGAAGAGGTCGCTCGCGTCGAGGACCGAGACGCTCGTGCGACCGTACTCGCGACGCTCGGCGCGCGCGACGTCGGCACCGGCCTCGGTGTTCAGGATCCCCATCCCGTAGCAGATGCCGAGCACCGGGACGCCGAGCCGGGTGATCCCGGCCGCGAGCTTCGGGGCGCCGGGAACGTAGACGCTCGCAGGGCCGCCCGAGAGGATGATGCCCGCGGGCTTGCGCGCGGCGACGTCCTCGACCGAGGCCGTGCACGGGAGGATCTCGCAGTAGACGTTCGCCTCCCGCACCCGTCGGGCGATCAACTGCGTGTACTGGCTTCCGAAGTCGAGGATCAGGATCATGGCGTCGCTCGCATGCCGCGAGGCCGGTCGCGTCCCGCGGCGGGCGGGACGCCCGGGCCTCAGTCGAGGCGGTAGTTGGGAGCCTCCTTGGTCACGACCACGTCGTGCACGTGGCTCTCGCGGTGCCCGGCCTCGCTGATGCGGATGAAGCGCGCCTGCGAGCGCAGCTCGTCGAGGTTGCGGCAGCCGAGGTAGCCCAGCCCCGCGCGCAGGCCGCCCACCAGCTGGTGCACGTTCGAGGCGAGCGAGCCCTTGTACGGCACGCGCCCCTCGATGCCTTCGGGAACGAGCTTCATCTCCTCGTTCTCGTCGTCCTGGAAGTAGCGGTCGCGGCTGCCCGCGCGCATCGCGCCGAGCGAGCCCATGCCGCGGTACATCTTGTAGGTCCGGCCCTGGTAGAGGATCGTCTCGCCGGGGCTCTCCTCGGTGCCGGCGAACAGGCTGCCGATCATGACCGCCTGCGCGCCGCAGGCGAGCGACTTCACCACGTCGCCCGAGAAGCGGATGCCGCCGTCGGCGATGAGCGGCACGCCCGCCTCCTTCGTCACCCGCGCCGCGTCGACGATCGCGGTCACCTGCGGCATGCCGACGCCGGAGATGATCCGCGTCGTGCAGATCGAGCCGACCCCCATCCCGACCTTGACGCCGTCCACCCCCGCGCGGATCAGCGCCTCGGCGCCGTCGGCGGTGCCGACGTTGCCGGCGACGACCTCGAGGCCGTGGAAGGTGCGCTTCAGGTTCTCGACCGTCCGCAGCACGTTGCGGCTGTGACCGTGGGCGGTGTCGACGCACACGACGTCGACGCCCGCCTTCACGAGCGCCGCCGCCCTCTCCTCGCAGTCCGCGCCCACGCCCACCGCGGCGCCGACCCGCAGCCGCCCGCGCTCGTCGCGGCAGGCGTGCGGGAACTGGCTGAACTTCTCGATGTCCTTCACGGTGATGAGCCCGACCAGGCGGCCCGCCTCGTCGGTCACGAGCAGCTTCTCGATGCGCCGCTCGTGGAGGATGTTCTTCGCCTCCTCCAGCGTCACGCCCGGGCGCGCGGTCACGAGGTCGCGGCTCGTCATGACCTCGCTCACCGGCCGATCCAGCCGGCTCTCGAAGCGCAGGTCGCGGTTGGTCAGGATCCCGACCAGCCGGCCGCCGCGGGTGACGGGCATGCCGGAGACCCGGGCGCGGCTCATCAGCTCGAGCGCCGCCGAAAGCGGCTGGTCGGGGTCGATCGTGAGCGGGTCGGCGACCATGCCGCTCTCGAACTTCTTCACTCGCGCGACCTCGGCCGCCTGGGTCTCGACCGGCAGGTTCTTGTGCACGAAGCCGATGCCGCCGGCCTGCGCCATGGCGATCGCGGTCTCCGACTCCGTCACCGTGTCCATCGCGGCCGACACGAGCGGCATGTTGAGGGAGATCCGACGCGTGAGCCGGGTCGAGACGTCGGTCTCGCGCGGCAGCACGTCGGAGGCGGCGGGGACCAGCAGGATGTCGTCGAAGGTCAGTCCCTCGACCAGGCGGTGCTGTTCCATCACTCGCCTCCGGGGCCCCGCGAGGGCCCCGTTCGGGGCCGCCCCGGAACCGGATCCGCGTGGTGCGGAAGGCCTTCGTCCTGTAGCGAGTACGGGCTTGGAGGAGCCATGAGCCTGCCTATCAGAGCGCAGCGAGTGGGACAAGAAGCCGGAACGACCACGACCGGTTGTGGTGGGAGGGCTCGGCCGTGATCCTCGCCTTCGGGGACCGCAAGCCCGTCG
The DNA here is from genome assembly GCA_017853315.1 of Alphaproteobacteria bacterium. Lineage (GTDB taxonomy): Bacteria > Desulfobacterota > Binatia > UBA12015 > UBA12015 > REEB422. Next base: position 2,992 of record JAFMJW010000138.1, read on the forward strand.
TGGACGCCACCGCCGTGGTCTTCGAGGGTGCGACCGTGGTCGGGTCGGTCCATCTCGGGCCGCGCTCGAGCGTCTGGTTCGGAGCGGTGATCCGGGCCGACGTCGACGACGTCGTGATCGGTGCCCGATCCAACGTGCAGGACCGCTGCGTCGTGCACGTCACGACCAAGCGCTTCTCGACCCGCCTGGGCGACGACGTCACCGTCGGCCACTCGGTCACGCTCCACGGCTGCGAGATCGGCGACCGGGTGCTCGTCGGGATCGGCTCGATCGTGCTCGACGGCTGCGAGGTCGGCTCCGACTGCATCATCGGCGCCGGCTCGCTGCTGGTGCCGGGGACGAAGGTCCCGCCGGGGCACCTCGTCGTCGGCTCCCCGGCCGCCGTGAAGCGTCCGCTCCGGGACGAGGAGCGGGCGCACCTGCTCCGTTCGGCCGAGAACTACGCCCTGCTGTCCGCGCGCTACCGGGAACTCGGCATCGCCTGAAGCCGCGGTGGACGCGACGCCGGCGTCACCGCGCCGGCGTCACGCAAGGCCCGCCGCCGCACACGTCGGGGACGATCCCGTCGGGGCGCAGGAACTCCGAGACGAGCTGGAGGACGCGCGGCTCGCGCCCGCCGGCGCCGTGCGGATCGCTTCCCTCGCGCGGCGGGAGGTTCGCGTCGGGCGGAGCCGGCGCGTCGAAGTCCCAGATCACGATGGCCGACCCGGCGAACGGCGCGGTCTCCGGTCGCAGCCCGAACATCGGCTCGACGGCCGTCGAGCGGCCCGGCCGGAGTGCCGGCTGCTTCACCGCGACCTCCATCGTCCGACCGGCCGTCTCCGTGCCGACGTTCGCCACCTGGTGATCGCCGAAGGCCTCGAAGTAGAGGATCTCGTGGTGCGGGGTTCCCTCGTACTCGTTCGCCACCATGTGCTGGAGGTAGCCGTTGGCCTCGCCTCGGTCCCAGAGCATCTGGGCGATCGCGAGGATGAACGAGCGCACGAGTTCGTCGGGGTAGGCCGCCGTCAGGATCGGGGTGAACTCGTCGAAGTCGACGCTCCGCGGGATCAGCAGGCTGTAGTTCGAAGCGCCGACGGCGAGCACGCTGCGGGTGAAGTCCTGCGCGATCGCGGTGGTGGCACCGCCCAGGATCCCGCCCTGGCTCGCCCCGAGCAGGTAGAGGTCGCCGCGGAACGGGTTCGTCCCGTCGTGCTGGAACGCCGGGTCCGCACCGAAGCCGTCGGGGTGGATCATGAGGCGCCCGAGAAAGAGGAAGTTCAGGTGGCCCTGCTGCAGGCGATCGGCGAGCGTGGAGAAGCTCGAGACGTCCTGCAGGATGCGCGCCGCGTTCGGCACGTCTTCGGCCGCCATGCCGATCCAGTCGGTCGCGCAGGAGATCACGTTGGCGAGAGCGGCCGCGGCGCCGTTGCCGAGCACCTGCGAGGCCGTGCCGAGGAGCCCGTGCCCGTAGAGGAAGGCGCGCGCCTGGTTCGCCGCGGACGCCGTCTTCGGCACGGTGCACACGAAGTTCGCGGTCTGCGTCCCGTTGCGCCGCGGGAGCCCGTCGATGCCGGGCGCGTAGTCGTAGCCGTTGCCGGGCGAGCCGTCGCCGGTCAGGAAGCGAGGCACCTCGAAGCTGCCGCTCACGACGCGCACCAGGTCGTTCAGCTGGGACACGCCTTTCACCTGGTAGCGCGGCGCGGCGCTGCCCAGGTCGGCGAAGGCCTCGTCCCGGACGTGCAGCAGGCGCTCGGACAGAGACCGCCCGCTCGCGACCGTGAAGTCCCACGCGAGGAAGAGGTCCGAGCGACCGACGCCCGCGGCCTCGAGATCGCCGAAGATGCGCTCCATCGCGGGGCGTCGCGCCTCGACGGCCTCCGAGTCGGTGCGCAGCCCGTCGCGGTAGGCGCGGAACACGTCGGTCGGCTGGATGGTCGCGCCCGAGGCGTCGGCCATGCGGCGGAGCGCGACCACGTGGCGGTGTCCCTCGCGGAGGCCGCGCGCCGGGTGGACCAGGAGCGCGCGGCGCGAGTCGTCGGTCGCCTTGGCGTCGAGTTCCGCCCAGAGGAGAACGCGCTCGCCGGTGTCGACGTCGAGCACGACCACGCTCGCGTCCGCGTCGAGCGAGCGCGCGAGGTCGGTGACCGGCGGGAGCTTCGAGGCCCTGGCGTCGAGTCCCGGGACGAGCGTGGTCATCTGCGCGCCCGGGCTGAAGCCGTCGTTGCGGTTCCAGTGCGTGGGGTCGATGTGGACGCCCTGGGCGTTGGCCGGCAGCGTCGTCGCTGCGAAGGCCACGCGCAGCCCCGTGTCGGTCGCCGCATCGGCCACCGTGAACCGGTTGCTCGGGAACGGCAGCACGCACAGCGACGGATCGAGGATCTCGCAGCTCTCCGGGTCGACCACGTCGACGTGGAGCGGCGGCGCGCTCGAAGTGTCGCCGCAAGCGGAGAGGAGCGCGAGGGAGGCCGCGCCCACGAGGGAGCGGAGCGGAAGCCGACGGGTCGGGGTGCGCATGGGCCCGGACCATAGGCCGGGCCCGCCGGGGCTGGCAAGGCTCTTCGGGAGAGCCTCGCCGGCCGTTTCGCGGACCTATTTCAGGAGCTTCACGCTCTCGATCACGACCGGGGTCTTGGGCACGTCCTGCATGGGGCCCTTCGCAGCCGTCTCGACGGCCTCGATCTTGCGGACGACGTCGAGGCCCGAGACCACCTTGCCGAACACCGCGTAGCCCCAGCCCGTGGGCGTCTTGCCGCGATGGTCGAGGAAGGCGTTGTCCTTCGTGTTGACGAAGAACTGGCTCGTGGCGCTGTCAGGGGCGCTGGTCCGGGCCATCGCGATCGTGCCCAGCGTGTTCTTCAGGCCGTTGTCGGCCTCGTTCTTCACCGGGGGGTTGGTCGGCTTCTGCTGCATGTCCCTGGTCATGCCGCCACCCTGGATCATGAAGTCGCGGATGACCCGGTGGAACACCGTGCCGTCGTAGAACCCGGCTTCGGCGTAGGCGAGGAAGTTCTTGACCGTCGCCGGAGCCTTGTCGGGGTAGAGCTCGACGTCGAAGCTGCCGAGGCTGGTCTTCACCTGGACGACCGGGTTCTTGCCCGTCGCGGGGGCCGCCTGCGCGGCCGAGTCCTTCTCCTTGGCCGCCGGCGCCGCGGTCTCCGCGGCCGATGCCGCGGACACGAGCAACAGGGAAGCGGCGAGCGCCCACAGACCGACGTTGCGTGACTTCATGTCTCCTCCCGGGGATGACGAAAACGACACACGTGTATCGGCCCGGGCGGACGCGGTCAAAACCCCCTTTCGCGGGCCAGCCCCGTCCGGTGTTTCGCGTCTTCCCGGGCGGTTCCGTTTGTCGTGCCGCGCGGGGCGCCGTAAGGAGTCGCCTTCCCCCTTCGCGCAAGGAGATCCCCGTGGCACGCCGCATCTGCATCACGCTCGACTGGCAGAACCTGAACGACCGGGAGCGACTCTTCCGCGGCGTCGAGATCGCCGACCGCGCCGGCGTCGACACGGTGTGGGTCGCGGAGGCCTGGGGCCGCGACGCCTTCACGATCCTGACGCTGCTCGCCGAGCGGACCCGGACCATCAAGCTCGGCACGGGGATCGTGAACGTCTACTCCCGGACTCCTGCGGCGTTGGCTCAGCACTTCGCGACCCTCGACGAGCTCTCGGGCGGCCGCGCGATCGCCGGGTTCGGCACGAGCGGCCCACAGGTGATCGAGCACTTCCACGGCGTGCCCTTCAAGCCGACGCTCGCGCGCATGCGCGAGACGATCCAGATCTTCGACACGCTGATCGCGGGACGCCCGCTGAAGCACCATGGCAAGGTCTTCCAGCTCGATCGCGGCTTCACCCTGCGCTTCAAGCCGGTGCGCGAGCACATCCCGGTCTGGATCGCCTCGCTCAACCCGAAGTCGCTCGACCTGACCGCCGAGCTCGCCGACGGCTGGATGCCCATCATGATCCCGGAGAAGCATCTCGCCGGCGAGATCCGCTCGTTCCGCGACCGCGTCGTCCGGGCGGGCCGCCCGGCGGACGCCGTCGCGGTGCGCTCCCCCGACCGGGTCGTGGTCGCCCCGGAGGACCGCGACCGGGCGCGACGGCAGGCCGCGGGCACCCTCGCCTTCTACATCGCCCGGATGGGCACCTTCTACGGTGCCCAGCTCGAGCGCTTCGGCCACGGCGACGCGGTCGCCGCCGTGCGCAAGGCGTGGAACGAGAAGGGCGCGGACGCGGGCATCGACGCGGTTCCGTCCGACCTCCTCGACCAGGTGACGACCGTCGGAACCGTCGCCGAGTGCGCGGCCCGGATCGACGTCGAGCGCGCGGCGGGAGTCGACATGCACAACGTGAGCGTCCAGACCCGCTCGGAGGCCGAGCTCGAGCGGACCCTGGGCGAGCTCGTCGGGGCGTGAGCGACCCGGGCGGCGCCAACGCGCGCGCGTGCGAGCTCTGCGAGCTCGTGCGCTCGACCCGCTGGTACGCGGAGTTCCACGAGCCGCTCCGCTTCACGGTGCTCGACTGCGACTCGTGCGACGTGCCGATGGCGGTGCTCGGCGAACACCGCTCGACCGTGACCGACGACGAGCGGGCCTTCATGGCCGCGGCGCTGCGCGCCGTCGGCGACGCGCTCGGCCTCGGCGAGCTCACCTTCGACGACCGGATGCGCCAGATTCCGGACCACTACCACCTCCACGCGCGGCCGCTTCCGGCGTGGTGGCCGCGGCCCCGCTGACGACGGCCACGGACGGGGGCCCGAGCGCGGCTCAGGCGGCCGAGGTCTTCCGCTTCGGCCGGAACGCCTGCTTCAGCACCCGCTTGCGCAGCCGGATCGACTTCGGCGTCACCTCGACGAGTTCGTCCTCGGCGATCCAGTCGAGCGCGTCCTCGAGTCCCATCGGCCGCGGGGGCGTGAGCCGGATCGCCTCGTCGTGTCCCGCCGCGCGGATGTTGGTGAGCTTCTTCTCGCGACAGATGTTCACGTCGAGGTCGCCCGCGCGGGAGTACTCGCCCACCACCATGCCCTCGTAGACCGGGACGCCGCCGCCGACGAACATCGTGCCGCGCTCCTGGAGGTTGAAGATCGCGTAGCCGGTCGACGCCCCCTCCCGGTCCGCGACCATGGCACCGTTCACGCGCCGCTGGATGTCGCCCGACCAGGGCGCCCAGCCGTCGAAGATCGTGTTGATGATGCCCATGCCGCGGGTGTCGGTCAGGAACGGCGAGCGGAAGCCGATCAGCCCGCGCGACGGCACGGCGAACTCGAGACGCACGCGGCCCGAGGCCGGCGGCGACATCTTCGTCATGATGCCCTTGCGCATCGCGAGCAGCTGCGAGACCACGCCGATGTACTCCTCGGGCAGGTCGACGAGAGCCTTCTCCATCGGCTCGAGCGTCTGGCCGTCCTCCTCGCGCAGGAGCACCGTCGGCATCGAGACCTCCATCTCGTAGCCCTCGCGGCGCATCGACTCGATCAGGATCGCGAGCTGGAGCTCGCCGCGGCCCGAGACCCGCAGCCGGTCCGGGGTGTCGGTGTCCTCGACCCGGATGCTGACGTTGCGCCGCGACTCGTTCTCGAGTCGCTCGCGCAGCTTCCGCGAGGTGACCCAGGTTCCCTCGCGGCCCGACCAGGGCGAGGTGTTCACGCCGAAGATCATCGCGATCGTCGGCTCGTCGATCCGCAGCCGGGGGAGCGCGACCGGGCGCTCCAGGTCCGCCACCGTGTCGCCGATCTGGATGTTCTCGACGCCCGCGATCGCGACGATGTCCCCCGCCGAGGCGCGCTGCAGCGGGATGCGCTTCAGCCCGAGCCAGCCGAAGAGGTTCGTCAGCTTGAACGAACGCGGTGTGCCGTCGGCGCCGACGAGCGCGTAGCTCGTCCCGGTCGCGAGCTCGCCCGCGACGACGCGCCCCAGCGCGAGCCGTCCCACGTACTCGTCGTAGTCGAGGTTGTTCGCCTGGAACTGGGTCGGCGCCCCGGACTCGACGAGCGGCCCCGGCAGCTGGCCCACGACCAGGTCGAACAGCGGGCGGAGGTCCTCGCCGGGCTTCGCGAGGTCGCGGGTCGCCGTGCCTGCGCGCGCGTTCGTGTAGACCACGGGGAAGTCGAGTTGCTCCTCGGTCGCGTCGAGGTCGATGAACAGCCCGTAGACCTCGTCGAGCACCT
>JAFMJW010000015.1 GCA_017853315.1 Alphaproteobacteria bacterium
TCCGGCGTCTCTCCCCGGACCGCCCGGGCGAGATCCTGCGCGGACTGCTCGACGTCGCCTGGGCCTCGCGCGACCGCTCGATCTTCGGCAAGACGCCGGCCGGCGAGGTCGCGAGCGTGCCCCTGCCTCGTCCCGACGGCGAGGCGATGCAGGTCGTCGGCCTCCCGCTGCCCGGCCCGGGCGTCTACCTCGTCGAGCTCGCGAGCACGGAGCTCGGCCGCGCCCTGCTGGGCACGACGGCGCCCATGTACGTCCAGACCGCGGCGATCGTCACCGACCTCGCCGTGCACTTCGAGCGCGGGCCGGAGCGCTCGCTCGCGTGGGTGACCTCGCTCGGCGCCGGCAAGCCGGTGGCGGGCGCCGAGGTCGCGGTGCACGACTGCGCCGGCACGGTGCTCGCCACGGCGAAGACCGGCGCCGACGGCATCGCCTGGTTCGACCGGCTGCCGTCGGCCGATCGGCAGCCCTCCTGCAAGTCGCCTCCCTCCTCCGAGGACGTCGACGCGTTCCGCGAGTGGAACTCGGAGCTCATGGGCCTGACCGACGGACTGCTCGTGACCGCTCGGGTGGGCGACGACCTGGGCCTCGCGAGCACGGCGTGGACCGACGGCATCGACCTCTTCCGGTTCGACCTGCCCTACCTCTTCGAGGACGCGCCGGGGACGCGCGCTCACACCGTGCTCGCTCGCAACCTGCTGCGCGCGGGCGACACGGCGCACATGAAGCACGTCCTGCGCTCCGCGATCGGCCGCGGGTTCGGCCTGCTTCCGGCCGCCGAGCGCCCGACGACGGTGGTCTTGCGCCACGACGGCAGCGGGACCGAGACCTCGCTGCCGCTCGCCTGGAATCCCGACGGCACCGCGACGACCGACTGGGCGATCCCGCGCGAGGCGAAGCTCGGCCTCTACCGCGTCGTGCTGCGTCGGCCGTCCGCGTCCGAGCGCGCCGCGGCCGCCGCCTCGCCGACGCCCGCGCCCCGCCCCACTCCGAGCCCGCGCTGGCCGTATGCGTCGGTGCCCGACGGCTCGATCGACTCGCGCGAGTGGGAGTCGGGCCAGCTGCGCGTCGAGGAGTTCCGCGTCCCGCTGCTCGAGACCCGGCTGCGCCTGCCCGCGGGCCCCGAGGTCGCGCCGCGCGAGGTGACGGCCGACGTCGCCTCGACCTTCCTCGCGGGCGGGCCGGCGAAGGGGCTGCCGGTCGTGGTGCGCAGCCGCGTCGTCGAGAGCTGGCTCGACCTGCCGGCCCCCTTCTCCCGGCTGAGCTTCCAGGGAGGGCCGCTGGTCGAGGGAGTCGAGCGCTCCGCGAACGGCGGCCCGGTCGCCGAGGAGTCGAGCGAGGCCGCGCCCGGCGCGGACGGCTCGACGGCGACCAGGGGCGTCTTCCGCCGCGACGAGGTTCGCCTCGACGGCACCGGCTCGGCCCGCGTCGCGATCTCCGGCGTGCCCGCGGTCTCGAAGACGAGCGAGCTGCAGGTCGAGGCCGAGGTGCGCGATCCCAACGGCGAGAGCCAGACGACCACCTCGACGCTTCGACTCTGGCCCGCTTCCCGCGTCGTCGGGATCTCGGCCGAGGCCGACCCGCGACGGCGTCGGCGCGGTACCGCCGAAATCGCCGTGCTCGACACCGCGCTCGCGCCGGTCGCGGGCGCGCGCGTCGACGTCGATCTCTTCACCCAGCGCACGTACACGACGCGGCAGCGCGTCGTCGGCGGGTTCTACGCCTGGCAGAACGTGGTCGAGACCCGTCGCGCGGGCTCCTTCTGCCACGGGCGCACCGGTCCCGACGGGCGGCTCCGCTGCAGGCACTCGCTGCCCGACGGGCACGACTTCCTGCTGCAGGCGCGCACCCGCGACGACGCCGGCCGCGTCGCGACCGCCACCTCGTCGATCTGGCTGCCGGGCGACGATTCGGACTGGAGCCCGCAGGCCGACGACGACCGGATGGACGTCGTCCCCGAGCGCAAGTCGTGGGAACCCGGCGAGACCGCGCGCCTGCGCGCCGACGTGCCCTTCCGCGAGGCGTCGGCGCTCGTCAGCGTCGCGCGCGAGGGCGTGCTCGACGCGCGCGTCGTCAGGATCGGGCGCGGCGACGGCGGCTTCGAGGTGCCGATCCTCCCGTCCTACTCGCCGAACGTGTTCGTCCACGTGCTCGCGGTGCGCGGGCGCGTCGGCTCGATCCAGCCGACGGCGACCCTCGACCTCGGCAAGCCGGCCTTCCGGCTCGGGATCGCGCCGCTCGACGTCGGCTGGAAGCCGCACCGCCTCGACGTGACCGTCGTGCCCGAGCGCGAGGTGTTCCACCCGCGCGAGAAGGCGCGCGTGCGCATCGCCGTGCGCGCGGCCGACGGCAGCGCGCTCGCCGCCGGCTCCTCGGTCTCGGTCGCGGCGATCGACGAGGGCCTGCTCCGGCTGATGCCCAACGACAGCTGGAAGCTGCTCGAGGCGATGATGGCCCCGCGGCCCGACCGCGTCGAGACCTCGACCTCGATGCTGCACGTGATCGGCAAGCGCCATTTCGGCAAGAAGGCGCGGCCCGACGGCGGAGGCGGCGGAGACAAGCCGACGCGCGAGCTCTTCGACACGCTGCTCCTGTGGAAGGGCACGGTCGTGCTCGACCGCGCCGGCCGCGCCGAGGTCGAGGTGCCGCTCAACGACTCGCTCACCGCGTTCCGCATCGCCGCGGTCGCGGAGTCCGGCACCGAGCGCTTCGGCACGGGCGAGGCGACGATCCGCTCCACGCAGGACCTGATGCTGCTCTCCGGCCTGCCGCCGGTGGTCCGCAGCGGCGACCGGTTCACGGCGCCGGTCACGGTGCGCAACGCGTCCGACCGGCCGCTCGACGTGACGGTCCGCGCGCGCGCCGGGGGGCTCGCGAACCCCGAGCTCGGCGAGCGCGCGATGCGCCTCGAGCCCGGCGAGTCGCGCATCGCCACCTGGGAGGTCGCGGTCCCCGTCGGGATCGACGGCCTCGGCTGGCAGGTCGACGCGCGCGCGAGCGGTGCACCCGGCGGCGCGGTCGCGACCGACCGACTCGAAGTCCGCGAGCGCGTGGTCCCCTCGGTGCCGGTGCGCACGCTGCAGGCGACGCTCGCGCAGTGGACGCCGCCCGGGCCGCTCGTCCAGCCGGTCGCCGCCCCCGCGGGAGCCGTCCCCGGCGCCGGCGGCGTCGACGTCGGGATCGCGCCGAGCCTCGGGGCCGGTCTCGACGGCGTGCGTGCCTGGATGCGCGAGTACCCGTACTCGTGCCTCGAGCAGCGCGTGTCGCGGGCGGTCGCCGTCGGCGATCCCACGCTCTGGAAGGACGTCGTCGGCCGGCTGCCCTCGCTGCAGGACGGCGACGGGCTGCTCCGCTTCTTCCCGTCGATGCCGCGGGGCAGCCTCTGGCTGACCGGCTACGTGCTCGACGTCGCGCACCAGGCCGGGCTCGCGCTGCCGTCCGACGTCGAGGACAAGATGAAGTCGGCGCTGCGGTCGTTCGTCGGCGGCAACCTCCGCGTGCCCGACGGCGGCGGCAGCGACCTCGTGCCGCGCAAGCTCGCCGCGATCGCGGCGCTCGCGAGCGCCGGCGGCGCCTCCGGCGCCGACCCGGCCCTGCTCGCGGGCATCGAGATCGAGCCCGCGCTCTGGCCGACGCGCACGGTCCTCGACTGGTGGCAGGTGCTGCGGCGCACGCCGGCCGTGCCCGACCGCGACGCGCGCACGCGGGAGGCCCTGTCCGTGCTGCGCTCCCGGCTCGACCTCTCGGGAACGACGCTCGCGTTCGCGGCCGACCCGCGCGGGCGCTTCGGCGACGGTTTCGGCAGCGACGACGTGGACGCCCTGCGGCTCGTCCTCGGCGCGGTCGAGAGCGGAGCCTTCGAGGACGACCAGGGACGGCTCATGCGCGGCGCGCTCGCGCGCCAGTCGAAGGGCGCGTGGCCCGGGACGGTCGCGAACGCGTGGGGCACCATCGCGACCCGTCGCTTCGTCGCGGCCCACGAGAAGGAGCCGGTCGACGGCACGACGACGGCGACGCTCGCCGGTGCAGCGCAGTCGGTCGACTGGGCGAAGGAGCCCGCCGGGCGGACGCTGTCCTTCGCGTGGCCCGCCGCCGGAGCCGATCTCGCGATCGACCACCGCGGCGCGGGCCGTCCCTGGACGACGATCCGCACCCGCGCCGCCGTGCCGCTCGCGGAGCCGCTCTCGGCCGGCTTCCGCATCCGTCGCACCGTCGAGCCGATCGAGCGGCGCAGCCCGGATCGCTGGAGCGTCGGCGACACGATGCGGGTACGGGTCGAGGTCGAGGCCGCGGCCGAGCAGGGCTGGACCGTCGTCGACGACCCGGTGCCGCCCGGCGCGAGCTGGCTCGCGCGCGGCTTCTCGACCGACTCCGCCCTCGCCACGACCGGAGCGACACCCGCCCCGGGCTTCCCCCCGACCTTCGAGGAGCGTGCCTTCGAGGGACTGCGCGCCTACTGGGAGTCGGTCGGCGCGGGACGTCTGGTCGCCGAGTACTCGATCCGCCTGAACCAGGCCGGCGTCTTCCGGCTGCCCCCGACCCACGTCGAGGCGCTGTACGCGCCCGAGGTCATGGCCGAGGCTCCCATCCCGCCGCTCGAGGTCGTGGAGTGAGCCGGGCGCGCCGCGCGCTTTCCGTCGGCACCGCGACGGCCGCGGTCGCCGCACCCGCCGCGGTGCTGGCCGCCCTGCTCCTCCTCGCCCCGTCGGCCCGCGCGGTACCGGGCTTCGACGAGGCGCGCGCGCGACACCGCCCCTCGGACCTCCTGCTGCTCGACCGCCACGGCGAGGTGCTCGACGCGCGCCGCGTCGACCTCGACCGCCGACGCCTCGAGTGGACGCCGCTCGACCGCGTCGCGCCCGCTCTGCGGCGCGCCGTGGTCGTCTCCGAGGATCGTCGCTTCGTCGAGCACGGCGGGGTCGACGCGCGCGCGCTCGCGGCGGGCGCGATCGCGCGGCTTCGCGGCGGCCCCCGTCGCGGCGGGAGCACGATCGCGATGCAGCTCGCCGACCTGCTCGGCATCTCGCCGTCGCGCGCCGGCGGGCGCGGACTCGCGGGTAAGCTCTCGCAGGTCGCGGCCGCACGCGCGCTCGGCGCCTCGTGGTCGAAGGACGAGATCCTCGAGGCCTATCTCAACCTCGCCCCCCTGCGCGGCGAGGCGATCGGCGTCGACGCGGCTTCGCGGCTCCTCTTCGGCAAGGCGCCGCACGCGCTCTCCGACGCGGAGGCGGTCACGCTCGCCGCCCTCCTGCGCTCGCCGAACGCGCCGCCGGCATCCGTGCGCCGACGGGCCGAGACCCTCGCCGCCGACATGGCCCGATCGGGCGATCCCGCCGGAGAGGCGCTCGCGGGGCCCGGCGGCACGGCGGCGATCGCCGCCGCGGTCGAGCGCGCGTGCGAGCCGGGCGCCGCCCGCTCCCCGGTGGCGCGGATCTCGCTCGCGCCGCACGCAGCGGCGCGCCTGCTGCGCCCGGGCGGGCCGCCGGCGCTGCGCACGACGCTCGACGCGCACCTCCAGCGCGCCGCCACCGAGATCCTCGAGCGGCAGGTCCGCGCCATCGCCGAGCGCAACGTGCACGACGGCGCGGCGATCGTGCTCGACGTCGAGAGCGGCGAGGTGCTCGCCTGGGTCGGCGGCAGCGGCGCCACTTCGAGCGCCCGTCACGTCGACGGCGTGGTCGCCCATCGCCAGGCGGGCTCCACGCTGAAGCCGCTCCTCTACGCGACGGCCCTCGACGAGCGGCGCCTCACCGCGGCCTCCCCGATCGCCGACCTGCCGCTCGAGGTCGCGGTGACCGGCTCCGGCGTCTGGCGGCCGCGCGACTACGACCCGCGCTGGCGCGGCCTCGTCACGATGCGGGAGGCGCTCGCCGGGTCGCTGAACGTGCCCGCGGTCCGCACGCTCGGGCTCGTCGGGCCGTCCACGTTCGCGACCGCGCTGCGGCGCATGGGCTTCTCCGGCGTCGACCGCCCGGGCGACCACTACGGGCCCGCGCTCGCGCTCGGCGCCGCCGACGTGAGCCTGCTCGAGCTCGCGAACGCCTACCGCGCGCTCGCGCGCGGCGGGCTCTGGACGCCGACGGCCCCGCTCGCAGCCGGCGATCGCGAGCCGGCGGGCGGCCCGCCCGTCGCCGACGGCCGGCGCATCTGGTCGCCCGGGGCGGCCTTCGTCGTCGCCGACGTGCTCTCCGACCGCGACGGGCGCAGCGCGACCTTCGGGCTCGAGAGCGCGCTCTCGACCCGCTTCTGGTCGGCGGTGAAGACCGGCACGAGCCGCGACATGCGCGACAACTGGTGCGTCGGCTTCACGCGGCGCCACGTGGTCGCGGTCTGGGTCGGCAACTTCTCGGGCGAGCCGATGCACGACGTGAGCGGCGTCTCCGGCGCGGCCCCGGCCTGGCAGGAGATCGTCGGCCTCCTGCAGGCCGGCCTGGTCGACGAGCGCCCCGCGCCCCCGTCCGGGCTCGTGCGCCGTCGCGTGCGCTTCGCCTCGGAGCCCGAGCGCGACGAGTGGTTCCTCGCCGGGACCGAGCCGTCCTCGCGCGTCGTCGAGACCGCGCGCCCGATCGCGCGCATCGAGTCGCCGGTCGAGGACGGCGTGTTCGCGATCGACCCCGACGCGCCGCCCGCGCGCCAGCGCATCGCGCTCGACGCGAGCGGGGCGCCCGCAGGCGCCTCGTGGCGGATGGACGGTGCCGCTCTCGGCGCGGCGGAGCGCCTGCTGCTGTGGGAACCGCGCCCGGGCCGGCACCGCCTGGAACTCGCAGACACGGGCGGCCGGGTGCTCGACCGGGTCGCCTTCGAGGTCAGAGGCCCGGGCCCGGCAACGCCCCCGTCGACCCCGCCGTCATCCCGCCGTCCACCGCGATCGCCTGCCCGCTGACGAACGACGCGTCGTCGCTCGCGAGGAAGAGCACGAGCCGCGCGACCTCCTCGGGCTCGCCGATGCGGCCGAGCGCGTGGATGCGCCCGATCCTCGCGATCGCCGCCTCGTCGACCGAGAAGCCGCCGAGCATCGGCGTGCGGATGATCCCCGGGCAGACCGCGTTCACCCGGATGCCGGCCGAACCGACCTCGATCGCCGCGGTCCGGGTGAGCCCGACGACCGCGTGCTTGGTCGCGGCATAGGAGCCGAGCATCGGCGCGCCGGTCAGGCCGGCCACGCTCGCGGTGTTCACGATGCTGCCGCGGGCGGGCCCCGGGTTCGCCATCATCGCGGGGACCGCGTGCTGGATCCCGTGGAGGACGCCGGTCACGTTCACGTCGAGGAGGTCGCGGTGCGCCTGCGGGTCCATCGCGACGAGCGGGCCGTTGCGCTCGATGCCGGCGTTGTTGAACAGGACGTCGAGGCGGCCGTGGTCGGCGACGGCGCGCGCGACCAGCGCGGCGACGTCTCCGGAGCGCCGCACGTCGCAGGCGACGAAGGTGCCGCCGATGTCCCGGGCGACGGCCGCCCCGTCCTGCACGTCGCCGATCACGACGCGAGCCCCCGCCTGCGCGAACAGCCGCGCGGTCGCGGCCCCGATCCCCGAGGCCCCCCCGGTCACCACCGCCACCTTGCCGTCGAGTCGATTCATGATTTCCCCCTCGGGCCGCGGGTGCGGCTCAGGAAAGCAGCGCCGCGAGCACCGCGGCGGCGAGCGCCAGCCGAGCGAAGAAGCCCGGCTGGATCACCGCGTGGTCCGACGCGATGCTGCGGACGTTCTCCGGTGCGAGCGCCCCTCGAACGACGTCCGTGACGATCGCCGTGCAGTCCTCGGCGAGGATCTCCTTGAAGGCGCGGCCGATCTCGGCGCTCGCGACCGAGGGGTCGCCCTTCCAGCTGACCTCCGCACCGCCGTAGCCGAAGTGCGCGTTGAGCAGCCAGCCGACGCTGCCGGCGAGCTGGTCGGCCGTCTCGCGCAGCGGCGGCAGGAGCCCGCCGAGCGCCGCCAGCGGCCGGAACTTCGGCGGCGCGAGCGGGCCGAGCGCGCGGTAGCACGGGTCGACCAGCTCGGGTCGCGTCGCCAGCATGAACGACGTCTCCCACGCGCCGGCGTGCTCGCCGGTCAACAGCGCCTCGCGCTCGCGCGGCTCGAGCGCGCGCCCCAGCAGTTCCTCGAGCCGCGCGTTGCGGCCGCCGGTGATCACCCGGTGGAGCACCTGGATGGACGGCGTGACCATCCGGATGCCGAAGCGGCGGCTCGTCCGACGGCAGGCGTGCTCGATCGCCGCCGCGTGGCGCGGCCCGCCGTGCCCGTTGGTGACGACCACCGTGCCGAAGCCCGCGCGCGCAAGCGAGGCGCCGTGGCCGAGGAGCACGCGGTGGAACGCGCTCGGCCGCACGTCCATCGAGCCCCGCAGCGGCAGCTCGTCCGCCCCCACCGTGAGCGGCGGGTAGACGGCGACCGTCCAGTCGGGATGGCCCTCGGCGAAGCGGCGCGCGGTCTCCTCGGCCATCCACTGCGCCATCGCGACGTCCTGCACGATCGGCAGGTGCGGCCCGTGGACTTCGAGCCCGCTCACCGCGAGGAACGCGATCGAGCGATGGCGATCGAGCCGGCGGATGCGGTCGTAGGTGAGCTCTTCGGCTCGGACGAGAGGCATGTCGGCGAACCCCCGGGTGCGCGGAAGCGGCGTCAGCGGATGCGGTAGACGGGATTCGGAAGCTTGTAGAAGCGCTCGGCGAAGCCGCCCGTGAGGTCGGTCTCCTGGTCGCCGACGACCGCGATCACGTTCCAACCTCCGTTCAGGAGCTCGCGGCGCGCGCTCGCCTTGAAGTCGGCCGAGCTCGGGTACTTCGCGTCCTTGGGCGGGCCGATCACGTCGGTGAACTCGTAGCCCTGCTCGCGCAGGTTGCGGCGCGTCGCCTCCAGGAGCTCCGGAGGCCGCGTCACGACGAAGAACACGGCGACGCCGAGCTCGCGCGCGTGCCGGGCCAGCGCCAGCACCGGGCGCACGGCCTGCGCCTTCGCCGACTTCTGCCACTCGCGAAGCCCGCAGGGCCCGTGCTCGAGGTTGCAGGGGCCGTCGACGATCCGGGCCCAGCGGTTCGCGCGGAGCGCCGGCCAGTTCGACAGCGCCGTCTCGTCGACGTCGAGGACGATCGCGGGCTTCGCGACCGCCTTCGCGCGCTCCTCCATCCACGCGTTCGCGAGCGCGGTCACCGACGAGACCTCGGCCTCCCATCGACCGGACTTGATCCACGCGTCGATCGCCGCCTGGGTGTCCCACAGGTTCGGCACGACGAGCGGTACCGCGGCCGCCCCGGGTGTTCCGGGTGCCGCCTGCGCGGGGGACGGCACCCCGCCCCGGGCCGCCTGCGTGCAGCCGGCGGCGCAGGCGAGGACGAGGGCGAGGGTCGGGATGGTCGCGGTGGCGGCAGGCGATCGGCGCATCGGCGGGAACCTCCGCGCCCGAGGCTAGCCCGCTTGGCGGGCGGCCGCACGCGGGCTTTGCTACCTCCCCGCCGCGATGGCAGACGTCCGCTCGATCGACCCCGCACGCCTTCCCAAGCACTTCGACTCGGCGGAGGCCGAGGCCCGCTGGCACGCCGCCTGGGACCGGCTCGGGCTGCACCGATGGGACCCGGCGCGCCCCCGCGAGGAGACCTTCGTCGTCGACACGCCGCCGCCGACGGTGTCCGGCTCGCTCCACGTCGGGCACGTGTTCTCCTACACGCACGCCGACGTGCTGGCCCGCCAACGGCGCATGCGCGGGGGCAACGTCTTCTACCCGATGGGCTGGGACGACAACGGGCTCCCCACCGAGCGCCGCGTCCAGAACCACTACGGCGTGCGGTGCGACCCGGCGACGCCGAGCGTCGCGGAGCTCCGGCTCGACCCCGCGACGGACCCCAAGGCGCCGCCACGCCTGCTCTCGCGACCCGACTTCATCCGCGCCTGCCTCGAACTCACGCGCCGCGACGAGGAGGCGTTCAAGTCGCTGTGGCGCCGCATCGGCCTCTCGATCGACTGGCACGAGGAGTACTCGACGATCGACGACCGCTGCCGGCACGTCGCGCAGGCGAGTTTCCGCGACCTCTGGGAGAAGGGCCACGTCTACAGCGTCGAGGCGCCGACGATGTGGGACGTCGACTTCCAGACCGCGGTCGCGCAGGCCGAGGTCGAGGACCGACCGACGCGCGGTGCGTTCCACGACGTCGCCTTCGGCGTCGAGGGCGGCGACGCGTCCTTCACGATCGCGACGACGCGACCCGAGCTGCTGCCCGCCTGCGTCGGCGTGACCGCGCATCCCGACGACGCGCGCTACGCGCCCCTGTTCGGACGACGCGCGATCACGCCGGTCTTCGGCGTGCCGGTGCCGATCTTCCCGAGCGAGCTCGCCGACCCCGAGAAGGGCACCGGCATCCTCATGGTCTGCACCTTCGGCGACGCGACCGACGTGACCTGGTGGCGCGAGCAGCGCCTCGCGCTGCGCCAGGTGCTGGGCCGCAACGGTCGCTTCGTGCCGGTCGAGTTCGGCACGCCGGGCTGGGAGAGCACGCGCGCCGAGGCCGCGAACCGCGCCTACGCCGCGATCGCCGGCAAGGCGACCGGCGGCGCCCGCCAGGCGATCGTCGAGATGCTGCGCGACCCGGCCCACGCCGCGACCGGCGACGGGCAGCCCGCGCTGCGCGCCGAGCCGCGGCCGATCGAGCACTCGGTCAAGTACTACGAGAAGGGCGACCGCCCGCTCGAGTTCGTCTCGAGCCGCCAGTGGTTCGTGCGGCTGCTCGACAAGAAGGACGCACTGCTGGCGAAGGGGGACGAGGTGCGCTGGCACCCGGACTTCATGCGGCTGCGCTACCGCAACTGGACCGAGAACCTGAACTCCGACTGGTGCATCAGCCGCCAGCGCTACTTCGGGGTGCCCTTCCCGGTCTGGTACCCGCTCGACGAGAGCGGCGCGCCGCGGCACGACCATCCGATCGTCGCGCCCGCCGAGAGCCTGCCGGTCGACCCGACGACCGACGTGCCGCCCGGCTTCTCGCCGGAGCAGCGCGACCGGCCCGGCGGGTTCACCGCGGAGACCGACGTCTACGACACCTGGTTCACGAGCTCGCTCACGCCGCAGATCAGCTCGCGCTGGAGCCTCGAGCCGGACCGCCACCGCAAGCTCTTCCCGGCCGACATCCGGCCGCAGAGCCACGAGATCATCCGCACCTGGGCGTTCTACACGATCGCCAAGGCGATGCTGCACGAGGACACGATCCCGTGGCACCACGTGATCGTGTCGGGCTGGATCCTCGACCCCGACCGCAAGAAGATGTCGAAGAGCAAGGGCAACGTCGTCACCCCGATGCACCTGCTCGACGAGCACGGCGCCGACGGCGTGCGCTACTGGGCGGCGTCGGCGCGGCTCGGCATGGACACGGCCTTCGACGACAAGGTGCTGAAGG
This sequence comes from Alphaproteobacteria bacterium, assembly GCA_017853315.1. Classification (GTDB taxonomy): domain Bacteria; phylum Desulfobacterota; class Binatia; order UBA12015; family UBA12015; genus REEB422. Next base: position 11,378 of record JAFMJW010000015.1, read on the forward strand.
TCGGCAAGCGCCTCGTCACGAAGCTGTTCAACGCCGGCAAGTTCGTCCTCGGGCAGGAGGGGCCGGCGACGCCCGTCACCGCCGAGCTCGACCGCGCCTTCGTGCACCGGCTCTCGCTGCTCGTCGAGCGGGCGAGCGCGTCGTTCGACGGCTTCGACTACGCGCACGCGCTGCAGGACACCGAGGCCTTCTTCTGGCAGGACTTCACCGACAGCTACCTCGAGCTCGCCAAGGGCCGGGCGCGCGACGGGCGCGACGGCTCGGCGATCGCGGCGCTGCGACTCGGCCTGAACGTGCTGCTCCGGTTGTTCGCTCCGGTGCTGCCGTACATCACCGAGGAGGTGTGGTCGTGGGCGTTCGCGGCCGAGACCGGCCACGAGAGCATCCACCGGGCCCCGTGGCCGACGGTCGAGGAACTCCGCGCGGTTGCCGGGCCCGCCGACCCGGCGTGCTTCGACGCGGCCGTCGCCTGCCTGGGCGCGATCCACAAGGCGAAGACCGAGGGCGGGGTCTCGATCGGACGCGAGGTCGAGCGCCTGCGGCTCGCGGCGCACCCCGACGCTCTCGCCCGCGTGGCGCCGGTCCTGGGCGACGTGCTCGCGACCGCGCGCGTCGCCGCCCACGACCTGGTGCCGCGAGCCGATCTCGCCGACGGCTCCTTCGAGGTCGTCGAGGCGACCTTCGCCCCGCCGCCGGCGGGCGGCAAGGACGGCTGAGGCGGTGGACGTCGACGCGCTGGTCCGGCCGGGGCGTCGCCAGCTCCTGGTCGCGGGCGAGTGGCGCGAGTCGCTCGACGACTCGCGCTTCCCGGTGGTCGACCCGGCGACCGGCCGCGCGATCGCCGACGTCGCCGACGCGACGCCCGAGGACGCGCTCGCGGCACTCGCGAAGGCCGAGGCCGCGCGACCCGCGTGGGCCGCGACCCCGCCGCGACGGCGCTCCGAGATCCTGCGTCGGGCCTTCGACGGCATGGTCGCGCGCACCGACGCGCTGGCCGAGCTCATGGTGCGCGAGAGCGGCAAGACGCTCGCCGACGCGCGCGGCGAGGTCGCCTACGCCGCCGAGTTCCTGCGCTGGTTCTCGGAGGAGGCGGTGCGGCTCGACGGCTCGGTCGCGACCGCGCCGGGCGGCGCCCACCGGATCGTGGTCGTGCGCAAGCCGGTCGGCACGGCGCTGCTCGTGACGCCGTGGAACTTCCCGGCCGCGATGGTGACGCGCAAGTTGGCACCCGCGCTCGCGGCGGGCTGCTGCGCGGTCCTGAAGCCGGCGAGCGAGACTCCCCTCACGGCGCTCGCCGTCGCGGGAATCCTCCACGAGGCGGGCGTGCCCGCCGGCGTGCTCGCCGTGCTGCCGACGACGCGCAACGCGGCACTCGTCGAGGCGGCACTCGACGACCCGCGCGTGCACAAGCTGTCGTTCACCGGCTCGACCCGGGTCGGACGGCGGCTGCTCGCCCGCGCGGCGGACCGCGTCGTGCGCTGCTCGATGGAGCTCGGGGGCAACGCGCCCTTCGTCGTCTTCGCCGACGCGGACCTCGACGCCGCGGTCGCGGGCTTCCTCGTCGCGAAGATGCGCAACAACGCCCAGGCCTGCACCTCGGCGAACCGGGTTCTCGTGGAGGCGCCCGTCGCCGACGAGTTCACCCGGCGCATCGTCCGCGCGATGGGGGCCCTGCGCGTCGGCCCCGGGATCGAGGCGGGCACGCAGCTCGGCCCGCTGGTCGACGCGGCCGGACGCGACAAGGTCGACCGGCTGGTCGGTGCCGCGGTGCGCGCCGGGGCGAAGATCCTGTGCGGCGGCACGGTGCCCGAGGGCCCGGGGTTCTTCTATCCGCCGACCGTGCTCGCCGACGTGGCCGCGGACTCGCCGATCCTGCGCGAGGAGATCTTCGGGCCGGTCGCCCCGGTCGTGGTCTTCCGCGACGAGGCCGAGGCCATCCGGCTCGCGAACGACACCGAGCACGGTCTCGTCGCCTACGTCTGGAGTCGCGACCTCGGCCGCGCGCTGCGCGTCGCCGAGGCGATCGAGTCGGGCATGGTGGGCGTGAACCGGGGCCTGGTCTCCGACCCGGCCGCCCCGTTCGGCGGGGTGAAGCAGAGCGGCCTCGGCCGGGAAGGCGGGCACGAGGGGATCCTCGAGTACACCGAGCAGCGCTACCTGGCCGTCGACTGGTGAGGCGGGCGTCGGCGCCGGGCCTCGGGTCGCCCCCCGGGCCCGGGTGCCGGAAGCCGGATCCTGGCCCGCCGCCCCGACGTCCCCCCGGCCCAGAGGCCCCTCCCGGGCCCGCGGCCCCCCACCGAGACGGCCCCCCCGGCCGTGAACGTCCATCCCGTGGGGTGCCCCCCTTGTCGCAACGCTTCGGCAGGGGTACCGATGGAGCCCGGAAGATTTCGACGAACGCGGGCCGCGGCGCCCCGGGAAGAAGAAGAGGAGGTTCGACATGAACGGTTCGATTCGGAAGTTCGCGAAGTGGGGTCTCGTGACCGCCGCCTTCGGATTCTTCGCCGCGACGCAGCTCCTGCCGTCGGCTGGCGTGTCCGTGGCGCAGGCCGGCCTGATCGACACCGATACGATGGACGACACCTTCGTCCAGCTGAACGACGTCGCGCACCCCGACAAGGACACCTTCACGATCCGCGGGCGGGTCGAGTGCCAGACCGGTCAGGATCCGGTCGCCGACGGCCTGACATACGGCGTGCAGGTGACGGCTCTCGAGTCTTCCCCCCCGGTTGCGCCGATCCCCTTCCAGTACAATGTCGTGAAGTCGAAGGTCTTCGCGCCGTCGCAGTGCAAGGCGATCTTCCAGGGCCGCAGCCTCTACTGCAAGGACACGACGGACGGCAGCTTCTTCCGCCTGCGCCGGTCCTCGTCGCCGACGAAGTTCCGCGTCAACACGGTCGTGCGGCGGCAGGAGTTCGTCGACCCGGCCAAGCCGTTCGGGCTGCCGCTCGCGGGCGACGTGCTCTTCGCGAACTTCCACTGGTTCGGCGAGACCGACTCGAACCTGTGCCGAGTGAGCCACAACGGCGAGCGCTCGACCTGTCGCGTGAAGGACTGAGGACCTGAGCGGGGCGGGCCAGCGCCCGCCTCTCCTCTCCCGCGGGGCGGGTGCCGCGAACGCGGCACCCGCCCCGCCTCGTTTCGCCCCGGAATCCGGGAGGCTCTCGCGGCAGGGAGACTGCGCGGCCTCGAAACCGACGTCGCAAGCCGTCGAAGCCGGCGCGGGGCCGGGCGGGCCGCGCCCCGCTCGACGCGGGTTCCCCGGCCGTGCGCCCGTTGATAGGCGTCGGCCATGCGCACGAAGGCCCGACCTCGACCGGCCCGCCTCCCCGGGGCTCTCCTCGCCGCGACCCTGGCCTGGGCCCGCACCGGACCGGCGGAAGCCGCCCCGGTGCGGGTGTTCCTCGTGAACCACGAGGTGAGGATCGAGGACGCGGTCGACGTGGCGGGCTTCCGCGCGAGGTTGCGCGCCCTGTTCGACGCGCGCGCGCGCGGCCCCGGCCTCGTGCAGGACGGCGTCGACGACGTCGCCTCGCGCCTCCGGCCGCGCGACGAAGGAGCCCCAGCCCTCGCCGTCGTCCACCTGCCCGAGGACACGGGTCTCGTCGCGGCACTGGTCGGCTCGCGCGGGTCCGGGGCGCGCGCGGTCGACTCCTCGACGCTCGCGTTCGCGAGCCTGCTCGCGCCGTACGGACCCGTGATCGACCGCTACGAGGCGCGCTGGCCCGCGCTCGTCGCGCAGCCGATCCGCGGGCTCGTCGTCGCGCTGACCGACGTCCTCTACCGCACGGTCTACGAGACCTGCCGCGAGCTGGCGCGCGAGCACGGCGTCCACCTGTCGGTGTCGCTCAACGCGGCGACCGCGCGCCGGGTCGAAGCGAGCGCGGACCCGGCACTCGTCGCGCTGCTGCGCGGCCCCGACGAGCCCGGCCGCGCGTACGCGTGGGAGGCGACCTCGGACCTGCCGCGCAACGTCGTCTGGCTGTTCGAGCCTTCCGGCGAGATCCTCGTGCCGGACGGCCGGGGCGGGCTCCTGCGCTCGCCGAGCGAGACCGGCGGCGAGATCCGGCCGAGCGCCTCGAAGGCGTATCTCACCCCGATCGAGCAGGGGCTCGACAAGCCGGGCGGCGGCCTCTCGCTCGCCGCCGGGGCCGTCCGCGACCTCGACGTCCTCGACACCCCGGTCGGAGCGATCGGCGTGGTCATCTCGAAGGACGCGTGGATGCCCGACGTGAACGAGCGCCTCGACGCGAAGGGCGCGAACTTCACGCTGCAGTCCGAGGCCTTCTCCGGCTGGGCATTCGCCGCTCGTCCGTGGGATCCCGACGTCTTCAAGGAGAGCGGCTTCGGCAACCTGCAGGGACGCGCGGGCTTCCGCTTCTCGGCCTCGCCGAGTCTCGTCGGCAACCTGTTCGACGTGACCTTCGACGGCCAGGGCGCGATCCTCGAGAAGCGACGCGAGAAGCCCCGCCCGCCCCGGCGCACCGAGCGCAACGGCTGGCTCGGCCAGCTCGCCGACTCGGGTTTCGTCGCGGTCGCGCCGTGGGTGCTCCCCGACCCCGCGCCGCCGGGATCGCCCGGGTCGTCGACGTCGCTCGCGGAGCGACGCGCGTGGCTCGCCGAGCGCGGAGCGCTCCTGCGCCCCGGCTCGGGCGTGGCCTGCTCCTCGACGGTCGAGGTCGGCGCCTGCGAGGGCGGCTACCGCGAGTCGGTCGTGTTCGCGGACCTCGAACTGCCGACCGGGCCGCTCGTCTCGGGCACGCCCGCGGGCGACGACTTCGCCGCACGCCCGGTCGCCGAGGGACTCGCTCCCGCGCGCTTCGGGTCGAGCTTCGCGCTCGCACCCGGCGGACCGGGACGACAGCGCCACCCGCGAGTCGCCGCCGACGGCGACCTCGTCGCGATCGCCTGGGACGACACGGCCGACGGGCCCGTCCCCCGGGTGCGGCTCGCGATCTCGACCGACGGCGGGCGAAGCTTCTCCGCGCCGATCGCTGCGGGCGGGCCGGGGGCCCTCCCGGGCTTCGAGGGCGCCGAGCTCCTGCCCGACGTCGAGATCGCGCGCGGCGAGATCCGCGTCGCATGGCAGGTGTTCGCCGACGCGCTCGACGACGACTCCGGCGCGATCGCCCTCGCGGCCTTCGGCGCGGACGGGCGCGTGCGCGTGCCGGTCACGCGGGTGGACGGCGGCGCGGCGCTGCCGGGCGCGGGGCGCTGGCACCCCGCGCTCGCGACCCTTCGCGGCGGCGACCCGCTCGTCGCCTGGGTCGACGAGCGCGACGCCGGCCCCGACGGCGTCGCCTTCGAGCACGTCCACGCCGCGCGCGGCCGGCGAACGGGTCCGGGGTTCTCGTTCGACGCGGCCGTGCGCGTCGGCGGAGGCAGGCCCGTGCCGCTCGCGGAAGCCTTCGACGACGAGTGGGCACCCGACGTCGCCGTCGATCGCGAGGGACGCGTCCTGGTCGCGTGGGTCGGCTTCCGCGACTACTCGTGGGACGTCTGGACGGCGCGCTCGACCGACGAGGGCGCGAGCTTCGCGGCTCCGCTGCGGGTGAACGGCGGATCCCGGGAGGAGCGGATCTGCGACGCCCCGCACCTGCTCGCGCTCGACGACGGCACGACGCTGCTCGCGTGGACCGACCTCCGCGACCGGCGCCCCGACACCGACGTGCGCCTCGCGGGAACCGGCGACGGAGGCGCGTCGTGGTCCGCCGATCGCGTGCTCGAAGACTCGTCGCTGCGCGAGGACCCCGACGTCGACGTCCCGAGCGACCAGGCGCGCGTGGCCCTCGCGACGGCCGGTGGACGCGCGCTGGCCGCCTGGCAGGACGACCGCGAGGGCAACGCCGACCTGTTCTTCTCGCCGCTCGGCCGCGGCGCGTCGGCCGCGACGTCCGCCCTCCCCGAGCGCCTCGACGACGGCGGATCCGGACCGAGCGGGCAGTTCCGGCCCGACCTCGCGGCGACCGGCTCCGATCCCCCTCGCTGCCTCGCCGCCTGGGAGGACGACCGCGACGGGCGACTACGGATCCGCGTCGCGAGCACGCCCTGTGTCGCGGGAACCGGCCCCCGCCTGTCGGTCGGCTCCCGCGGGATCCCGACCCTCGAACGGCGGTGACGGGTCTCGCGGACGAGTTGGACGTTTCACGATTTCCGCGCGACGGGATGGTGACAGGGCTCACCGAATCGAATAGCGACCGGGCATGACGAACATCGCCGTTCCGCGCGCGCGCGACGTCCTCCCTCTCCTCCTCGCGACGGCGGTCGCGGCCGGCTGCGGCAGTTCCTCGAGCGGCCCGGTCGGCCCCGCGACGAGTTCGCGCATCGAGCACGTGGTCGTGATCGTGCAGGAGAACATCAGCTTCGACTCCTACATGGGCACGTGGTGTACCGCGCCGACCGGGTCGAACCCTTCGTGCACCGAGGGTCCGGAGTGCTGCGAGCGCGCGCCCGACCGCGACCCCGGCACCGGCATCGCGCCGGTCCTGCTCGACGACGCCGAGCACGCGGCCTTCGACCCGATCCACCTGTCGGTCTGCTTCGACTCCGAGATCAACGGCGGTCGGATGGACCAGTTCGTCGCCGGCGCCGTCTGCGGCTCGAGCCAACGGAACTTCGCGCAGGCCGACGCCGCGACCGTGCCGCTCTACCACGAGTACGCCCGCGACGGCGCGATGGCCGACCGCTGGTTCCAGTCGGTCACCGGCGCGAGTTCGGCCAACGACATGTACCTCGTTCGTGCCGCGTTCGTCTTCCCCGACAATCAATTCATGCCCGAGGGCGCGATCGGCGACGAGTGCGCGCTGAACAAGAACGTCGCGAGCTGGGACGACCCGACGATCGGCGACCTGCTCGCCGACGCGGGCATCGGCTGGTCGTTCTACGTCGAGGGCTACGACCACATGGTCGACTCGCTCGCGCGGGGCCAGTGCCCGGCGCCCGACCCGGCCTGCCCGTTGGGCATCGGCGTCTACCCCTGCGTCTACGACCCGTCGGACATTCCCTTCCAGTACTACCCGCGCTTCCGCGACGATCCCGCCTACATCAAGGACTACTCCCGGCTCGCCGAGGACCTGGCCAGCGGAACCCTGCCGCCGGTCGCTTGGGTGAAGGGCCTCGGCTTCAAGACCGAGCATCCCGGCTACGGCACCACGATCACCGCGGGCATGGAGTTCGTCGGCGGCATCGTCGACGAAATCGAGGCCTCGCCCTACGCCTCGAACACGCTCGTCCTGGTGGTCTACGACGAGAGCGGCGGCTACTTCGACCACGTGGCGCCGCCGCCGAACAGCACGGTCGACGGCAAGCCCTACGGCCCGCGCACCCCGACCTTCGCCGTCGGCCGGTTCGCCAGGAAGGGAACCGTCTCGCACGTGCCGATGGAGCACGCCTCGATCGTGCGCTTCATCGAGTGGAACTGGCTCGGCGGGAAGACGGGCCAGCTCCAGACCCGCGACGCCGTGGCGAACGGCATCGGCAGCCTGCTCGATCCCGCGGAGACCGGCACGGCCGTCCCCGAGTGACCCCGGGGGAGTCGAGACCGACGCCCGCCGCCGGACCTGCCGGCGGCGGGAGCGACCTCCGCTTCGGGCTGCTCGCCACGGCGCTGCTCGCGGCTCTCGTCCTCGCGACCCACCGCGAGGCGCTCGGCTGCTGGTTCGCCTCGGACGACTTCCGCTGGCTCGAGATCAGCGAGCCCGGCGACGTCCTGCGGAGCTTCGTCGGGCCGTGGGGGCACGGCCCCGCCTACCGTCCGCTCTCGCGCGTGAGCTTCCTCCTCGACCGGGCGGTCTTCGGTCTCGACGCGCGCGGCTGGCACCTCCACGGGCTCTTCGCCCACGCCGTCGCCGCCGCGCTCTTCGCGGTGCTGCTGCGCCGCCTCTCGCGCGACGCGGTGTTCGCACTCGCCTCGGCCGCGGTCTTCGCCGTCTTCCCGCTCGGCTACGAGAACTCGATCTGGATCTCGGGCCGCATCCACGCGATCGGGCTCTCCTGGTCGCTCGCGGCGCTGGTGTTCTTCGACCGCGTCGCGGCGGCCCGTCGACGCGGCGACGCGCTCGCCTTCCTCGCCTGCTACGCGCTGGCGCTGCTCGCCTACGAGGCGAGCGCCTACGTGCCGCTCTTCGCGGTGCTCGTGGCGCTCGCGCGACGCCCCGTGGCCGGGCATCGACCCGCCCTTCTCCGAGCCTGGCTCGCAGCCCTCGCGCTCACGGTCGCATGGCTCGCCCTGCGCCGCTGGGCGGTCGGCGGCGAGACGCTCTACCCGATGCGCTCGGCCGGCGACCTGCTCTCGCTCGACTTCGCCGCGCACGCCGCGAAGGCGCTGCGCCGGCTCCTGCAGCGGCTCGCACCCGCGTGGTGGGCGGTCGCCGCCGCGGCCCTCGCGACCGCGTGGGCAGCGCCGCGACTGCTCGCTCTCGTCCCGCTCGGTGCGCTCGTCGCGGCGATCGGCTTCGCGCCCTTCGCGCTCGTCACGGGCGGCGTGCCGGCGCGCTTCCTCTACGCGAGCCAGCTCGGGGTCGCGATCGCCGTCGGTGCGGTCGTCGCGGGCGCGGCGCGGGTGCCGCGCGCAGGCGGACTCCTCGCCGCGGGGCTCGCCGCGGCGATCCTCTGGCCGCTCGGCGCGCAGACCGACGCGATCGCGCGCGACTGGCGGATCGCGGGCCAGGTCGGCCGACGCGTGCTCGACGACGTCGACCGCGCGACGCCGACCGGCGCGGGGCCCGGCATCACCGTGCTTCTCGGCGCGCCCTACGAGATCCGCGAGCGGATGGTCTTCTCGACCTACCTCGACGCGGCGATGCGGGTGTTCCACCCCGACCACCCGCGACTCGTCGTCCCCGGGCAGTGGTTCCACGACGCCGACCGGCGCGTGGCCGCGGGAATGATGGCGGCGACGATCGACGGCGACGCGGCGCGCCGCGGCGCGGAGGGAAGGCCGCCGGTCGGATGCGGCGACGCGCGTCGGGCCCTCGACGCGGGCGGGCTCGACGCCTTCGCCCCGGCTCTCGTCGACTGCGGCGGCGCCTTCCTCGTCGCGACCACGCCCGACTTCGCCGTGCGCGCGCTCGACCCGGCCGCAGCCGCCGCCTCGCTCCGGACCACGGCTTCCCGACCGTAGCGGGGCCGGGCGGCTCTGGCATCGGACCCGGCGATCCTGTTGGATCGGGAAGGCGCCGCCTCGCGCGGCCATTCGGAAGGAGACCGCCGTGCATTTCGACCACTCGGACAAGGTGAAGGGCCTGCTCGGGAAGCTGCAGGAGTTCATGGACGCCCACGTCTACCCGGCCGAGGCCGTCTACGACGCCGAGCTCGAGAAGCACGGCCGCTGGAAGCAGCCGCCGGTCATCGAGGAGCTGAAGCGCAGGGCGAAGGCGGCCGGGCTCTGGAACCTCTTCCTCCCCGAGAGCGAGCGCGGCGCAGGACTGACCAACGTCGAGTACGCGCCGCTGTGCGAGGTCATGGGACGCTCGCCGATCGCGCCCGAGACCTTCAACTGCGCGGCCCCCGACACCGGCAACATGGAGGTGATCGAGCGCTACGGCACCGCGGAACAGAAGAAGCAGTGGCTCGAGCCGCTGCTGGACGGGAAGATCCGGTCCGCCTTCGCGATGACCGAGCCCGAGGTCGCGTCCTCCGACGCGACGAACATCCGCTGCCGCATCGAGCGCGACGGCGACCACTACGTGATCAACGGCCGCAAGTGGTGGACCTCCGGCATCCTCCACCCGCACTGCCGCGTCCTGATCGTCATGGGCAAGACGAACCCCGACGCGCCCGTCCACCAGCAGCAGTCGCAGATCCTCGTGCCCGCGGACGCACCCGGCGTGAAGGTGCTGCGCCACCTTCCGGTCTTCGGCTACGACGACGCACCGCACGGCCATGGCGAGGTGCTGTTCGAGGACGTGCGCGTACCGGCCTCGAACATCGTGCTCGGCGAAGGCCGCGGCTTCGAGATCGCGCAGGGGCGCCTCGGCCCCGGCCGCATCCACCACTGCATGCGGGTGATCGGGGTGGCCGAGCGGGCGCTCGATGCGATGTGCCGACGGGTGAAGGAGCGCGTCGCCTTCGGCAAGCCGGTCGCCGAGCAGACCGTGACCCTCGAGCGCATCGCCGAGTCGCGGATCGCGATCGAGCAGTGCCGGCTGCTGACGCTCAAGGCCGCCTACATGATGGACACGGTCGGCAACAAGGTCGCGCGCAAGGAGATCGCGATGATCAAGGTCGCCGCACCGAACATGGCGCTCAAGGTGATCGACTGGGCGATCCAGGCCCACGGCGGCGGCGGCGTCTCGGAGGACTTCGGGCTGGCCGGCATGTGGGCCGGCGCACGCACGCTGCGCCTCGCCGACGGCCCCGACGAGGTCCACCGCAACCAGATCGGCAAGCTCGAGCTGCGCGAGCACTGAGAGCCGTGGCCGACGCCGCACGGCTCTTCGACCTCTCGGGCAAGGTCGCGCTCGTCACCGGGGGGAGCCGCGGGCTCGGCCGCGAGATGGTACTCGCCTTCGCCCGCGCGGGCGCCGACGTCGTCGTCGCGAGCCGCAAGGCGGACGCCTGCGAACGGGTCGCGGACGAGGTCCGCGCGCTCGGCCGACGCGCGCTGGCGCAAGCCTGCCACGTCGGCGACTGGCAGGCGGTGGACGCGCTCGCCGACGCCGCGTGGTCGGCCTTCGGCCGGGTCGACGTGCTCGTGAACAACGCGGGGATGTCGCCGCTCTACCCGTCGCTCGACGCGGTCGGCGAGGCGCTCTGGGACAAGGTGCTGGCCGTGAACCTGAAGGGGCCCTTCCGGCTCGCGGCGAACCTCGGCACGCGCATGGCAGCCGGCGCGGGCGGCTCGATCGTGAACGTGAGCAGCACGGCCGCCGTCTCCCCGACCCCGGCCGAGGCGCCGTACGGCGCGGCCAAGGCGGGCCTGAACGCGCTCACGATCGCGTTCGCACAGGCGTTCGGCCCGAAGGTCCGGGTGAACGCGATCATGCCCGGCCCCTTCCTCACCGACATCTCGAAGGCGTGGCCCGAGCCGATGCTGCGCGCGATCGAGCGGGGCGCGGCCCTCGGTCGCGCCGGCGAGCCGTCGGAGATCGTGGGCGCGGCGCTCTACTTCGCGTCGGACGCGTCGAGCTTCACGACCGGGTCGATCCTGCGCATCGACGGCGGGCGGGCCTGATCCCCGGGCCGGTCGCCGCCGCGGAGGAACCGGGCGTCGACTCCGGCGACCGGTCGCGACTCCGCCCCTCGCCGCGGACGGCGAGGCCGTCGCTCACCAGGTCGCCCGCCCGATCCTCGCGACCGCTTCCTCGACGTTCTCGCGCGAGTTGAACGCGGACAGCCGGAAGTAGCCCTCGCCCGACGGCCCGAAGCCCGAACCCGGCGTGCCGACGACGTTCGCCTGGGAGAGCAGGCGGTCGAAGAAGTCCCACGAGGTGAGGCCCTTCGGGGTCCGCAGCCAGATGTAGGGCGCGTTGGTCCCGCCGAAGACCGTGAATCCCGCGTCCGCGAGCCCGCGCCGGATGATGGCGGCGTTCTCCATGTAGAAGCGGACGATGTCGCCGGTCTGCCGGCGCCCCTCGGGCGAGTAGACGGCGGCCGCCCCGCGCTGCACCGGGTAGGAGACGCCGTTGAACTTGGTCGTCTGGCGGCGGTTCCAGAGCCCGTTCACGGCGACCCGCTCGCCCCCGGCCTCGGCCGTGACGCCCTTCGGCACGACCGTGAAGGCGCAGCGCGTACCGGTGAAGCCGGCCGTCTTCGAGAAGCTGCGGAACTCGATCGCGACCTCCTTCGCGCCGGGGATCTCGTAGATCGAGCGCGGGATCGCGGGGTCCGACACGTAGGCCTCGTAGGCCGCGTCGAAGAGGATGATCGATCCGTGCGCGCGCGCGTACTCGACCCAGCGCGCGAGCTCGTCGCGCCCGGCGGCGGCGCCGGTCGGGTTGTTCGGCGAGCAGAGGTAGATCAGGTCGACCTTCTGCTTCGGCAGGTCGGGCACGAAGCCGTTCTCGGCGGTGGCCGGCATGTAGACGATGCCCGCGTAGCGGCCGTCGGGCCCGGCCGCGCCGGTGCGGCCCGCCATCACGTTCGTGTCGAGGTAGACCGGGTAGACCGGGTCGGTCAGCGCGACCACGTTGTCGAGCCCGAAGATCTCCTGGATGTTGCCGCTGTCGCACTTGGAGCCGTCGGAGACGAAGACCTCGTCGCGGGCGATCTCGACTCCGCGCGAGGCGTAGTCGTGCTCGCGGACCAGGTCGATCAGGAAGTCGTAGCCCTGTTCGGGCCCGTAGCCGCGGAAGCCGCCGTCGGTCCCCATCTCGTCGACCGCGGCGCGCATCGCGTCCACCACCGCGGGCACGAGCGGCCGGGTGACGTCGCCGATGCCGAGCCGGATGATCTTCGCACCCTCGTTCGCCGCGGCGAACGCCGCGACGCGGCGCCCGATCTCGGGGAAGAGGTAGCCGGCCTTGAGCTTGAGATAGTTCGCGTTCGCCTTCGCCATGCGAGACGGCTTAGCCGTCCACCGGCGGGGAGCCAAGCCGCGGACGGCGTTCGCGACGCGACGCGGATCGCCGTGCCACTCGCACGGAGGATCTTGCGCCCGTCGATCCCCGACCGAGGCGCTCCGATGCCTTGCCCCACGAGGTCGCCCCTTGGTACCCTCGCGGACGGGGCACCGCGGTCGCTCCATCCCGGTCCCCGACGGCAGGGTCCCGGCGACGGGCGCGCCCGCGGTCGAGCGTCGGCAGTTTCGCACATGCGAATTCGTCTCGAACCACCGCCCGTCTTCTTCATGCACGTTCCCAAGACGGGTGGCACCGCCATCGGACGGTGGCTGAAGTCGGTCTACCGCGCGCGGGACTACGTCCATCTCGACGTTCAGCAGATCGCGGATCTCCCGCCGGAATCGCTCGCCCGGCACCGCTGCTACCACTCGGCCGGTCATTTCGGACGCGACGTGCTGCGGATGACGCGGCGGGACGACCTCGCGACGTTCACCGTCCTGCGCGAGCCGATCGAACGCTGCGTCTCCGGATACCACCATTTTCGCCGAGCCTTGCTGCTGCACCCGCAGACCTTTCGACCGGGTTACGTCGCCCGGATGCTCGCCAGGCTCCCGGAAGACATTTCCGACGTCGACCACGACTTCCTCGACACGATCCGCGACACGCAGACGGACGTTCTCGGGGCGAGACGCGACTACGAGGGGTTCTTCGACGACCTGCGACGTCGACGCGCCGCCGAGGGGCGCTCCGCGCTCCTCAGGCCTCATGTCGTCGCCCACGTTCCCGGCACCGAGGACCCTCGACGGACGTTCGCGCGGGCCGTCGAATGGCTGCGCACCATGCCCGTCGTCGGCCTGGCGGAACGTTTCGGGGAGACGCTGCAGCTGGTTGCCGACTTCCTGGGTGTTCCGCCGCCCCGCACACCGGTGACGGCGAATGCAAATCCGACCCGCAAGACCCTTCACGAGACGTACCGCTCCGCGCTCGCCCCCGACACCCTCGCGCAGCTCGAGGCGATCAACCGCCAGGATCTCGCCCTCCACGAGATCGCCCGCGATCTCTTCGAGCAGCAGTGGGCGCGATTCCGTAGCCGCCGCGGCCGCACGATCAGCATCGGCCCGCGATGGCGCTCCCTGGAGAACCGTCTCGGATCGCGGGAGCGCGGCCTGGAGAAGTCGCGGAACCCGATCGCGACGTCCCTGGCACCCGGGATCCCGTCGAGCGAGCGCGGGATCGCGGCGTCCGACAGCTAGGCCGCTTCGAACGGGGCGATCGAGCCCGGCCCCCATCCCGCGCACGGCGGCGCGGCTCGGCCGTTCCCCGCGGAGGAGCCGAGCCGCGCCGGCTTCAGCGTGCGGCCGACACGCTCGCCGGCGGGTGGGCCGCGAAGAACTTCCAGGTCTCGCTCGAGGCGACGAACGACGGGCTCTGGTAGCCGAACGGGCAGTTGCCGATGCCGGGCAGGAGAGGCGGCGTGCCGCCCGGCCAGGTGTGGCCTCCGCCGTTCACCGTGCACTGCTCGACGTCGACTCCGGCCGCGCAGCCGGAGAACCTCTGGCAGGCGGCGTCGGGGCGATCCGTGCCGCGTCCGGGCTTGTCGCGGCACCCTGCGCGCGCGCGCCAGCCCTCGATCGTCTCGGCCACCGACGGGTAGGCGACACCGCTCGCGCCGCAGCCGAATCCCCCGTCGAAGGGGACGTGCTGGTCGGCGGCCCCGTGGATCTCGAACACCGGCACGGGACGGACGGGCGCGCAGGCAGCGGCCATGTTCGTCCCGGCGACCGGCCCGATCGCGCGGATCCGGTCGGCGAGCTCGCAGGCCAGGCGATGACTCAGGATCGCACCGTTCGACATGCCCTGCGCGTAGACGCGGCGGCGGTCGATGCACGTGGTCGCCTCGAGGCGGTCGAGAAGCGCGCGCACGAAGCCGACGTCGTCGACGTTCGCCGAGACCGCGTATCCGCAGCAGCCGCCGCCGTTCCAGGTCCGGATGCCGTAGACGGGGTCGGCGACGCCGTCGGGAGAGACCGCGACGAAGCCGGCCGAGTTCGCGACCTCGGTGATGCGCGAACTCGACTCGATCTGCGCGCCGCTGCCGAATCCGCCGTGCAGGTTCAGGACGACGGGCCTCGGCGTGAGGCCGTCGTAGGAGCCGGGCAGGTAGACGCGGAAGGTCCGGGCGATCCCGTCGTGGACGAGCGAGTCGACCGTGGCGACGCCCGGGGGATAGGGAGGTGGCGTGGAACCGCAGCCCGCGCTCGGGAGCGGCGGCACGCCGGCCCGCGGATCGAGGCGCGCCGAGGTTCTCGCCCTGGCGTCGGTGGAGACCTGCCCCGGCCCGAAGATCGCCTCGAAGCACGCCGGGCTCGCATCGTTCACGACCTGGAGCGTGAGGGCGCCGACCGGCGCCCGCGGGAGCGCGGGCAGCGCGGCTCCGCGCGCGTCGAGCTTCAGCTGAGTCGTCGACTTCGGACTCGCCTTCAGGCCGATGGAGCGAACCCCCGAGGAGCCGCTCGACGCGTCGGCGTAACGGAATCCCGACGAGAGGGAGACCCAGCAGGGTTCGCCGGCACAGTCCCCTGCCGGCGGCACGTCGAGCGAGAGCAGGCGCCCCGCTTCGTCCCAGAGACAGAACGACGTCGTCGTCGATGCGGTCGGGTCGCCGAAGTCGGCGACCGCCGTCGCGGGCCCCTTCTTCCACGCGAGCGTCACGCGCCGGCCGGCGGGGTCGGCACGGTCGTCGACCGAGAGCGTCGCCTGCCCTGCGGCACGGCAGGCGGCGAGCGGCCGATCGGGACAAGCCGCGTCGGCGGGCACGGCTCCGCAGAGGAGCACCGCGAGGATCGGAGCCGACGACGTCAACGACGGGATCGAGCGCATGAGACAGCCTGGAGTCCTCGGTGCGGTCTCTACCAGAGTGCCGGGCCTGCGTCCGTCGGAAATCCCCGCTCGCTGCCCTCGGCCCGCTCCGCCCCCGCCCGCGGATGGACCAGTCGCCCGAGCATCACGCCTGCCACGAGCCCCGCGGCATGCGCGACGTGGTCCGCCTTCGGCGAAGCGCCGACCAGGAGCGCGTAGGCCGCCGCCAGCGCCGCGAGCACCTGCCACCGCCGGTAGCGACCGGCACGCTCGGTCGCTGCACCGAGCGACTCGCCGGCGAGCGCGCCCAGCAGGCCGGCGATCCCGCCCGAGGCGCCCGCCTTCAGCCCGAGCGTCGGCGCGAGCGCGAAGCTCGCGAGGTTGCCCGCGACTCCGGCGCCGGCGAACACGGCGAGCAGGCGGAGTCCGCCGATCTCGCGTGCGAGCAGCGGCCCGACGAACAGCAGCGTCGCCGCGTTGGCGATCAGGTGCGCCAGGTCGAAGTGCAGGAGGATCGCCGTCGCGAGCCGCCACGACTCGCCCTGCTCGACGCGACCGTGCTCGACCGCGCCCGCGCGGAGCATCTGCTGCCAGGTCGCCTCGGTCGCGAGGCCCGCCGTCGCGAGGTAGGCCGCGACGAGCACGCCGAGGAGCCCGACCACGGCGAGCGCCGAGCGGTCGAACCATCCCCGCCGATGGGACGGCCCGCCGACCCCGGCCGCGGCGGCCCGCGCGTCTCGTTCCTGCTCCTCCTCGAGTTCGTCGAGCACCGCGCGAGCCCGCTCGGCCTGACCCGCGGGAACGGCGATCGCCACGCCCTCGCCCGGCTCGACGACGGGGAGCGCCGGGATCGCGAGCGCCTGCAGGGCGAGAAGGGCCGCTTCCGCCCGCGCGCGGTCGAGGCCGCGGCGCAGGAGGACGGGCGCCTCCTCGACCCCCGGATCCGGGCGGTCGCTCACCGGGCCACCGTCCGGTGCGCGGTGGCGGGAGGGGCGCCCCCCGGCCGCGAAGCGGTGCTTGCCGCGACGTCGCCCGCGAACGTGTCGCCGGGGCGGAGTGCGCGAGAACGCTCGGATTCGAAGGGCAGGCCCATGGGATCGCGCACGACGACGAGAGGCGGTCGCGCGGGGATTCGACCGGCTCTCGCGGCGGCCACTCTCGGGATCTCCCTGTCCGCCGCACCGGCGACCCCGGGCGACGGGGTCGAGTTCTCCGCCGCCTGCGACGCGACCTACGTCAACAAGCGGGTCGGCGCCAACGAGCAGTGACGCTCACCTGGGATCTGGTCGCCCTCGTGAGCGGCAACGTCCTCGAGATCGACGGCGGCCCGCCCTCCTTCGTCGAGTGCCGACGGCGACCCGGTGGCGACGGCAAGGTGCTCGCCTTCGACTGCCAGGGCTCGCAGGCCTGCCGGACGCCTCCCGCGCCGACGGCAGGACGCCGATCCGAACCGACCGAGGTGCCCGCACCCTTCCTCCACCCGCCTGGAACGATCGCCGCGAGCCTCCTCACCGTGACGGAGAACGCGCCCGGCGACTGCCTCGGTGCCCCCAGCCCTGCTCCGGAGGGACGGGTCGAGGGTCGAGTGCCGACCGCGACCTACCCTCCTCCTCCCGGTCTCCGGCGGCCGAGGCGGCCGACCGGAAAACATGTTGGCTTCCTCCCTCGAATCTGGCAGGGAGACCGGGGATCGCCGCCGGTGGCTCGGCGTGCAAGCAGAAGGGGGGGGGCCGTGGAAGACGGGATGCCGGGACAGGCCTGCAGGGCAAGAGGCTGGAAGTTCGTCATGCTGGTCGCGGGACTGGTCGCGACCGTGGCGACGATGACGGGAGCCTCTCCGGCCCGCGCCCAGGAGACGGGTGACCCGATCATCACCCCGTGCCATCATCCCTGTCCCGCGGAACTGAAGTTCGGAACGGCTCACGGCCAGCTCGACAGCCTCACGTTCCACGCGCGCATCGCGCCCGCATCGGCGATCGACCCCGCCACGGAGGTCGTGACGGTCGGCCTCCAGAACCTCGACGGGACGATCGCCGGCGAGACGCTCCCCGCGGGCACGATCGGAGCCCGGCAGAACGGCCTCTACGTCTACCGCAACCCGCAGGCCCGCAAGACGGGAGGCATCGCCTCGTTCAAGCTCCGTCCGCGGCGGGACCCGCTCGGCGGCTACCGCGTCGACATCGTCATGTACGGCGACTACTCGATCGCGACCTTGCCGACGATGTCGACGGTGATCCTGGTCGGGGACGACCTGTTCAACAACATCGGCACCTGGACGCAGACGAAGAAGGGCTGGATCTACGAGTTCCCGTCCTGACCCACGGCCTCGACTCGCCGGCGGCGCGCGCGTGAGCCGCGACCGCCGCGGGGGCACGGTTCCTTCACCGCTCGCGGCCGCCACGCCCACCGCGAGCTCGGTGACGTGAGCGCCCCGCGCGTCGAGGGTTCCTGCGAGCCGCGCTTCCACCGCGTCCGCGAGGCCTTCGAGGCGAACCTGGCGAGCGGGCGCGACCTGGGCGCCGCCTGCTGCGTCCACCACCGCGGGCGCCGGGTGGTCGACCTCTGGGGCGGGATCGCCGACGCCCGCACCGGGCGGCCCTGGGAGGAGGACACGGCCGTGCTCGTGTTCTCGTCGACCAAGGGTGCGGTCGCGATCGCGATGGGGCTCCTCGCCGAGCGCCGCGCGCTCGACTTCGACGCCCGCGTCGCCGATGCGTGGCCCGAGTTCGCGGCCAACGGCAAGGAGTCGATCACGGTCCGCGACGTGCTCTCGCACCGCGCCGGGCTGCCGGTCGTCGAGGGCGACTTCACGCTCGAGCAGGCCCTGTCGTGGCAGCCCGTCGTCGCGGCTCTCGCCGCGCAAGCCCCCCTGTGGCCTCCCGGAACCGCGCACGGCTACCACGTCCGCACCTACGGCTGGCTCGCCGGCGAGATCCTTCGCCGGGTCGACGGACGCTCGCCGGGCCGCTTCTTCGCGGACGAGATCGCGCGGCCGCTCGGCCTCGACTTCTGGATCGGGCTGCCGGGGGAGATCGAGCCGCGCGTCGCCCGCATCGTCCCGCCGGAGCCGCCCTCGGATCCGCGGGTGCGCGAGCTCCTCGAGAGCGTGATGGGACCGGGGACCACGAGCGGACGGGCGCTCACCGGCCCCTCCGGCCTGTTTCCCTACGACGAGACCTGGAACCTCCGCGCGGTGCGTGCCGCCGAGCTGCCGTCGTCGAACGGCATCGCGACCGCGCGATCGCTCTCCCGCCTCTACGCGGCGGTGATCGGCGAGGTCGACGGGATCCGGCTGCTGTCCGCCGACACGGTCGACGAGATGCGCCGGCCGCGCAGCGAGGGGCCCGATCGCATCCTGCTCCTGCCGACGGCCTTCGGCACCGGGTTCATGCTGCCGCCCTCGCTCTGCCTCGCCGGGGCGGCGGGCAGCTTCGGGCACCCGGGGGCCGGCGGCTCGCTGGGCTACGCGGAGCCCGAGACCGGGCTCGCGCTCGGCTACGCGATGAACCGGATGAACGTCGGCGCGGCGCTCGACCCGCGCGCGCACTCGCTCGTCGAGGCGGCCCGGGCGAGCCTCTGAGCGCGGCCGCGGATCAGGCCGCCTCGTCTCGCAGGTAGCGACGCTCGAGGTGGCGGCGGAAGATCCCGGCGTCGAGCGGACGGCCGGTCGCCTGCACCAGCAGGTCGTGGGTCGAGAGCGACGACCCCTTCGAGTGCACGTGCTCGCGCAGCCAGGCGAGCAGCGAGTCCACTCGACCCTCCGCGATCTCGGCCTCGATCCGGGGGGCCGCGCGGCGCGCGGCATCGAAGAGCTGCGCCGCCGTCATGGCGCCCATCGTGTAGGTCGGAAAGTAGCCGAACGCGCCGGCGTACCAGTGGATGTCCTGCAGGCAGCCGGTGCGGTCGTCGGGCGGCTCGACGCCGAGGATCTCGCGCAAGCCGTCACGCCACGCGCCGGGCAGGTCGGCCGGGTCGAGCGCACCGTCGACCATCGCGCGCTCGAGTCGGTACCGGAGGATGACGTGCGCGGGGTAGGTGACCTCGTCCGCGTCCACGCGGATCAGCGTCCGGGCGACGCGCGTCGCCCGCCGGCGCAGCGCGGCCGTGCTCCACGACCCGTCGTCCGCCATCCCGGCTCGCCCCACGACGCCTCCGCTCTTGCGCGGCGGCGACGCGGCGAAGGCTTCGCGGGCGACCGGGGCGAGCCAGCCGAGAAACGCCGCCGAGCGGCAGACCTGCATCTCCACCAGCAGCGACTGCCCCTCGTGCACGCTCATGCCGCGGGCACGGCCGACGGGGTGGCGGCGCCAGGCGGCCGGCAGCCCGCGCTCGTAGAGCGCGTGCCCCGTCTCGTGGACGACCGCGAGGAGCCCGCGCAGGAAGTCGTCCTCGTTCCAGCGCGTCGTGATGCGCACGTCCTCGGGGATGCCGCCGCAGAACGGGTGGTGGCTCGTGTCGAGCCGGCCGTGGGCGAAGTCGAAGCCGAGCCCGCGCATCACCCGCTCGGCGAGCCTGCGCTGCGCCTCGACCGGAAACGGGCCCTGCGGCGCCGCGGGCGCCCCCTCCGCGCGCTGCTTTTCGACGACCTGATCGACGAGCCCGGGCAGGAAGGTCGAGAGTTCCGCGAACAGCCGGTCGATCTCCGCCGACGAGCCGCCGGGCTCGTACTCGTCGAGCAACGCGTCGTAGGCCGTCGTGCCGAAGGCCTCCGCCTTCGCGGCCGCGATCTCGCGGACGAGCCCCAGGACCTCGCGCAGCGACGGCAGCACGCCCGCGAAGTCGTTCGCGTCGCGGCGACCGCGCCACTCGATCTCGCAGGCCGATGCCGCGCGCGAGTGCCGGGCCACGAGCGCGGGCGGTACCGCGACCGCGTGGCGACGGTCGCGCTCCATTTCGTCGAGGTCGGCGAGGTGCCATGCCTCCGCGCCGTCGCGGACGGCGTCCTCGCGCGCGGAACGGAGCCACTCGCCGACCTCTTCGTCGACCAGCAGCTCGTGGGCGACTTCGCGGAGCTCCGCCATCTGCTCGCCCCGAGCCGCGGCTCCGCCGTCCGGCATCACCGCCGCCATGTCCCACTGGAGCATTCCCACGGCCTCGCCGAGCAGCGCGATGCGACGGAATCGCGCCTCGAGCTCGGCTCGCGCCGGGCGGGCGGGGAGCCGGCGCTTCGGCCTTCTCGACGCAGCCATGATCCGGAGCATACACGCCCGCGCTCGCCGCGCGCCCTGCGCCTCCGCCCGGGACGGGGGAAGGCGGCCGAACGGGGCGCGGCACTTCCGCCCCGGACCATGGGCCGACGGCGGCGGGCAGCTTCGCCAGCGCACCTAATGCTGTGGTTCAGGCCTCCTCGGCCCCGCCGCGGTCCCGCCCGCGGCCGACGGCTCGGATCATTGGCAAGCATGGTCCGAACGGCTAGGGGAAAGACAACCTTATGAGCCTCACGCGCTTCCGCCTGTCGTCGTCGGTCGGCAAGAAGTTCCTGAACGGTCTGACCGGAGTCCTGCTGCTCGCCTTCATCGTCGCGCACCTCGCCGGCAACCTGACGATCTTCGCCGGACAGGACGCCCTGAACGGCTATGCGGCGCTCACCCACAGCCTCGGCCCGATGCTGATCGTGATCGAGTTGCTGCTCGGGGCCGTCTTCCTCGCCCACGCCGTGAGCGCGATCAACGTGTGGCGCGACGGCCAGCGGGCGAGGCGGCGCAAGAACCTGCGCACCGCGAGCAAGGGCGGTTCCAGCCGACAGACCGTCGCGTCGAAGAGCATGATCGTGACGGGACTCGTCCTGCTCGCCTTCCTCGTGATCCACCTCTGGCAGTTCCGCTTCGGGCCGAACGAGCACCAGGGCTACGTCGCCCGCCTCGGCGAGCGCGAGGTCTGGGACCTGTGGCGGGTGGTCGTGGAAGTGCTGAAGAACCCGCTCTGGACGCTCTTCTACACCGCCGTGATGGTGCTGC
>JAFMJW010000139.1 GCA_017853315.1 Alphaproteobacteria bacterium
CTCGACCGGCTCGCCCGCGTCGAGAAGGCGATGGAGGCGCTCTCGTCGCGGTCCGCCGAAGAACCGGCGTGAAGTCTCGGGGCCGCCGCCCCGAAGCGGTCGGTAGACCGAACCGTCAGGTCCCGCCCAGCAACTCTCCGCTCCACAATCGGCTCGCAAAGACCGGGGCGGGCAGGATCTCGATGCCGTCCTCGGTCCGGCGTGCGCGTGAGTCGAGGCTGACGACGATCCTCCGTTCGACCCTGGGATGATCGACGGCCAGCTCGCGGAGCCCGCGGAGGTGGTCGGCCTGTACCCGCGCACTCGCCTTGGCTTCGATCGCCACGCGGACGTCGTCCACGACGAAGTCGACCTCGATCCCGGAGGCCAGTCGCCAGTACGCGAGGTCGAAGCCGAAGCCCTGGTACGCCCGGTAGGTCGAGAGTTCGTGAAACACCCAGTTCTCGAAGGCCTTGCCGAAGGTTTCGGAGCCGGGATCGACGCGTCCACGGCGTGCCAGGAGGTTCACCACGCCGACGTCGTCGAAGTAGAACTTGGAGGCCAGGATGACTCTTCGCTTGGGACGACGAGTGTAGGCGGGGAGCCAGCGGGCGACGAGGGTGTCGACGAGGATCTCGAACCAACTCCTCACGGTCGGCGCCGACACGCCGCAGTCCCGTGCGATCGTGGCGAAATTGACGAGTTCCGCGTCCGCGAGCGCTGCCGCCGAGAGGAACGTCGCGAAGGGAGGAAGGGATCGCACGACGCCTTCCGCGAGGATCTCCTCCCTCAGGTAGTCGTCCACGTAGGCTCGGAGGCGGCGAGCCGGCTGGTTCGCGAGGTAGTGACGTGGCAGGTACCCGTGATTCAGCGCACGCATCAGGTCGAACTCGGGGCCGAGTTCGGCGGAGACGAGGCCGGAGAGCTCGTACCGCAAGGCCCGACCGCCGAGCAGGTTCGCGTGGCCCCTTCGGATCCTGCGCGCGCTCGAGCCACACAGGGCGAAAACCAGGCCCCGCTTCTCGATCAGCCAGTGGACCTCGTCGAGGAGCGCCGGGACCTTCTGCACTTCGTCGATGACCACGAGGCGGCCTCGCGGCTCTTCGAGCAACTCCTCCCGCAGCAAGGCAGGTCGCGATCCGTAGCGCACGACCTCGTCCGTGCGCAGCAGGTCGATGAGCGGCGCGTCGGGATAGGTTTCCTGGAGCAGGGAGGTCTTCCCGGTCTGCCGAGGCCCCCAGAGGAAGAAACTCTCGGTCGGCCTTCGGGGAAGCCGGAGAGCACGCGAAACCATGACTTTCGATTATCATGATGAACGAAAGTGATCCATGCGGCCTGGGGCCCTTCACCCGGGTCGCCTGGCCCATGCCCCCCGCCGCCCATGGTCCCCCGCCACCCCCCTCCGCTACACCCTCCCCATGCCTCGCCCCCCGGCGCCCCCGCGCCCCCCGCGTCGTCACGCATCTCGAACCTCCTCCCCGACGCCGTCCTCCTGCTCGTCCTCCCCTTCCTCTACTCCCACGCGTTCACGTCCGACTACGCGATGAACGACGAGACGCTCCTGGTCGGCTGGGCGCCGCGCTGGCCGATCCTTCCCCCGCTCGTGTGGGGCGCCAGGGTCTGGAACTCGAGCGGCCGCTGGCTGGGGCTTCCTCTGGAACCTGCCGTTCGCCGTCGCCGCGGACGACCCGGACCGCCTGCGGCTCGTGCGCTTCACGCTCGTCGTGATCCTCGCGATCACGGCCGTCGCGACGCGGCGCCTGCTCGACCGTACCTTCCGCGCCCCCGCCGCGACGACGCTCCTCGTGCTCGCGATCTTCGCGCAGGCCCCGTTCTGGTCCTTCGCCGGCTTCTCGGTCGGCACGTTCTCGATCGCGAGCAGCCTGCTGGTCGCGCTCGCGGCCTTCGCTCTGGTCGTTCCCCGTGACGCCGACTCCGTCGTCGCCTCGTGGCCGAGGGTCGTGGCGGCGTTCGCCTGCCTCTCGGTCGTGATGCAGATCCACCAGGGGGTCGCGATGTTCGGGCTCGTCCCGCTGGTTGCCGTCGTGCTCGCCGACGGGCCGCGCCTCCGACGGCAGTCGTGGTCGCTGCTCTTCCTCATGGTCGTGGCGCTCGCCGTGTCGGTGGCTCTCTACAAGTGGAACCTCGCGAACCTGCACGTGAGGGCCGAGTCGGGGTACGATCGGGGGGAGAGTGCGATGGGGCTCGTGAACTCGCCTCTCGCGGCCCTGCAGATCGCGCTCGACCCGCGACACTACTGGCCTGCCTTCAAGCTCTGGTCGTTCCCGTACCCCTTCGAGCACGTCCGGGTGCTGGGGGGGCGGACGATCGCCTGGTCGCTGCGGATCATGACCGCGTGGACGGCCCTCGTCGCGGTCGCTGCCGTGCTCGACGCGCGTCGCTCGGCAGCGACCGCGGCGGAGACCGCGGCGAAGTGGTTCACCTTTCTCGCTTGCCTCGGTCTCGCCGTCTTCCCGATCCTGGCGGACGCGCCGACGCGGATCCCGCACCCCATGATCCGGCCGCACACCTCGACCGTCGCGGTGGGCGTCGTCCTCGTGACGGGCGCGTGGGCGTTGCGGACGATCACGGCCCGCTGGCCGCAGCGAGCCCGCGGACTTCTCGCGGTCGCCGCGGTCGCCGTGGTCGCGATCTGGTGCGCGGGCGCCAGGTCGAGCCTGCGTCGCGGGCTCGTCGCACCCAACGTGGCGCGACTCGCCTTCGTTCGCTCCGCTCTCGCGGGCGAAGGGCCGGTCTCGCGGATCCTCGTCGTCGCTCCCTCGCGCAACGGCTGCGTCTACGAGCCCTGCGACGGCTGGAGCGGCGGCCTCGCCCAGGATCCCCTCCACGTGGTGTTTCCGGGCTTCCATCGCTGGGCGCTCGCCCTCGAGCGCGGCCGGATCGAGCCGCCGCCCGAGGTCGTCGCCCTCTCGCGACCGCCCGCGCTGCCGCGCCCCGAGGGCGAGGTCGTCGTCGACTGGAACGAGTTCGTCCGCTCGCAGGCGCGTCGCAAGGGGATCGACTGGAAGTCGCTGCCGAGAGTCGTCGAGCCCCCTGCGCCCGGGCCGAAGGTGGAGGCGCCTGCGCAGTCTCCGTGACGCGCGGCCGTCCCGGGCCCCGCCGGGGCACGAGGCCGGCCGTCGATGCGTGCGCCGCCACACCCCTGCGCTAAGTGCTCCCCATGCCTCGCCCAACGGCGACACCCGCGGCCCCCGCTGCATCGCGCTTCCCGAATCTCCTCCCTGACGCCGTCCTCCTCCTCGTCCTCCCCTTCCTCTACTCCCACGCCTTCACGTCCGACTACGTGATGAAGGACGAGATGGCGCTCGTCGGCTGGGCGCCGCGCTGGCCGATGCAGTCGCCGCTCGCGTGGGGCGCTGAGCTCTGGAGACTCAGCGGCCGTTGGCTGGGTGGCTTCCTCTGGAACCTGCCGTTCGCCTTCGCCGCGGACGACCCGGCCCGCCTGCGGCTCGTGCGCTTCACGCTCGTCGTGATCCTCGCGATCACCGCCGTCGTCACGCGGCGCCTTCTCGACCGCACCTTTCACGCCCCCGCCGCGACGACGCTGCTCGTGCTCGCGATCTTCACGCAGGGCCCGTTCTGGTCCTATGCCGGATACGGGGCGGGCACGTTCTCCAACGTGAGCAGCCTCCTGCTCGCGCTCGCGGCCTTCGCCCTCGTCGTCCCGCGCGGCACCGACTCCGCCGTCGCCTCCTGGCCGAGGCTCGCGTGGGCGTTCGCCTGCCTCTCGGTCGTGATGCAGATCCACCAGGGGCTCGCGATCTTCGGTCTCGTCCCGCTGGTCGCGGCCGTGCTCGCGGACTGGCCGCGCCGCGCGCGACAGTCGTGGTCGCTGCTGCTCCTCGTCGTCCTCGCCCTCGCCGTGTCCATGGCCCTCTACAAGTGGAACCTCGCGAGCCTGCACGCGAAGGGCGAGTCGGGCTACGACAGGGGCGAGAGTGCGATGACCCTCTTGAACTCGCCGCTCGCCGCCCTGCGCATCGCGCTCGACCCGCGGCACTACTGGCCCGCCTTCAAGCTCTGGTCGTTCCCGTACCCCTTCGAGCGGGTGCGCGTGCTCGGCGGGCGAACGGTCGACTGGGCCGTCCGCATCATGGCCGCGTGGGCGGCTCTCGTCGCGCTCGCCGCCGTGCTCGACGCGCGCCGCTCGGCAGCGACGGCGGCTGCGATCGTGGCGAAGTGGATCACCTTTCTCGCCTGCCTCGGCCTCGCCGTCCTCCCGATCCTCGCGGACGAGCCCGGCCGGATCCCGCACTTCATGATCCGGCCGCACACCTCGACCGTCGCGGTGGGCGTCGTCCTCGTGGCGGGAGCGTGGTCGCTGCGGACGATCTCCGCCCGCTGGCCGCAGCGAGCACGCCGACTCCTCGCGGTCGCCGCGGTCGCCGTGGTCGCGACCTGGTGCGTGGGTGCCAGGTCGAGTCTCCGCCGCGGGCTCGTCGCACCCGGGGTGGCGCAACTCGCCTTCGCCCGCTCCGCCCTCGCGGGCGAGGGGCGGGTCTCGCGGATCCTCGTCGTCGCTCCCTCGCGCAACGGCTGCGTCTACGAGCCCTGCGACGGCTGGAGCGGCGGCCTCGCCCAGGATCCCCTCCACGTGGTGTTTCCGGGCTTCCATCGCTGGGCGCTCGCCCTCGAGCGCGGCCGGATCGAGCCGCCGCCCGAGGTCGTCGCCCTCTCGCGACCGCCCGCGCTGCCGCGCCCCGAGGGCGAGGTCGTCGTCGACTGGAACGAGTTCGTGCGCGCGCAGGCGCGTCGCAAGGGGATCGACTGGCGCTCGCTGCAGCGAGTGGGCGGCGATGCCGCGGGCCGAGCGCCGCGACCGGAAACGCCGGCATCCTGACTCCACGGCGTCGCTCGGGCTTGCGAACCTCGCCCGGACTCGGGATGGTGCGACGGATCCCGAACGAGGAGGTTCCGCATGAGTGATCGTCGGAGAGCCATGGTCCGCAACGCGATCGTCTCGAGCAGCCTGCTCGCCGTCGTGTCCGCCGCCGTCTCGCTCGCCGAGGAGGCGAAGCCGCCGGCCGCACCGGTCGGCGAGTCCGCCGCCGCGACGGCACCCGCATCCGCCGCCGAAGCGACCACGGCCGCCGCCGGGCCCGCGGCTGCGGCCGCCGCGAGGACCCCGGCCGCGAATCCTCCCGTCCTCGCCGCCGAGGCGAACGTGCTCCCCCGTCCCCAACCGCCCTTCGCCGGCCGCATCGGCATCACCGCGGCCGACTCCACGCCCGACTTCCCGAAGCAGGTCGCGGCACCCAGGGGCGCACCGAACGTCCTGCTCATCCTGACCGACGACGTCGGATTCGGCGCATCGAGCACCTTCGGCGGTCCGATCCCGACCGAGACGATGGAGCGCCTCGCGAAGAACGGGCTCCGCTACACGCAGTTCCACACGACTGCGCTGTGCTCGCCGACGCGCGCGGCCCTCCTCACCGGCCGCAATCACCACTCCGCCGCGACCGGCGTCATCATGGAGGCCGGCACCGGCTACCCCGGCTACGACACGCTCCTGCCGAAGAGCGCCGGCACCTTCGCCGAGATCCTGCGGCAGAACGGCTGGAACACCGCCTGGTTCGGCAAGAACCACAATGTGCCCGACTGGCAGGGCAGCCAGGCCGGACCGTTCGACCTCTGGCCGACCGGGCTCGGCTTCGAGTATTTCTACGGCTTCATCGGCGGCGACACGAGCCAGTGGACGCCGGCCATCTTCGAGGGCACGCGCCCGATCGAGCCCCCGCACGAACAGGCCGGGTACTTCTTCGACCGCGACCTCGCCGACCACGCGATCGCGCGCATCCGGATGCTGCACTCGGTCGCGCCCGACAAGCCGTGGGTCGCCTACTACGCGCCCGGAACCGCGCATGCTCCGCACCACGCTCCCAGGGAGTGGATCGCGAAGTTCAAGGGCAAGTTCGACCAGGGCTGGGACGAGATGCGCAAGGAGACGCTCGCGCGGCAGAAGGCGCTGGGTCTCGTCCCCGCGGACACGAAGTTGACCGAGCGCTCCCCGGGGATCCCGGCCTGGGACTCGCTCGACGCCGACCACAAGAAGGTCGCCGCGCACATGATGGAGGTCTACGCGGCGGCGCTCGCGCACTGCGACTGGCAGATGGGCCGGGTGCTCGACGCCATCGAGGAGATGGGCGAGCTCGACGACACGCTCGTGATCTACATCCAGGGCGACAACGGGGCGAGCGCGGAAGGCGGCCCGAACGGGCTCCTGAACGAGATGACCTTCTTCAATGCGATCCCGGAGGACTTCGCCGAGGTCCGCCGCCGGATGGACGAACTCGGCGGCCCGACGACCTTCAATCACTACCCGATCGGCTGGGCGCACGCGATGGACACGCCCTTCCAGTGGACCAAGCAGATCGCGTCGCACTTCGGCGGAACGCGCAACGGGCTCGTGATCTCCTGGCCGGCCCGCATCAAGGACAAGGGCGGGATCCGCACGCAGTTCCACCACGTGATCGACGTCTACCCGACCATCCTCGAGGCGACCGGCGTCGCGTCGCCGACGAGCCTGAACGGCGTCGCGCAGAAGCCGGTCGAGGGGACGAGCATGGTCTACACCTTCGACGCCCCGACGGAGCCCTCCCGTCACCGCGTCCAGTACTTCGAGATGCTCGGGAACCGCGCGATCTACGAGGACGGCTGGGTCGCCGCGACCACCCCGCCCACGCCGCCGTGGTCGTCGATGGGCGGAGACGTCGGCGTTCTCGACTACGCGTGGGAACTCTACGACGTGACGCGCGACTTCAGCCAGGCGGACGACCTCGCCGCGAAGGAGCCGGAGCGCCTGAAGCGCATGCAGGATCTCTTCCTCGTCGAGGCGAAGAAGTACGACGTGCTGCCGCTCGACAACAGCAAGGTGCAGAGGCTCGACACCGCGAACCGGCCCAGCCTGACGCGGGGCCGCTCGGTGTTCACCTTCTGGCCGGGGCTCACGCGCATCCCCGAGGGAGCGGCACCCGACACCAAGAACAAGTCCTTCTCGATCGTCGCCTCGCTCGAGGTCCCGAAGGGGGGCGGCGAAGGCATGATCCTCACGCACGGCGGCCGCTTCGCCGGCTGGGGGCTCTGGATGCAGAAGGGGAAACCCGTCTACTGCTACAACCTGGCCGGCGTGGAGCGAACCTGCGTCACCGGCAACGCCGTCGTCCCGCCGGGGCGCCACGTCGTCGGCATGGACTTCGGGTACGACGGGAGCGGCATCGGCAAGGGCGGAACCGCGACGCTCACGGTCGACGGCAAGCCCGCGGGCAGCGTCAGGATCCCGCGCACGCTCGGCTACCGCTTGTCGCTCGACGAGACGCTCGACTGCGGCGAGGACACCGGGACGCCGGTGGCCGAGACCTACGATCTCCCGTTCACCTTCCGCGGGCGCATCGAGAAGGTCGCCGTGCGGCTCGGCGACCAGGTGCTCGATCCTGCGCAGCAGCGCGAGTTCGACGCGGTCCGTGGCCGCGCGGACATGGCGGAGTAGGCACCGCGCCCGTGACTCCCCCCGCCGCCCGTGGTACCCGCAGGCTCCGCTGCGGTCCAACGGCCCGTCGGGAGGCGCTCGCCGCGGATCATCCATCGAAAACCCGGAGGAGTCGCACATGCACGAGGAATGGGGACCGCTCGCGAAGCTCGTCGGCACCTGGGAGGGCGACAAGGGCGTCGACGTCTCGATCCACCACGACGACCGCGAGCCCGAGGAGACGAAGTTCCGCGAGCGCGCGACCTTCGAGCCGTTCGGGCCGGTGAACAACACCGGGCAGGTGCTCTACGGCCTCGACTACCGCACGCAGGCCTGGCCGCTGGGCGACGAGAACCCCTTCCACATGGAGGTCGGGTACTGGCTGTGGGACGCGGCCGCGGGCCTCGTCATGCGCTGCTTCATGGTGCCGCGCGGCCAGACGATCCTCGCCGGAGGCAAGGCCGCCGCGCACGGCAACCGCTTCACGATGCGCGCCGAGGTCGGCTCCGAGAGCCTCGGCATCCTCTCGAATCCGCACATGGCCGAGCACGCGCGCACGACTCTCTACACCTGCGACGTCGCGATCGACGGCGACACCTGGAGCTACGACGAGTCGCTCACGATCGCGCTGCGCAAGATCGGCAAGGACTACGTCCACCGCGACCGCAACACGCTGCGCCGCGTGGGCTGAAGACGTCGCCGGCACGGGCGGGGCCATCGGCCCCGCCCGCCGGTGAGGCGAGCGACCGGACGTGGCCCGCTTCGTCTCGAGCTCGCTCCAGCCGCTCGCGCTGCTCTGGCTCGCCATCGTCGCGGCCGCGGCGTGGCACGCGCTCCACGGCCGCCCGCGCCGTGCGCTCGCGCCCGCGCTGCTCGCGGCCGTGATCTGGCTCGTCGGCGGCACGCGACTGCCGCTCGAACTCGTGGCCGGGCTGGAGCGCCCGTGGGCCGGGTTCGACGTCGATCGCCTGCCGTCCGCCGACGCGGTCGTCATGCTCGGCGGGGGACTGAACGGCTCGTCGAACGGCGTGTTCGGCTTCGAGATGGGTGCCTCGGTCGACCGTGCCATCACTGCGGCGGAGATCGTGCGTCGCGGCAGGGCCGGTGCCCTCGTGCTGGGCGGCAGCGCGCACGGCACATCGCGTGAGGACGGCGGCGACGCGCCTACCGAGGCCGACCTGCTTCGGCGCTGGCTGCGTGCCTGGAACGTCGTCGCCGTGCCGATCCACGGCCTCGGCGACTGCCGCAACACCCGAGACGAGGCGGTCGCAACCGCGAGGCTCGCCCGCGAGCAGGGCTGGAAGCGCGTGATCCTCGTCACCTCGGCTGCCCATATGCGGCGCTCCGAGGCGGTGTTCCGCAAGGCGGGGCTCGAGGTGATCCCCGCGCCCTGCGATTTCGAGGCGCTCGCGGCACTCGAGGAGCCCGCGGAATTCCGCCTGCCATCGATCGACGGCTTCGGCTGCCTCGGCGCATGGATGCACGAGAGGATCGGGTACCTCGGATATCGCCTGCGCGGCTGGATCGACTGACCGCGCGCCGGTTCGCCCCGGACAACGCTTGTCCGCGCGCGCTCCTATCCTGCGGGCGTGGCTCCCGAACGC
>JAFMJW010000140.1 GCA_017853315.1 Alphaproteobacteria bacterium
GAGTCGGGAGGCCCGGCGCTCGCGGTGCGGCCCCCGGCCCCGACCGCGACGGTCGCGCCCGGCGGGACGCCGCTTGCGGCCCCGACGCCGACGCCGGTCCTCGCCGCGGGCGCGGAGGCGACGCCGGCCCCGACGAAGCTGCCCGCGCCGACGAAGACCCCCGCGCCGCCCAAGCCGACGCCGAAGGCGACCCGGACGCCGATGCCGAAGCCCACGAAGGCGCCGAAGCCGACGGCCACGCCGCAGCTGCGCAACGGCGAGGCGGGCCTGAAGAGCGGCTGGAGCATCCAGGTGAACGCGGCCAAGGACGAGGCGACGGCGAACGCCGTGCGCGCCCGGCTGCAGGAGAAGGGCTTCAACGCCTACGTCATGCGGGTGAACCTGCAGGGCGAGACCTGGTACCGCGTGCGCGTCGGGCGGTTCTCCTCCATGGACGCGGCGACCGCGGCCGTGTCCCGCCTCAAGAGCGACCCGAGCTACGCGAGAGCGTTCCTCGTGAACGACTGACGGCCGAAGCATGCGCATCCTCCCCGCAGCGGCGCCCTTCGCGCGACTTTGCGAGGGCGCGACGCACGTCCCGGTCTGGGGGGAGATGCTCTCCGACCGCGACACGCCGGTCACCGCCTTCCGCAAGGTCCACCGCGGCACGCACGGCTGCCTGCTCGAGAGCGCGGTGGGGGGCGAGCGCTGGGGGCGGTACAGCTTCGTCGTGACCGAGCCGGCCGCCGTCATCGAGGCGCGCGGCCGCGAGGTCGTCGTGCGGGAGGCCGACGGGCGCGTCGAGCGGCATGCCGACGTGGACCCGCTGCTGTTCCTGCGCGGCGTGCTCGGACGCTTCCGGGTGGCGCAGGTGCCGGGGCTTCCGCGGTTCACCGGCGGGCTGGTCGGGTACGTCGCCTACGACGGCGTGCGCTGGATCGAGCGACTGCCGGACGCTCCGCCCGACGACCTCGGCTGTCCGGACCTCTGCATGCTGCTCGTGGACACGCTCGTCGTGTTCGACAGCCAGGAGCAGAAGGTGCTCGTTCTGACCCACGCCGACCTCTCGCGCGGCGACTCGCCGGAGAAGGCGCGCGCGGCCGCGGTGCGCCGCATCGAGGAGATCGCGGCGCGCCTCGACGGGCCCGCGCCGGCCCTGCCGGCGAGGCTCGCCGCCGACGGCAGGCCGGGCGCGGCCTCGGTGGCGCCCGTCTCGACGATGGGCGAGAGCGCCTACGTCGCCGCGGTCGGCCGCGCGAAGGAGTACATCGCCGCGGGCGACATCATCCAGGTCGTGCTGGCCCAGCGCTTCTCCCGCCCGATGCGCGCCTCGGCCTTCGACCTCTACCGGTCGCTGCGCTCGATCAACCCGTCGCCCTATCTCTACCACCTCGAGCTCGGCGACTTCTCGGTCGTGGGCGCGTCGCCGGAGGTCATGGCGCGCCTCGAGGACGGCGTGATGACGGTGCGGCCGATCGCCGGCACCCACTGGCGGGCCGCCGACCCCGCCGAGGACGAGAGGCTCGCCGCGGCTCTCGCCGCGGACCCCAAGGAGCGGGCCGAGCACGTGATGCTGCTCGACCTCGGGCGCAACGACGTCGGCCGCGTGTCGGCCCCGGGCACGGTCCGGGTCACCGAGCAGTTCGCGATCGAGCGCTACTCGCACGTCATGCACCTGGTCTCGAACGTCCAGGGGACGCTCGCGCCCGGCCACGACGCGATCGACGCCTTCCGCGCCGCGTTCCCGGCCGGCACGCTGTCGGGCGCGCCGAAGGTGCGTGCGATGGAGATCATCGACGAGCTCGAGCCGACGCGCCGCGGCCTCTACGGCGGGGCCGTCGGCCACTTCGGCTTCGGCGGCGCCATGGACACCGCGATCGCGATCCGGACGGCGCTGGTGAAGGACGGCGTCGTCCACGTGCAGGCGGGCGCCGGCGTGGTCGCGGACTCCGACCCGGTGCGCGAGCACGAGGAGTGCGTGCGCAAGGCGCGCGGCGTGCTCGCGGCCGTCGAAGCGGCCGAAGGTCTCGAGTGAGGGCGCGATCATGCTGCTGATGATCGACAACTACGACTCGTTCACCTACAACCTCGTGCAGTACCTGGCCGAGCTCGGCGCGACGGTGGAGGTCCGGCGCAACGACGAGATCGAGCTCGACGAGATCGAGGCGATGCGGCCCGCCGGCATCGTGGTCTCGCCCGGTCCCTGCACGCCGCGCGAGGCCGGGGTCTCCGTCCCCGTGATCCGCCGCTTCGGCCCCGAGATCCCGATGCTCGGCGTGTGCCTCGGGCACCAGTCGATCGGCGCGGCTCTCGGCGCGGAGATCGTGCGCGCCTCGCGCATCATGCACGGCAAGACCTCGCCGATCTCGCACACGGGCCAGGGCGTCTTCGGCGGTCTGCCCGATCCCTTCGAGGCGACCCGCTACCACTCGCTGGTCATCGACCCGCGCACGCTCCCCGGCGAGCTCGAGGTGACGGCCTGGACGATGGACGGCGACGTGCGCGAGATCATGGGCGTCCGCCACCGCGCATGGCCGCTCGAGGGCGTGCAGTTCCACCCCGAGTCGATCCTGACGGTCGAGGGCAAGCACCTCCTGCGCAACTTCCTCGCCCGGGTCCCCGGCGCATGAGCGACCCGGCGCCGCTGCTCGCCGCGATCGCGACGGTCTGCGACGGGCGCGACCTCTCCGAGGCCGAGTCCGCCGCGGCGCTCGGGGTGCTCATGGAGGGCGGCGCGACCGGCGCGCAGATCGGCGCGCTGCTCGGCGCGCTGCGCGCGAAGGGCGAGACGGTGGACGAGGTCGTCGGCGCGGCGCGCGCCATGCGCGCGCGCGCGGAGCGGGTCGAGTCGCGCCGCGCGCCGCTCGTCGACACCTGCGGCACCGGCGGCGACCAGGGCGGGACCTTCAGCATCTCGACGACGGCCGCGTTCGTCGCGGCGGGCGCGGGCGCGGCGGTGGCGAAGGCCGGCAACCGCGCCGCCTCGGGGCGCTTCGGCAGCGCCGACGTGCTCGAGGCGCTCGGCGTCGCGATCGACCTGCCGGGCGCCGCGGCCGCCCGCTGCCTCGACGAGGTCGGCATCGCCTTCCTGTTCGCGCGGCGGCTGCACCCGGCGATGCGCCACGTCGCCGGGGCCCGCGGGGAGCTCGGCGTCCGCACGATCTTCAACCTGCTCGGCCCGCTGACCAACCCGGCCGGGGCCACCCGCCAGGTGGTCGGCGTCGCCGCGAAGGAGGCGGTCGGGCTCGTCGCGGCGGCGCTGGCGCGGCTGGGCACCGAGCACGCTCTCGTGGTCCGGAGCCGCGACGGCCTCGACGAGATCTCGCTCACCGCTCCGATCGACGTCCTCGAGGTGCGCGGGGGCTCGGTCGAGGAGCGCACGATCGACGCCGACGACTTCGGGCTCGGGCGCATCGACCGCGGGGCGCTGTCGGCCCCGGACCTCGAGGCCTCGGTGCGCATCCTGCGCTCGGTCCTCGAAGGCGAGCCCGGGCCGTGCGCGGACGTCGTGGTCGCCAACGCGGCCGCGGCCCTGCTGGTGGCTGGCGTGGCGGCCGACCTGCGGGACGGCGCCGCCCGCGCCCGGGAGTCGATCGTCTCGGGGGCCGCGCGGCGCTCGCTGGAGGACCTGGTCGCCCGCAGTCGGCAGGAGGCCGCCGCGGTGGGCGACGCCGAGGGCCGTGCTAGGGTCTGAGCCGTGGACGCCCGGACGGCATCGGCTCCCGACATCCTGCAGCGCATCGTGGCCCACGAGCGGGCCGAGCTGCCCGGTCGCATGCGTGCCCGGCCGTCCTCGTCGCTGCACGACGAACCCGGCTGGGCGCTGCCCCGCCGCAGCCTGCGCGCCGCCCTCGACGCGCTCGACCCGGCGGTGATCGCCGAGTGCAAGCGACGTTCGCCGTCGCGCGGGGTGCTGCGCGACCCGTTCGACCCGGTCGCGATCGCCCGCTCCTACGAGCGCGCCGGCGCCGCCGCGATCTCGGTGCTGACCAACGCGGAATTCTTCGGCGGCTCGCTCGAGGACCTCGCCGCGGTGCGCGCCGCGGTCGGACTGCCGGTGCTGCGCAAGGAGTTCCTCGTCGAGGAGTACCAGGTCGAGGAGGCGCGGGCCGCGGGCGCCGACGCCGTCCTGCTGATCGTCGCGGTGCTCGAACCCGCACGCCTACGCGGGCTCGCGGACTGCGCCCGCGGGCATGGGCTCGAGACGCTGGTCGAGGTGCACGACGAGGCGGAGCTCGACGTCGCGCTCGGCTGCGGCGGCGACGTGGTCGGGGTGAACAACCGCGACCTGCGGAGCTTCGCGGTCGACCTCGCGACCAGCGAGCGCATGGCGGCGCGCGCGCCGCGCGGCACCCGCCTCGTCGCCGAGAGCGGCATCCGGGACGCGGCCGACGTGGCGCGGCTGCGCGCCTGCGGGATCCGCGCCTTCCTGGTGGGCGAGGCCTTCATGACCGCGGCCGACCCGGGCGCGGCGCTCGCCGCGCTGCTCGGAAGCCCCGCGAGGGCGACGGCGTGAGCGCGGCCAACTCCCCCGTGCGGGTGAAGATCTGCGGCGTGCGCTCGGTCGAGGACGCGCTCGTCGCGGTGCGCGCCGGGGCCGACATGGTGGGCCTGAACTTCCACCCGGCGAGCAGGCGCTACGTCGAGCGGGAGCGCGCGGCCCGGATCGCCGACGCGGTGCCGCCCGGCGTCTGGTGCGTGGGAGTGTTCGTCGACCGCACCCGCGACGAGATCGAGGAGGTGCGCGCGAAGGTGCGCCTCGACGCGATCCAGCTCCACGGCGACGAGCCGCCGGAGATGCTCCGCGGCTGGCCGGTCCCGGTCATCCGCGCGGTGCGGCTCGGCTCGGCCGAGCAGGCCGCGCGCACCGCGGGCGACATCGACCCGGACTACTTCCTCTGCGAGGGGTCGAGCGACCGGGGGCACGGCGGAGTCGGGGCGCGATTCGACTGGGCGTGGGCGTCCGCCTTCCCGGCGGAGCGCCTCTTCCTCGCCGGGGGACTGGACCCCGGAAACGTGGCGGAGGCCGTGCGAGCGGTGCGGCCTTTCGCCGTGGACGTGGCGAGCGGAGTCGAAGGCTCGCCCGGGACGAAGGAGCCGGCCCTCGTGGCCGAGTTCGTGAAGAATGCAAAAGCTGCCTGACGCGAGCGGACACTTCGGCGGGTTCGGCGGGCGCTACGTGAGCGAGACGCTCATGCCGGCGCTGCTCGAGCTCGAGACGGCCTATTCCCGGATCCGGCGGGATCCGGGCTTCAAGCGCGAGCTTCGCGAGATGCTCTCCGAGTACGTGGGCCGCCCGACGCCCCTCACCCACGCGTCGAGGCTCTCGGACGAGCTCGGCGGAGCGCAGATCTGGCTGAAGCGCGAGGACCTCTGTCACACCGGCGCGCACAAGATCAACAACACGCTCGGCCAGATCCTGATCGCGAACCGCATGGGAAAGAAGCGGATCATCGCGGAGACCGGCGCGGGCCAGCACGGCGTCGCCTCGGCGACCGCGGCGGCGAAGTTCGGGCTCGAGTGCGAGGTCTTCATGGGCGCGGAGGACGTCCGCCGGCAGGCGCTGAACGTGTTCCGCATGAAGCTCCTCGGCGCGAAGGTGCGGGTCGTCGAGAGCGGCTCGAAGACGCTCAAGGACGCGATGAACGAGGCCCTGCGCGACTGGATCTCGAACGTCGAGTCGACCTACTACCTGATCGGCTCCGCCGCGGGGCCGCATCCCTACCCGATGCTGGTGCGCGACCTCCAGAGCGTGATCGGCCGCGAGGCGCGCGCGCAGATGCGCAAGCGCACCGGTCGCGACCCCGACGCGGTGATCGCCTGCGTCGGCGGCGGCTCGAACGCGATCGGGATCTTCCACCCCTTCCTCGAGGTGCCGGGGGTCCGGCTGGTCGGGGTCGAGGCGGCCGGGCACGGCGTCCCGACCGGAAGCCACGCCGCGACGCTCTCGGCCGGCACCTGCGGCATCCTCCACGGCGCACGCTCCTACCTCCTGCAGGACGAGCTCGGGCAGGTGCGCGAGGCGCACTCGATCTCGGCCGGCCTCGACTATCCCGGCGTCGGGCCCGAGCACTCGTGGCTCCGGGAGTCGGGACTCGCGACCTACGAGACGGCGACCGACGACGAGGCTCTCGAGGCGCTCGACCGGCTCTCGCGCACCGAGGGCATCATCCCCGCGCTCGAGACCGCGCACGCGATCGCCTGCGCGATCCGGCTCGCGCCGACGATGCCGCGCTCGGCGATCCTGCTCGTGAACCTCTCGGGCCGCGGCGACAAGGACATGGAGACGGTGGCGACGGCGCGCGGCGTGACCCTGCGCGGCGAGACGCCGGCGCCCGTCGCCCCGGCCCGCGGCAGGACGGACGCGTGACGGCCCGTTCGCGCGCGGCCGAGGCCCCGGAGACGGCTCCGGGTGACGGCGGGCGTCTCGCGCGCCGCTTCGCGCTCCTGCGGGAGCGCGACGAGGCGGCCTTCGTGCCCTTCGTCATGTCCGGCGATCGCGGCCTCGACACGACCGCGACCCTGCTCGACGAACTGGTCGAGGCGGGGGCCGACGTGATCGAGCTCGGCGTGCCGTTCTCGGACCCGATGGCGGACGGCCCGGTCCTGCAGCGCGCGGCGACCCGGGCGATCGCGGCCGGCACGACGCTGCCGCGCGTGCTCGAGCTGGTGGTGGACTTCCGGCGGCGCTCCGACGTCCCGATCGTGCTGTTCGGCTACGCGAACCCGTTCTTCCGCTACGGGCCCGAGCCCCTGGCCGAGGCCGCGGCGAGGGCGGGCGTGGACGCGATCCTGTGCGTCGACACGCCGCCCGAGGAGGCCGACGAACTGCGACTGCCGCTGCGCGAGCGGGGGCTCGACATGATCTTCCTGCTCGCGCCGACGAGCACGCAGGCCCGCATCCGGCGCGTGCTCTCCGTCGCGAGCGGCTTCGTCTACTTCGTGAGCGTGGCCGGCGTGACCGGCGTGAAGACCGCGGATCCGCACGCGATCGAGACGCTCGTCGGCCGGATCCGGCGGAGCTCGCCGGTGCCCGTCGGGGTGGGCTTCGGCATCTCCACGCCCGAGCAGGCGAGCGAGCTCTCGCGCTTCTCCGACG
Source organism: Alphaproteobacteria bacterium (assembly GCA_017853315.1). Classification (GTDB taxonomy): domain Bacteria; phylum Desulfobacterota; class Binatia; order UBA12015; family UBA12015; genus REEB422. The sequence continues at coordinate 7,079 of JAFMJW010000140.1, forward strand.
CGGTCATCGTGGGCTCGCACTTCTCGAAGCTCTTCGAGGAGGCGCCCGACGACGCCCTGGCCGTTCGCGAGGTCGTGCGGTCGGCGCGCGCGCTGAAGGACGCGACGAGGAGGCGGACGGCCCCGTGAAGTCGAGCGAGGGAGCCCGGCGGGAGGCGGGCGAGCCGTCGCCGCCGGAGACCCCGCCGGGCCCGACGACGACTCCGCGCGGCGGGGACGAAGCGCTCTTCGTCACCTGTCCGTCGTGTCGCGGGCCGTCCTATCGCAAGGACGTCGAGCGCCGGCTGCTGGTCTGCGGCACCTGCGGCCACCACTTCCGCCTGACGGTCGAGGAGAGGCTCCGGATCACGGTCGATCGCGGCACCTGGCAGGAGACCTGGCCGGGACTGGTCGGCGGCGACCCGTTGCACTGGACGGAAGCACCGGACGGGCCCGCCTATCCCGAGCGCGTCGCGGCCGCGCGCGCGCAGACCGGCCACCGCGAGGCGGTCGTGACCGGAACGGCCGAGATCGAGTCGGTGCCGGTCGCGCTCGGCGTGATGGACTTCCACTTCATGGGCGGGACGATGGGAACCGCGGTCGGCGAGAAGCTCGCCCGGCTGGTCGACCTCGCGCGGGAGACGCGCCGCCCGCTCGTCGTGTTCACCGCGTCGGGCGGGGCGCGCATGCAGGAGGGCACGCTCTCGCTCGTGCAGATGGCGAAGGTCGTCGCGGCGCTCGTGCGCCTGCGGGAGGCCTGCGTGCCCTACGTCTGCGTGCTGACCGACCCCACGACCGGGGGCGTCTGCGCGTCGCTCGCGATGCGCGGCGACGTCCAGGTCGCCGAGCCGGGCGCGTTGATCGGCTTCGCGGGCCCGCGCGTCATCGAGCAGACGATCCAGCAGACGCTGCCGCCGGGCTTCCAGCGCGCGGAGACGCTGCTCCTGCAGGGCATGGTCGACATGGTCGTGCATCGCGGCGACCTCCGCACCTCGCTCGGCCGCCTGCTGCGCGCGCTCTCGAAGGCGCCCGACGCGGCACGCTAGCCACGAGCCCCCCGGCGTGGACTACGACCGCGCGCTCGCGCATCTCTACGGGCTCGAGTCGAAGCTCGGGTGGGACCTGAAGCTGGAACGCGTGCGGGCGGCGCTCGACCTGCTGGGCTCGCCCGAGCGGAAGTTTCCCGCGGTGCTGGTCGCGGGAACGAACGGGAAGGGCACCTGCTGCTCGGTCGTCCACGCCGTGCTGTGCTCGGCGGGCGTGCCGGCGGGGCTCTACACCTCGCCCCACCTGGTCGACTTCACCGAGCGCATCCGGGTCGGCTCCCGGGCGATCTCGCGCGAGGCGGTCGCGGCCGGCGTCGAGCGGATCGCGGAGGCGACCGGTCGGGCGGGGATCGCGCTCACCTTCTTCGAGATGGCGACCGTGCTCGCCTTCGACGAGTTCGCACGCCGGGGCGTCCCGGCGGCGGTCCTCGAGGTCGGGCTCGGGGGACGACTCGACGCGACCAACGTCGCGGACCCGGTCGCTTCCGCCGTGACGACGATCGGCTTCGACCACGAGGAGTTCCTCGGCGACACCCTCGACGCGATCGCGCGCGAGAAGGCCGGGGTCATGCGGCCCGGCCGCGCGGTCGTGCTGGGGCCGCGGCTGCCGGCGGAGGCCCGGGCGGCGCTGCTCGACGAGGCGGCCCGCGTCGGCGCCCGGCCGGTGGAGGCGGATCCGTCGCGGCGGGAGCTCGCGGCGCTCGTCCTGCGCGGCGAGCACCTGCGCGACGACGCGGCGGTGGGACTCGCGCTGCTCGAGGAGGCGGGCCGCGTCTCGCCCGCGTTCCGGGTCGACGGGCGCGCGACGCTCGAAGGCCTCGCGACGGTGCGCTGGCCGGGACGGCTGGACGTCGTGATGCGCGACCCGCTGGTGGTGGTGGACGGCGCGCACAACCCCGACGG
>JAFMJW010000141.1 GCA_017853315.1 Alphaproteobacteria bacterium
GAGATCTACGGCCACTGGTCGCATCCCGACTACGTCGAGGGACCGCGCGCGTTCGCCGAGAAGCGCAAGCCGCGCTGGACGCCCTGAGCGCGGGGGACACGCTCGCCGACCGCGAACGTCGTCGCGAAGCCGGCACCCCCCGGGGGCCGACCCCGCGCCGCGGTCGGCGGATCCGCCCGCCGAGGACCCCGCGCCCGACGCACCCCGGCGCGTCCGTCGAGCCGGTCGGCCCTGCCTTCAGTCCCGCGCGAAGAGCGCCTCGCAGCCCGTGCCGGCGAGGATCGCGTCGACCGCCCGCCGGTCCTCGACCGCGAGCGCCTCGTGGGCTTCGCGCAGCCAGAACAGGCACTTGCCCTGGTAGGGGAACGGCTTCTGCGTCCAGCGGCGCCCGTCGATCGTGCACTCGACGGTCTCGGCCCCCGACTCCAGCGCGGCCGCGTTCGCGAGCAGGAACGGCGCGTAGACGCGGCCGACCTCTCCGAGGATCGCGCGCAGCGTCCCGGGCAGGTCCTCCCGCTTCGTCCACGGGCGGATGTCGGTCTCGAGACCCGAGAGGTCTTCGACCACGTCGACCCACGCGGCGACGCGCGGCGTCTCGCGGTGCGCGATCGCCATCGGGGTGGGATCGAACGACACGAGCTGCGTGAGCTGGCCGTAGACGCCGAAGTCGGCGGCCGAGGGCCGCTGGCCGAACAGGAACGGCGTCGACACGAGGTGGGCGTCGAGCAGGTGCAGGAAGCGACGGTACGACTCCTCGATGACCGGCGCCGTCGTCGGGTTCGACCCGACCACGCCGAGGCGGTCGATCTGCCGCTTCGCGAACGCGCGTCCCGCACCGACCGCGAACTCCTCGGACTGGTCGACCTTGAACCAGCGCGGCAGGATCGCCGCCGCGTGGTCGGCGTCCGCCTCGAAGGCCCACCGGTAGTGGAACATCGCCTTGGTCAGCCACTCGTCGGCGAAGTCCTCGAGCAGCAGGTCGAGGAAGGCGACGGCCGGGTCGGGCGGGATCACCGAGCGCCCCGGGTGCCGGCGCTCGAGCTCGCGGATCAGCGGGCTCGAGTCGGTGCGGGCGACCAGCTCTCCGTCGGGGCCGGGCTCGACCAGCTGCGGAAGCAGAACGACGCGTGGCCGCGGCAGCGAGGCCGTCTCCGGCCAGCCCTGGTTCACCCAGGCGTGGGGAATGCGCCGGTAGCGCAGCACCGCGCGGAACTTCCGGCTGTAGGGCGAGCCGGGGGCTCCGACGACGCGCATGGGCTGGTCCGACATGTCCTGGGTCTCCTCTCGACCGGGGCGTCGCGTCGGCAGCGCTCCGCGGACGCGGTCTCCGCGACGTTCGCAGCGGCGCGCGCCCGATGCAACGCGCGCCGTGTCAGCCCGCGCGGACGACCTCGCCCGCGAGCGGCTCGCCGCGAAGCCAGCAGCCGAGGTTGTCGAGGAAGATCCCGGCGACGCGATCGGAGTTGCCGGCCGACGCGCCCGCGTCGTGCGGCGTGACGATCACGCGCGGCAGGTCCCAGAGCGGCGAGGACTCGGGCAGCGGCTCCTCGGCGAACACGTCGAGGTGGGCCCCACCCAGCCGCTCGTCGGCCAGCGCCGCGACCAGCGCGGGCTCGTCGACGAGTCCGCCGCGGGCGACGTTCACGAAGCGCGCGCCGCGCGGCAGGAGCGCGATGCGCCGCGCGTCGATCAGGCCGCGCGTCTCGTCGGTGAGCGGGCACGCGAGCACGAGCCAGTCGGCGCGCGGCAGCACCTCGTCGAGCCGCGACGGGGGCACGATCTCGTCGGCGTGATCGCCCTCGCGGCGCGGGCTGCGGCGCACGCCCACGACCCGGAGACCGAGAGCGCGCGCGAGCCGCGCGACCTCGTTGCCGATGGCGCCCACCCCGACCACGACCATCGTCCGGCCTCGCAGGTCCTCGGGCAGCACGCGGTGCGGCTGCCACGTGCGACGACGCGCGGCCTCGGCCCACGCGGGAAAGCCGCGCGCGAGCCAGAGCACGCCCGCGATCGCCGCCTGCGCGATCGGCTCGGCCGCGGCGCTCGACGAGGTCGTCAGCCGCACGCCGCGGTCGAGCAGCCTGCCGAACACCGGATGGTCCGTGCCCGCGTTGGGCAGGTGCATCCAGGCGAGCCCAGGGGCGCGCAGCGTGCTGCCGAAGAAGCGGCGGGTGAACGGCGGGTCCGAGTCCCAGGTGCCGGTGAAGCAGGCGAACTCGATCCGTCCGAGGTCCTCCTCGGAGAGCCACTCCTCGGGGTCCGCCGGCAGCAGCATCGGCACCAGTTCGCGGCCGTGGCGCGCACCGAGTTCGCGCATGCGCTCGCCGTGCCGCTCGGCGAATCCGACGTCGGTCAGGACGGCTGCCACGTCCGCGTCCCTAGCAGGCGGATTCGCCGGTCGCGGCCCGGAGTCGAACCTGCCGCACGCCGGCGAGTGCGTCCATGTCGACGCGCCCCACGAGCTCGCGCGGGGCGACCGGGCCGCGTTCGTCCGCGGCGACGAGCCCGAGCAGGCGCGCGAGATGACCGACCACCTCGGAACCGCTCTCCCCGGCGAGCCGCCGGTCGCGCAACGGCACGCCCCGGGCGCGCTTGGCGAGTCGCTCCCCGTCGGCACCGACGACGAGCGGCGCATGCGCGAAGTCGGGCGCCTCCCCGCCGAGGAGACGCGCGAGCAGGGTCTGGCGCGGCGAGGAGTCGAGCAGGTCGGCGCCGCGCACGACCTCGCCGACGCCCATCGCGAGGTCGTCGGCCACGACCGCGAGCTGGTAGGCGAACACGCCGTCGCCGCGACGCAGGACGAAGTCCCCCACCTCGCGCGCCACGTCCTGTCGGAGCTCGCCCTGCCAGCGGTCGCGCACGACGACCTCGCCCGCCGGGACCGCGAGCCGCACCGCCGGTGGCCGGCGGAAGTCGCGCGAAGCGTGACCGTGCGGACGGCAGGTGCCGGGATAGCGCGGCCCCTCGTCCCCCGCGTGGGGGGCGCTCGCCACGCGCGCGATCTCGGCGCGCGAGCAGTCGCAGAGGTAGGTGAGACCGCGTTCGCGCAGGCTCTCGAGCGCGGCCTCGTAGACCGGTCCCCGCTCCGACTGGCGGTAGGGGCCGCACGGCCCGCCCGCGTCCGGCCCCTCGTCCCAGTCGAGCCCGAGCCAGCGCAGTTCCTCGAGCTGCTCGGCCTCGCAGCCGGGCACGACGCGCGGGGCGTCCACGTCCTCGACCCGGAGCACGAAGGACGCGCCCGCCGTGCGCGCAGCGATCCAGGCGACGAGCGCGGTCGCGGCCGAGCCGAGGTGCAGGTCGCCGGTCGGCGAAGGTGCGAAACGTCCTCGGTGTCCGTGGGTCATGGCGCGTCGTCGCGCAGATTCGTCGAGGCCGGGCCGCCGGGCAAGCGGGCGTCGTGCACCGGCCCCCCGGGGTCGCTAGCGTCGGCGCAGGGCCGTGTCCGCGCCGACGACGCGGTCGCGGCCGCGGACGGACGCCCGATGCTCGACGAGAGACGACGCGCGAAGCTGCGCAGCAGCAAGCCCTGGCTGTTCGCGAAGGGCCTCGTCCAGCCCCACGTCGTCATCCTCTCGCACTACCGCAGCGGCTTCCAGTGGTTCCGGCAGATCTGCCGCGCGAACCTCGAGCGGCACGCGGTCATGCCGCCGCAGTCGCGCTTCCAGCACTACTCGGTCGAGCGCATGCCGCCGGGACGGCCTCTGCGCCGCAACGCGCTGCTTCTCGTACGCGACGGACGCGACGTGATGGTCTCGCTCTACCTCTCGTCGACCCGCGACGGCCCCGACGGCACGCGACGGTGGGAGGGAAGCGGGCTCCCGGTCACCTTCTCCGAGTTCCTCCGCCAGGACTTCATGCGGGTGCGCGACTGGAAGGGCAACGTCGTCGAGGAGCGCAACCCCGCGGACTTCTGGTCGCGCTTCAACCGCGACTGGCTCGACCACGCGGACGTGGTCGCGACGGTGCGGTACGAGGACCTGCTGGAGGACCAGGCGCGCGAGATCGAGCGCGTGCGGCTCGCGCTCGGCTACGCCCCCGGGTCGCGTCCGCCCGCGATCGTCGACCTCGACTTCGACAAGCACTCGCCGGTCGGGTCGAACATCCTGCCGGGCTACCGTAGGCGCAGCGTCGGCAACTGGCGGAAGTCGTTCACCGCCGACGACCTCGCCTGGTTCGAGCGCCACGCCGGCGAGACGATGCGACGGCTCGGCTACGGGGACACCGACCGGGGCTGAGCGCCGCGCTCAGTGGATGCGCAGTTCGAGCCCGGCGTCCTCGAAGCGACCGGCCTCCTCGCGCAGGTCGGCCTTCGTGAGCGGGTGCTGGTCGAGCCAGCGCCGGTCGAAGCCGAGCTCCCAGCGCCGGCCGCGGACCTCGACCCGGGGCACCGGCAATCGCGCCTGGCTGCGGCTGCGGTTCAGGCAGACGGCGAGCCGCAGCGCGAGGCAGAGGTGGAGCGCGCGCTCCTTGCGCTCGGACGGGAGCTCGTCGAAGGCCGCGGTCGGCAGGCGACGACGGTGCCCCAGGATGATCGCGGCGAGTTCCTGCTGGTCGTCGCGCGAGAAGCCCGGCATGTCGGCGTGCGTGACGAGATAGGCGCTGTGCTTGTGGTAGCCGGCGTAGGCGATCGACAGCCCGATCTCGTGGAGCCGCGCCGCCCACGAGAGCGTCCGACGCGTCTCCTCCGCCTCGGCTCCGAGCTCGCCGTGCTCGGTCTGCGCGAGGAGACGCACGGCGACCTGCTCGACGCGCGACGCCTGCTCGAGGTCCACGTGGTGCTGCTCGGCGAGCCGCGCGATCGTCTGGTCGCGCACGTCCTCGTGCCGGAAGCGACCGACCAGCTCGTAGAGCAGCCCCTCGCGCAGCGCGCCGTTGGAAACCCGCATGCGCTTGATCCGCAGGCCCTCGAAGATCGCGGACAGGATCGCGAGCCCGCCCGGCAGGACGGCGAGGCGATCGGGCTCGAGCGCGCGCAGCCGCAGCTCGTCGAGTCGCCCCGCCGCGACCAGCTCGCGACGCAGCCGCGCGAGTCCCTTCGCCGTGATCCCGTCGTTCGAGAAGCCGTTCGCCCGCAGGATCGATTCGATGTGCAGCGCGGTCCCCGAGGAGCCGATGCACTGCTTCCAGCCGAGCTCCCGGTAGCGCCGCTGGATCGGCTGCAGCTCGATGCCGGCCGCGATCTCCGCCTCGCGCATCGACTTCTCGCGGATCCGGCCCTCGGGGAAGAAGCGCATGCTCCAGGCGACGCAGCCCATGTAGAGGCTGTCCGCCTCGACCGGGTCGAACCGCTCGCCGATGATGCACTCGGTGCTGCCGCCGCCGATGTCGACGACCAGCCGGCGGCCGCCGGCGTCGGGGAGGTCGTGAGCCACGCCGAGGTAGATGAGGCGCGCCTCCTCGCGGCCCGCGAGCACCTCGATGTCGTGGCCGAGCGCGCGCTCCGCCTGCTGGAGGAACGGTCGAACCTTGCGCGCCTGGCGGAAGGTGTTCGTGCCGACCGCGAGCACGCTCGACGCGGGCATGCCGCGCAGGCGCTGGCCGAAGCGCTTCAGGCACGCGAGCGCGCGGGACTTCGCCTCGGGCTTGAGCTGGCGCCGCTCGTCGAGCCCGGCGGCGAGGCGGACGACCTCGCGCATCCGGTCGATCACGTGGAGCCGCCCGCCGACGACTCGCGCCACCACCATGTGGAAGCTGTTCGATCCGAGGTCGATGCCGGCGATCACGCCCGGCTCGGAGGAATTCGCCCTGCGGGCCGCCGCGCGACGGCGCGAGGCGAGCGGTCGCGCGGCGCCCCGGGGCGCGTTCGCCTTCGACGCACGCGCCGCCTTCGTCCTTCCCGCTTCCGCCCCACGACCCATCGCCCGCAGGGTAGCACGGGGGCCGCGGCCGCAACCCGGCCGGGCGCGCCGCGGGGCTCGGCCGGGTGCCGACCCACCGCGGCCTCGACCGGGCGGACGGGCGCGGGCGTTTGACGCACCCCGCCCCGGGCGTGATCCTGCGCGCCGATGCGCACCGACAAGGAAGCGAAGGAGATCGTCGTCCAGGTCACCAACGAGATGTTCTCGCTCGGCCTGCTCACGGCGACCGGCGGCAACGTCTCGTCGACGTCCCCCGACGGGGAGACGCTCTGGATCACCCCGAGCCGCCTCTACAAGGGCAACGTGAAGGAGGAGGACCTGGTCCGGATCCGGCGCGACGGCTCGAAGGTCGAGGGCGAACGCGACCCGTCGGTCGAGTGGCAGATGCACTTCGGCTGCTACACGGCGCGTCCCGACATGACCGGCGCGCTCCACACCCATGCCCCGATCGCGACCGCGATGGGGATCGTCGGGCTGCCGTTTCCGCCGATCAACACCGACGCGGTCTTCCTGCGCGACACGGTGCTCGTGCCCTGGATCATGCCCGGGTCGAAGGAGCTCGCCGACGCGGTCGAGGAAGCGATGCGCAAGAGCCGGGGCTGCTTCCTGCAGAACCACGGGCTCATGACCGTCGGCAAGACGTTGCGCGACGCGGCCTCGCGGGCGATGAACCTCGAGGAGACCGCGAAGGTCGTCCTCTACTGCAAGCAGTTCGGCGGAGAGATGACGCTGCTCCCCGACGAGTGGGTCGACCGTCTCGCCTCGATCGCCGAGTTCATCTGACCGGGTGCCCCGAACGGGCGACCACGCGACCGGAGACCGTCATGGCCCGCATTCCCTACTACGACCCCGACTCCGCTCCCGCGGAACTGAGCGACGCCCTCGAGAAGCTCCCGGCGAAGCTCAACGTCTTCCGGATGCTCGCCAACGCGGACACGCTCTTCCCCTCGTGGGCGAGGCTCGGCGGCGCGATCCTCGGCCGCATGAAGCTCTCGCCGAAGCTGCGCGAGCTCGTCATCCTGCGCGTCGCCCGGATCTCGGACTGCGACTACGAGTGGACGCAGCACGTGCCGATCGCCCTGGGCGCCGGCATGACCGACGCCCAGGTCGCGGCGCTGGAGACCGGTCGCGACGACGACCCCTGCTTCGACGAGACCGAGCGCCTGGTCCTGCGCGCGACCGACGAGTCGACCCGCGACGTGCGTCTGCCCCAGGCGACCTTCGACGCCCTGCTCGCCCGTTTCGATCGCCGGGAGATCGTCGAGATCCTGATGACGGCCGGCTTCTACCGCGCGCTCGCGACGGTGCTCGAGAGCACGGGGGTCGACCCCGACCCGCCGGCCGGCGCCGAGATCGCCGGCGAGATCGCGCGCCGCCTCGACTCGTTCCCGCGCGGCCGCGGCTGAGCGACGGGCGCGGTCGCGGGGCGGCTACGCGCCTCAGGGAGCGTCGGTCTCGGCCGCGCTCTCGGCGAGCTCCTCGGCGACCCGTCCGCGGGTCGACGAGACGATGAAGCCGATCGAGAGCAGCACGAGCGCGCCGCCGACGACCTGCATCGCGCTCGGCACCTCGCCGAGGAACACCGCCGCGCCCGCGGTCGCGAGCACGGGCACGCCGAGCAGCAGGATCGAGACGACGAAGGCCGAGGCGTGGGGATGCGCCCAGTTGAGCAGCACGTGGCCGAGCGTTCCCGAGACCAGCGCGAGTCCGACCAGCGACGGCCAGTCCGAGGGTCGCGGCGAGGAGACGTCCTGCCCGGTCGCGAAGCAGACGGCGGCGATCACGATCCCCGAGACGGTCGTCATGCCGACCACGTAGGCGGTCGCGCCGACGTCCTCGCGGATGCGCTTGGAGGCGAGGAAGTAGGTCGTGAAGGCGAACAGGTTGCCCGCGGCGAGCAGGTCGCCGTGCGCGCTCCAGCCCGGCAGGCCGTGACCGCCGATCACGACGAGGGCCGTGCCGAGCAGTGCCAGCACCGACCACGCGAGCGCCGCGGGCCCGACCCGCTCGCCGAACATCGGTCCGGCGACGAAGAGGACCAGCACGGGCTGAAGCGAGCCGATGATCGACACGTCCGAGACGCTGGTCGCCTTCAGGCTGCTGAAGAAGAGCCACTGGTGGACCCCGAAGAGCAGGCCTCCGACCAGGGAGCCGACGAGCCATCGCCGGCCGAGCCCGGCGCGCACCGCGGGGGTCAGGAGGGCCGTGGCCCACAGGACCGGGATCGCGATCCAGAGGCGCCAGAAGGATGCCACGAGGCCCGTGACCGAGACGGCCTTGATGGCCACGTTGCTCCAGCCCCAGGTGACCACCGCGGCCGCCACGGCGAGGAGCGCGAGCGTCCCCCGGTCGAGCCCGCCAACGGAGCCTTTTCCTGCTTGCGTGTGCAACATCGACGCGTTCTAATCCGGCGACCTTGCCCCCCCACAGACAGATCCCCGAACAGGCGCCGATCTCCGTCGTGATACCCGCCTATGACGCGGAGCGCTACCTCGAAGCCTGCCTGAGCGACCTCGACCGATCGCTCGTGCGGCCGCTCGAGGTGATCGTCGTCGACGACGGCTCGACCGACCGGACGGCGGAGGTCGCGCGCGCCCACGGCGCGAAGGTACTCTCGACGGGAGGCCCGCACGGGCCCGCCGCGGCGCGCAACCTGGGAGCGCAGGAGGCGCGGGGCGACGTCCTCTTCTTCATCGACGCCGACGTCTGCGTGCACCCGAACACGATCCGTCGCGTCGCCGAGTCCTTCGCCGCCGACCCCGAGCTCGACGCGCTCATCGGATCCTACGACGACACGCCGGGCGCGCCGGACTTCCTGTCGCAGTACAAGAACCTGATGCACTGCTACACGCACCAGGTCGGCAAGCGACAGGCGTCGACCTTCTGGAGCGGCTGCGGCGCGGTGAAGCGGTCGGTCTTCCTCGAGCACAGCGGCTTCGAGACGGCCTACGGGCGCCCCGCGATCGAGGACATCGAGCTCGGCTACCGCATGCGCCACGCGGGCCGGAAGATCGTGCTCGACCGCGACCTGCTCGTGAAGCACCTCAAGCGCTGGACGTTCTGGAATCTCGTCAAGACCGACGTGATGGACCGCGGCGT
>JAFMJW010000142.1 GCA_017853315.1 Alphaproteobacteria bacterium
GAGGCGGGCGGCGCGGCGGACGTCGCCCACTGGGTCTTCCGGGAAAGCTCGGACGCGATCCGCTGCGCGAGCGTCCAGTTCTTTCCGACCGGGCGCATCGCCGCGAGGGCGACCATGGTGAGCGCGACGTAGAACGTGCCCGAGAGGAGCGCCGGCCGGAACGAGCGAGGCAGCAGCAGCACGAGCCACGCGAAGGGGGCGAAGAGTGTGGGCTTGACCGAGGCGACCGTGAACAGGACGGCCGCGCCGACGGAGTCGGCCCAGCGCGACGACCCTCGTGCCATCCACAGGACGGCGGTCGAGACGAGCGGGAGGAAGAGCGGGACGATCTGCCCGATCCCGACGGCGCTCGCGGTCGAACTCGCCGCGAGCGGAAGGAGCGCGGAGGCCGCCTTGCCCGCGGTCGAGCGCAGGCCGCACTCGCGGGCGCAGATCCACGAGAGCCAGGCCAGGGAGCCGAACGAGAGGGCCGCCCAGAGGAAGCGGACACGGGGGAACGGCAGCCAGCCCACGGCGGGCCAGAGGAGCGTCTGGCTCGCGGGCGGGTAGACGGCACCTCGCAACCAGAACCCCATGAACCATGCGCGCGTCTCGTCGAAGCGGAGATGGAGATCGGTCGCTCCCCACTTCGACCAGGTCGTGAGCCGCTCGAAGCTCGTGGGAAGCTTCGCGAGTGCGAGCGCCGCGAGCAGGGCGACCGCGCCCCAGGTCGCCACCTGCAGGACCCGGGGCGAGATCGGACGTCTCCTCGCCAACGGCGACGCGATCTCGCGGGGAGTCGTCATGACGGCGCGGTCACCCGGGGCTCCGCGCGATCGAAGGCCGGGGCGACCCGCCCGAGGAAGAGCAGGTCGGCGAGCCAGATCCACGGTCCGAGCAGGCGGGGGACGTGGAGCAGGAGGTCGGCGAGAGTTCCCGGCGAGAGCAGCGGTGCAAGGGTCGCGGCGAGGAGGATCGCGGCGGTCCGCGCGGTTGGTCCGTCGGCGCCGTCCGGTGTCCCGTGCGAGGCGAGGATGCGCACGAACGCGATCGCGGGCAGGACCAGGAGCATGTCGTCGTAGACCCGGTGGTACCAGCCCAGTCGCGCGGCGAGCGCGCAGACGGCGAGCATGATCCAGGGATCGGTGCGGCGATGGCGCAAGAGCCAGAGGCCGCAGGCGAGGACCGAGGCGATCGGCAGGACGAAGTTCTGGAGGCCGACCATTCCCGCGGAGTAGGACATGTTCTGCAGGTTGCCGTAGCCCCCGCCGAACAGGGTGGTCTTGTCGTCGTCGATGCGCCTGACCGTCGTCGCCCAGGTCATCCGCTGCTCGATGCCGTTCGCGACCACGCCGCCGATCGTGCCCCCGCCTCCGCGGGCCGGTCCGTCCCGGAGCGCCGAGAGCGCGACGAGCGTGAGCGCCACGTAGAGCGCGCCCGAGAGGAGCGCCGGCCTCCTCGACCGCGGCAGCAGCAGGACGAGCCAGGCGAACGGCGCGAAGAGCGTGGGCTTGACCGAGGCGATCGTGAACAGGACGGCCGAGCACGTGGCATCGAGCCAGCCGGATCGCCCGCGAGCCATCCACAGGACGGAGGTCACGACGACCGGCAGGAAGATCGGCACGATCTGCCCGATCCCGACCGCGCTTCCGGTCGCGGTCGCCGCGAGCGGCAGGAGCGCGCACGCGATCCTGCCCGCGGTCGAGCGCAGGCCGCACTCGCGGGCGCAGATCCAGGACAGCCACCCGAGGGAGGCCAGCGAGAGCGCGGCCCAGAAGCCGCGAACCGCGTCGAAGGGAAGCCAGCCGACGACGGGCCACAGGATCGCCTGGCTCGCGGGAGGATAGACCGCGCCCCGAAGCCAGTAGCCCGCGAACCATGCGCGCGTCTCGTCGAAGCGGAGCTTGAGATCGACCGCGCCGTCCCCGTCCACGAGAAGGAGGCGCTCGAAGCCGGCGGAGAGCTTGACGAGGGCAAGGATGGCGAACAGGGCGGCCAGCCCCCAGGCCAGGGCCTCGAGGCTCCGTCGCGGGATCGCTCGTGTGGTGGGGGTCGCCCTGCTCATGGCGCGCCGGGAAGCCATAACCCCCGGGCGGCCTCCGCTCTAGCGCCGTCGAAGGCCGGCGCGACGCCGACGAAGAAGACCAGGTCCGCGAGCCAGGTCCAGGGTGCGACCGTCTTCGGGATGTTCCAGAGGGTGTCGCCGAGCGATCCGGGCCAGAGCAGGGGCGCGAGCGTCGCGGCGAGCAGGATCGCCGCGATGCGTGCGGTGCGCCCGTCGACGCCGCCGGGCGTCCCGCGCGAGGCCAGCACGCGGACGAGCGCGATCACGGGCAGGACGATCAGCATGTCGTCGTAGATGCGGTGGTACCACCCGAGCCGAGCGGCGATCGCGCAGACCGCGAGCAGGATCCAGGGGTCGCCGCGGCGACGGCGCAGGAGCCACGCACCGCAGGCGAGCACCGAGGCGACCGGCAGGACGAAGTTCTGGAGGCCGATCATTCCGGCCCCCTGCGACAGGTTCTGCAGGTTGCCGTAGCCCCCCTCGAAGACCCTCGCGGCTCCTTTGCTGGGGACGGCACGGGTCGCCCAGTTCGTCCGCCAGGCGAGGCCCGCGACGAGCTTGCCGAGGACCGAGTCGTCGCCGCTCTCCGGCGGGTCGAGGGCCGACAGGGCGACGATGGTGAGCGCGAAGTACAGGAGTCCCGAGAGGATCGCTGTCCGCGACTTGCGGGGCAGGGCCAGGACCAGCCAGGCGAAGGGCGCGAACAGGGTCGGCTTGACCGAGGCAATGGTGAACAGGGTTGCGGCGCCGGCGGAGTCGGCCCAGCGCGAGGGGCCGCGAGCCATGAGGAGAACGGCGGTCGTGACGACGGGAAGGAAGACGTGCACGACCTGTCCGACCGCGACGGCGCTCGACGTCGCGCTCATCGCGAGCGGAAGGAGGGCACAGGCGACTCGTCCGCCGGTCGAGCGGAGCCCGCATTCGCGCATGCAGATCGCCGCCAGCCACGCGAGGCAGCCGAGGCTGACGAGCGCCCAGAGCCCGCGCGCCTCCTCGAAGGGCAGCCAGCCGACGGCCGGCCAGAACAGGGCCTGGCTCGCGGGCGGGTAGACGACGAAGCCCTTCCACTTGCCCTCGAACCACGCCCGCGTCTCCGCGGCGCGCATCGCGAGATCGACCGCTCCGTCCTGCCGGCTCAGCAGTCGATCGAAGGCTCCCGAGAGCTTGACCGCCGCGAGGACCGCGAGCACCGCCGCAAGCGCCCAGGCTCGCGCGTCGGGCGCGCGGAAGAAGTTCTGCCGTGGCTGGGGAGGGTTCGAGCGCATGTCCCGTCGAGCCCATATCCGCGGGGATACCCGGTCACCAGCAACGGGCGCCGGGACCGGCGGGGGTGCCGCCGTGAAGAGAGCCCGTGGCGGGGAGGCCGGGGGCCGTGATCCTCGGCTTGGACGCGGGTCGGCCAGGGCGGGTATAGGAGCGCGGTGGCATCACGTGCCGATCGACGCCGCGCCTCCCGCTCGACGGTCGCCGTGCGGGCGGCGGCCGCCTCGCCTCGCCCCGGGGTCGCGGGCGGCCCACGGGAGGCGTCGAACGGCCTCTCCCGCGAGACGGTCTTCGGGCGAGCCCTGCCGCTCGCCCTGCTCGCGGTGCTTCTCGCGACGCACTGGTGGTGGTTCCAGGGCAAGGTGACCTGGTACCTCGCCGTCGACCAGCACGGTTACTACGCGTTCGCGCGCGACCTGCTGCACGGTCGCCTCTTCCACCCGTGGTCCCCGGCCGGCATGCTCGGCGACAAGCTCTGGCCGCGCACCGACGTCCTCGCGCAGACCTACATCTTCGACCAGGGGTGGATCTACTCCCGCTACGCGCCGGGATTCCCGATCCTGCTGGCCGCGTGGCTCGGGGTCTTCGGCGAGTCGAACGTCCACGCGCTGAACCCGATTCTCTTCTGCGTCGCGATGGGTCTGGTCGCGACGCTCGTGCGCAAGACGACGGGATCCTGGTGGCGCGGGCTCGCGGCCGCGTCGCTGGTCGCGATCTGCCCGACCCAGATCCACTGGTGGGGGGCGACGCTCACCCGCGACGTCGCGACCCACGCGGTCGCGTGGACGGGCCTCTGCCTGCTGCTGCCGCGCTTCGGCGGCCCGCTCGGCGGCTGGCGATCCGTGCTCGGCGCGTTCGCGGTCGGCTTCGCCTCGTCGATGCGCCCCGACGCGGCGCTCTACCTCCTGCCCGCGGCCCTCCTCGTGTGGCGGCGGCTGCGCCACGGCGGCTTTCGCGAGGCCCGCGGCGCTCTCCTGCGCCTGGGGCTGGGCTGGTTCGCCGGCGTGCTGCCGATCCTCGCCTACGACCTCGCGGCGACCGGCTCGCCGCTCCCGCCGCAGGCCATCGAGATCAAGCCGCTGCTCGAGCAGACCTCGCGCGCCCTCTCGGACTGGCTCGTCCCGCAGGCCCACGCGGCCCGGGGCTGGCACGGCGGCGTGTGGGAGCCGGTGCAGGGAGGCGCCTGGAATCCGGCCAACTTCCGCCGCGTGTTCCCGTTGCAGATCCGCGCGATCCAGTTGGCCTACGGCCCGGTCCTGCTCGGCTTCGTCGTCCTGGGCGCGCTGGTCTCGTTCCTCGTCCACCGCGACCTGTTCCTCGCGGCGGTTCCCTACGCCGTCGCCTCGCTCCTGTTCTTCAGCTGCTGGGTGCGCCCCGACGCGCGCTACCTCGTGGGCTTCCACCTCTTCTGCGCGACGCTGCTGGTCGAGGGCGTCCTCGGCACCATCGACCTGCTGCGACGGCTGCTCGGCCGTGGCACGGGGACGCTCGCGCGCTTCCTCGGGGTGGCCTTCGTCGTGCTCCCGGTCGGGGGCGCGCTGTTCGCGTCGCGCCTCGTGCCCGCTCTCCTCGGCGCGACCTGGATCTGCGCGGGCACGGCGGCGGTGGCCGCCGCGGCGACGCTCGCGTGGCCCGACCGGCGCATCGTGCGCTTCGCCGCGCCGGCGCTCGGACTGCTCGCCTTCGTGCTCGCGATGCGGACCGACCTGGGGACGATCGCCCGCAACGCCGGCATCCAGGGCCCGGAGGTCGCGCGCGCGCGCGCCGTCGTGCAGTCGCGGCTGCCCGCGAACGCGGTCGTCCTCACGACGGAGGACGTCGGTCGCCCGCAGGAGAACCTCGAGATCTACGCCGACCGGCGCGCGATCTACCTGACCGACCTCCAGCGCTGGCAGGAGATGCGGCCGGTCGAGGCCGCGTTCCGCTTGTTGCGCAACGGCCAGCGCGTCTTCCTGCTGCTGCCCGCCGGGCAGCCGGAGACCGCGAGGGTGCTCGCGGACCTGCCCGCCGAGAACGTGCTCGAGGTCGAGCAGGTCGAGACCATCCCGCCGAAGAAGGCGGTCGAGTGGTTCGTCGCCGCCCCGTTCCACAAGGGCATCGAGCTCGGGCTGTGGGAGGTCCGCGAGAAGGACCCCGGCGTGCACAAGCCCCTCTCGATCGGGCCGATCCCCGATGCGCCGCCCCCCGTACCGACGCCGCGGTCCTGACCGCCCGCGGCGTCGCGTCGCGCGTCAGGCGGCCTTCTTCGCCTCGGCCAGCGCCGCGTCCATCCCGGCGAGCACGGAGGCCGGGTCGTTCTCGTCGTAGAAGTGCGGGTAGTCGGTGCGCTTCGAGGTGACGTCCTTGCGGATCTCGCCGTCGGGCGAGAGGAAGACGGTGCGCGGGACGTAGTCGCCCGAAGGCGCGTAGCCGTGGGCGGTCATCGCCTTCTTGTCCTTGTCGATGCGGATCATGACGAAGCGCTTGGCCTTCTCGACGACCCGGGGATCGTGGAAGACCTTCGCGTAGTTCGTGCAGTGCGGGCACCACTCCGTGTAGACGACGAGGCAGACGGGCTTGCCTTCCTTCTTCGCCTCGGCGAGCCCCTCCGCGAGCGGGCGCCACGCGATTCCTCCGTCGTTCCAGTCGCCGCCCGCGATCGAGACGGAGGGGGCGGCGAGGAGCAGGGCGAGGAGCAGGGCGGACAGCACGTGGCGTCGGGTCGTCATGGAATCGCGTCTTAGCGGCCGCGTTCGACGAGGGCCACGGGCCATTGCCCGGGTCCGTCGGCCCCGCTAGCGAAGGCGCCGTGGCGGCCTGGTACCCGGACGAATCGCGGGCGCTTCGCTCGAACGGCCGACCCGGCTTCTCGGCACTCGCCGGCGGGCGCCTGCTGATCGGCGAGTACCCGGCCCCGCGCGACGCGGCCTGGATGCGCTCGGAGCAGGGCGTCGGGGCCGTGCTCTGCCTCCAGGACGACGACGACTTCGCCTCGAAGCGGGTCGACCCGCAAGGGATGGCCGAGGCCTACCGCGAGCAGGGCATCGAGTTCCACCGGGTCCCGGTCGTCGACGGCGACCCCGAGCACCTCGCCGTTCGCCTTCCCGGGATCGTGGACCTCCTCCATCGGCTGCTCGAGGCGAACCACCGCGTCTACCTGCACTGCAACGCGGGCTTCAACCGCGCGCCGACCGTGGCGATCGCGTACTTCCACGTCCATGGCGGGCTCCGACTCGAGGACGCCGAGCGGCTGGTGAAGGAGAGCCGCTCCTGCATGCCCTACCGCCGCGCGCTCGAGCTCGCCTACCCGTCCGCGCGCTGAAGGCGCACGACGCGGGGCGACTCGCGCTCAGGCGTCGCGCTTCGCCTCGAGCTGCGACCAGCGCTCGTAGAGCGAGTCGACGCGCGCGCGGGCGACCTCGACGTCGCGCCAGCGCTGCGCGAGCAGGTCGGCGCGGGTCGCGATCTCCGGGTCGGCGGCGGCTTCGCCGAGCCGCCCGAGCTCGGCCTCGGCCTCGAGGATGGTCGCCTCCATCCCGTCGAGCTCGCGCTGCTCCGACCAGGTGAGGCTGCGCCGGATCGACGGCTTGGGGCGCGCGGCCGGCTCGCCCGCGTCCGGCTTGCGCGCCCGCGCGTCGCGCGCCCGGCAGGCCGCCTCCCATTGCGAGCGATCCGCGAACAGGGTCGCGCCCCCGGCGCCGTCGAGCCCGAGCACGTGCGTCGAAACCCGGTCGAAGAGGAAGCGGTCGTGGGTCACGAGCACGATCGCGCCGGGGAACTCGAGCAGGCTCTCCTCGAGCGCCTCGAGCGTGTCGAGGTCGAGGTCGTTCGTCGGCTCGTCGAGCAGGAGGAGGTCGGCCGGCTGGAGCATGAGGCGCGCGACCAGGACCCGCGCCCGCTCGCCTCCCGACATCCGTCCGACCGGCACCTCGAGCCGGTCGCTGCCGAAGAGGAAACGCTTCGCCCAGCCGGCGACGTGGATCGGCCGGTCGCGAAACACGACGTGGTCGCCGTGCGGCGCGAGCGTCCGTCGCAGCGTCACGGCGGGGTCGAGCTGCTCGCGGTCCTGGTCGAACTCGACCACCCGCAGGCCGTCGGCGAACGAGATCGTGCCGGCGTCCGGCGCGAGCCTGCCCGCGAGCATGCGCAGCAGCGTCGTCTTGCCGCTGCCGTTCGGGCCCAGGATGCCGAGTCGCATGCCCGACCCGATCGAGAGGTCGAGCCCCGAGAGGATCGTGCGCCCGCCCCACGACTTCGAGAGTCCCTCGGCCACGACGAGCCGGCGCGTGCGGCGCTCGGAGGCCTGGAAGTCGATCGTCGCGGTCGCCGTCCGGCCCCGGTCGCGGGCGTCGGCGAGGTCCGCCTGCAGCCGGCCCGCCTCGTCGATTCGCGCGCGCGACTTGGTCGTGCGCGCCTTCGGCCCGCGCCGCAGCCACTCGAGCTCCCGCCGGACCCGGTTCGCGAGCACCTCCTCGTGGCGCGTCTCGGCGAGCAGCGCCTCGGCCTTGCGCTCGAGGAACTCCGCGTAGGTGCCGCGCGAGTCGAGCAGTCCCGCGGGATGCCGGCGGTCGAGCTCGAGGACCCGGTTCGAGACCGCCGAGAGGAAGGCGCGGTCGTGGCTCACGACGAGCCACGCGAAGGACTCCTCGCGCAGCAGGCGCTCGAGCCAGAGGATTCCCTCGAGGTCGAGGTGGTTGGTGGGCTCGTCGAGCAGCAGGAGCTCGGGCTCGGAGGCGAGGGCGCGCGCGATCGCGAGGCGCTTGCGCCAGCCGCCGGAGAGCGTGCGCGCGGTCGCGGTCGGGTCGACGAAGCCCGCTCGTCCGAGCGCGATCCGGACCCGCGCGTGCAGGGTCTCCGGGTCGATCCCGAGGCCGTCCTGGCCCGACTCGACGACGCTCTCGACCGACGCGTCGTCGGGGAACACCGGATGCTGCGGGACGTGGGCGAGGGAGAGGCCGCGTCGCCGGGACACCGTTCCCTCGTCGGGCGCCTCCTGGCCCGCGAGGATCGCGAGCAGGGTGGACTTGCCGCTGCCGTTGGGCCCGACGAGCCCCGCGCGGTCGCCCTCGAAGAGTCCGAAGGAGAGGTCGCGGAAGAGCGGCCCCGAGCCGAAGGCCTTCGAGATCGACTGGCAGCCGAGCAGGATCGACACGGGCGAGTCGCGATGGTCGCTGCGCGCGGCGGGAGCCGCGTCAGAGGTTGATCGTCCGGCCGGCGACGGCGAGCGCGGCCTCCTTCACCGCCTCGGGCAGGGTCGGGTGCGCGTGACAGGTGCGCGCGACGTCCTCGGCCGAAGCGCCGAACGCCATCGCCAGCGCGAGCTCCGCGACGAGGTTCGAGGCCTGCGCGCCGACGACGTGGGCGCCGAGGATCCGGTCGGTGCGCGCGTCGGCGATGATCTTCACCGCGCCCTCGGTGGCCGCCATCGTCTTCGCGCGCGCGTTCGCGACCAGCGGCACGCGCCCGATCCGCACGTCGAGGCCGCGCTCCGCGCACTGCTCCTCGGTGAGGCCGACGCCGGCCGCCTCCGGCTCGGTGTAGACGACGGCCGGGACGAGCAGGTGGTCGACGTGGCCCGC
>JAFMJW010000143.1 GCA_017853315.1 Alphaproteobacteria bacterium
CACGTCCAGGACGACCCGGAGATCTCCGACGCGGAGTTCGACGCGCTCGTCCGCGAACTGCGCGCGATCGAGGAGGAGCACCCGGAGCTGCGCACGCCCGAGTCGCCGACGCACCGGGTCGGCGGGCCGCCGCGCGAGCGCTTCGCGAAGCTGCGCCACCCCGTGCCGATGCTGAGCCTCGGCAACGCCTTCTCGCCCGACGACCTGCGCGCGTGGGCGGAGCGGGTCGCGCGCCTCCTGCCCGCCGGGACCGCCGTCGACTACGTCGTCGAGCCGAAGATCGACGGCCTGACGGTGGTCCTGCACTACGAGGACGGGCGCTTCGCGCGCGGTGCGACGCGCGGAGACGGCGAGGTCGGCGAGGACGTGACCGCGAACCTCCGCACGGTCCGCTCCCTGCCGCTGCGCATCCCGGTCGACGAGACCGGCGGGAGGGCGCCCTCGCGGCTGGTGGTGCGCGGCGAGGTCTACATCGCGCGGGAGGACTTCGACCGCTTCAACGAGCAGCAGGAGGCGGCCGGCGAACGGCGCTACGCGAACCCGCGCAACTTCGCGGCCGGATCGCTCCGACAGCTCGACCCGGGCGTGACGGCGAGCCGGCCCTTGCGGCTCTGGGCCTACCAGGTGGTGCAGCAGGAGGGGCTGGTCGCGTCCTCGCAGCAGGAGGCCCTCGACGAGCTCCGGCGGCTCGGCTTCCCGGTGTCGCCCGACGCCCGCCGCGTCGGCTCGATCGAGGAGGTCGTCGACTGGTGCGAGGAGTTCGGCGGCCGTCGGGAGAGGCTTCCCTACGAGGTCGACGGCGTGGTCGTGAAGGTCGACTCGATCGCGCTGCAGGCGCGGCTCGGCGAGGTCGGCAACGCACCCCGCTGGGCGATCGCCTACAAGTACCCGTCGACCGAGGTCGTGACGCGGCTCCTGCGGATCGGCGTGAACGTCGGCCGCACCGGCGTGCTGGTGCCGTTCGCCGAGCTCGAGCCGGCGACGGTGGGCGGCGTGGTCGTCTCCAACGCGACCCTGCACAACGCGGACTACGTCGCCGAGCGCGACATCCGCGAGGGCGACCGGGTGGTCGTGAAGCGCGCGGGCGAGGTGATCCCGCAGGTGCTTCGCCCGGTCGTCGAGATGCGCACCGGGGACGAGAGGCCGTTCGTCGTGCCGAGCAGGTGCCCGGCCTGCGGCGAGCCGGTCCACCGCGACGAGGAGGAGGTCGCGATCCGCTGCGTGAACTCCGCCTGCCCGGCCCAGCTCGTGCGATCGGTCGAGTACTTCGCCTCGCGGCCCGCGCTCGACATCGACGGCTTCGGCCCGAAGCAGGCGGAGCTCTTCTGCGAGCAGGGGCTCGTGAAGGACGTGGCCGACGTGTTCTCGATCCGCGCCGAGGACCTGGCCCCGCTCGAGGGCTTCAAGGAGAAGCGGATCGAGAACCTGCTGGGTGCGATCGAGGCCGCGCGCCATCGCCCGGTGGCGCGACTGCTCACCGCGCTCGGCATCCACGGCGTGGGCGGGGTGGTCGCCGACACGCTGGTCGCGCACTTCGGCTCGATGGACGCGATCGCCGAGGCCGGCGCCGAAGGGCTGCAGGCGGTGCCGGGGATCGGCCCGGTGCTGGCGCGAGCCGTCGAGGACTGGTTCGCGGGCGCGCACAATCGACGCGTGGTCGAGAAGCTGCGCCGCGCGGGCGTGCGAATGGCCGAGGAGCGTGCCGAGGCCGCCGCGCCCGGGCCTCTCTCCGGCAAGGTCTTCGTGGTGACCGGCACGCTCCCGACGCTCAGCCGGGACCAGGCGACCGAGGTCGTGCGCGAGGCCGGCGGCAAGGTGACGGGATCGGTCAGCGCGAAGACCGACTACGTCGTCGCGGGCGAATCGCCCGGCAGCAAGCTCGACAAGGCGAAGAAGCTCGGCGTCGCCGTGATCGACGAAGCCGAGCTTCTCCGGCTCGCGGGTCGCGCGGACGCCTGAATCAGGCGGCCTGGACGGAGATCTTGCGCGGCAGGACGCGGCTCGCCTTGGGCAGCGTGAGACGCAGGATGCCGTTCTTCATCGTCGCGGCGATCGCCTCGCGGTCGATCGCGTCGCCGAGCGTGAAACTGCGGCGCCACTCGATCGGGGACTCGGCGCCGAAGCGATGGGCGAAGCCCTCGGGGACGCGGGCGTCGGCGCGGGCCGAGATCGTGAGCACGTTCTTCTCGACCGTGACCTCGACGTTCTCCTGCGCGACGCCCGGCAGGTCGGCGACGACGAGGAAGGAGTCCTTCGACTCGGCGACGTCGACCCGCAACACGTGCACGACGCGCCCGCGGGCGGACTCCGTGCGCGGCGACTCGGTTGCCTGGGGGTTGGCGGCCTGGCTGTTCGTCTCGTTCATGTTCGTGATCCTCGCGATGGGTGGAAGTGGTTCGACGTCGGTGGGAGGGCCGCCTCAGTGGGCGAGCACCTCGATCTTGCGGGCGCGTGCCTCCTGGGCCTTCGGCAGCGTCACCCGGAGGATGCCGTCCTTGCAGCGGGCCTCGACGTGCTCCGCGTCGACCTTGAAGGGCAGGTGCAGGCTGCGCTGGAACCCGCCCTGGCCGCGCTCGCGGCGCAGGAACTCGACGCCCTCCGTGGCCTGCTCGGGCGCCCGCGAGCCGGAGATCGTGACCGTGTCGCCGACCACCGAGACTTCGATCTTCTCGGGATCGACGCCCGGCACCTCGGCCGACAGCAGGGCGCCCTCGTCGTTCGTCCACACGCTCACCGGCGGGTGGCCGGGTGCGTAGGAGTCGTTGCCGTGCGCGAACACGCTCGCGAACTCGGCCTGCATGCGCTCGATCTCGCGGAAGAGATCCCGCGGGCGCAGAACGTTCGTCCTCGTCGTCATGTCTCGGTCTCCTTTCGATTCCGGGGCGCGTTCCGCGCCGCCTGGAACTCTCGTCTTCTTGACGGCGAGATAAGTCCGAAGTTCGAGGTGTCAACGGGGCCGCGCGTCGGGGTCGGGAATCTCCCGATGCGTTGTCCGGCTCCCGTCGCTCGCGTAGTCTCGCGCCATGGCGCTGCTCGCATCCGAGGCTCCCGAGATCGGCCGTCCCTGCCCGGACTTCGACCTGCCGTCGGTCGACGGCGGGCGCTGCCGCCGCGACGACTTCGACGACCGGCCGGTGCTCGCCGTGCTGTTCCTCTGCAACCACTGCCCCTACGTGAAGGCGATCGAGGACCGCGTCGTGACGCTCGCCCACGAGTACGGCCCGCGCGGCGTGGCGATGGTCGGGATCTGCTCGAACGACGCGAACGACTACCCCGACGACGCCCCGCCGCGCCTGCTCGAGCGGTGGCGCGCGAAGGACTACCGCTTCCCCTACCTGGTCGACGAGAGCCAGGACGTGGCGCGGGCCTTCGGCGCCGTCTGCACGCCCGACATCTTCGTCTACGACCGGGAGCGCAGGCTCGCCTACCACGGGCGGGTCGACGACAGCTGGAAGGACCCGGCCAAGGCGACCTCGCGGGAGCTGGCCGCGGCCTTCGACGCGCTGCTGGCCGGCGGGAGACCGTCCGCGGACCAGCTGCCGACGCTCGGCTGCTCGATCAAGTGGCGGCGCGAGCGCTGACGGGCGCGGACGATACGCCATCCCCGGCTCGCGACGTTGGCCCGGGGGCGCCCGGGACGTCTCAGGGGCCGGGTGCGACCGCGAACAGGACGCCCTCGTCGTCCCGCGCGACGACCCGCAGGTCGGGGCTCGCGTTCCAGCGCTCGAGCTCGCCCGCCCCGAGGTCGCCCGTCCGCAGCAGGATCGCGTCGAGTCCGGCTTCCTGGCGCAGCCGCGCGAGTGCGGCGTGGTCGGGCAGGCGAGCGGCGAGCTCCATGCGCCCGGGCCAGCCTGCGGGCCAGTAACTGCTGTAGCCGTTCAGGAGCGGTCTTCCGTGGCGGATCGAGCGGAACATCGCGCGCGCCTGGTCGACCGGGGATGCGACCGGCAGCTCGAGCAGCGGGCCGCCCGGCTGCGAGAGCGCGGCGTCGACCGGCGACGGCGGCGCGATCGCCTCGCGCACCGGGTAGGGTTGCGGCAGCGGCGGGTGGTCCTGCGAGTCGGGGCCTTCGCCGTCGCGGTAGTGCGCGAGCATGGCGGCGGCGACCACGGCGGCGATCGCGACGCGTGCGACTCCGGCGGCGCGCGGCCGGCGCGTCACCTCGCCGACCCGGCGCGACAGCTCGACCAGCGCCGCGCCGACGAGCAGGCCCATCCCGAGCAAGCCGGCCACGCCCATGCGCGCGGGGACGCGCGCCGCCTCGAGTGCCGGGACGAGGCGCGCGGCGAGGCCGAGCGGCCCCGTGACCTCGCGTCCGTCCCACTCGACCGTGGTCCCGAGCGAGAGCGCGTAACCGGCGACCAGCCAGAGGGCGCCGTGGCGCCAGGCTCGCGCGCGGTCGCCGGTGCGGCCCCGCGCGATCGCGCTCGCCGCCCCGGCCGCGACGAGCGCGATCGCGGCGGGCGGCACGGCGAGTGGCGAGCCGAGGTCGTGGAAGGGGCCCCACGGCACGCGCGCATGCGCGGCCGGCGAGCGCCAGAAGGTCTGCTCGGCGAGCCGCGGGTTGTCGTCGCGCACGCGCAGCAGCGCCGCCCACGCGGGTGCGAGCAGGACCGCCGCGCACGCGACCGCGCACAGCAGCCGGGCCCCGTCCGCGCGCGTCGACCGCCGTGCCAGCCGCGCCGTCCCGAGCAGCGCCGTCGGCACCATCGCCGCGCCCGCGAGGTAGACGACCGAGACCAGTCCCTGCAGGACGAGCAGCAGCGAGAGGAGCGCGGTGCCGGGGCGGCCGCGGTCGCGGCGGGCCGCGAGCCACGCGATCACCGGCAGCCAGAACAGGACCGCGTAGCTGGGCGCGGTCGGCAGGAACTCCCACAGCGTCCAGCGCGTCAGCAGGAACGTCCACGCGGCGAGCAGTCCCGCGGCGAACGACCCGGTCCACCGGTCGACCACCGCGTGCAGGACGGCCGCCGTGAGCGTCGTGCCGCCCAGCAGCAGCGCGTTGGTCGCGAGGACGGGGTTCGCGGTCGCGGCGAACGCGGGCAGGAAGAGGACGAGCGCGCCGAGCGCCATCTCCGCGTAGAGCAGCGCGTGCGGGGCCGGGTGGTAGATGTTCGCGTCGAGCAGGCGGCGCGGCGAGTGCAGCAGCGAACTCGTCTCCCAGGCGCCTGCCCACGCCGTCAGCAGCGCGTCGAAGCGGCAGGCGAGCGTCGTGTCGGCGAGGTGCGTCGCGACCATCGCCGGGAGCGGCCAGGTGAGCCAGGCCACCGTCGCCGCCTGGCACAGCAGCGCCGCCGCGATGCGCGGCCAGGCGCGGCGCGCACCGGTGCTCGCGGGATCGTCGTCCCGGGGAGCCCCCCGGCTTCGCTCGCGGCCGGCCATCTCGGGTTCGCCTTCGTTCCTCCGCCACCCGGGTCGAGCCTGGCGCGGCGCGCGCCGCACGGCGGTCGCGCCGGGTATAGACCGCCCCGCGGGCGCTGGCTATCCTGCGACACGACCGGCTCGGCGAGAGCCGCTGCGAGGACCGACATGGACACGACGATCGCGCACGGCCCCTTCCCGGGGCGACTCCTCCTTCGTCTCCTCTGCGCGGCGACGGTGCTCGCCTGCAACTCCCCGCGGGTCGAGATGAAGGACCCCGAGTCCTTCGCGAAGACGGTCGAGAAGCTGAAGGAATCGCTCTCCGAGGAGGAGGCGAAGCGGCTGCAGGAAGCGACGATCGTCGTCATGGCCGACACGGTGAAGCCGCCGGTGCCGCTCATGAAGGTGAAGCCGGAGCAGTGGGAGCAGATCCATGCCCGGCTCGAGGGCAAGACGCCGCGGCAGATCATCGCGCTGGCCGACGAGATCCGCGCGCGCGACGCGGCCGCGGGCGCGGGAGCGGAGGCCGCCGAGGCCGAGGCTCCGGCTCCCGAGGCGGCGGCCCCCGCTCCCGCGGCCCAGCCCGCGCCCCCCGCTCCCGCGGCCCAGCCCGCGCCCGCGACGGGCGAGGGCGCCGCTCCCTCACCCGCCACGCCCTGAGCGCCGCTCTCAGTCCCCGAACGAGTCCGGCCCGGGAAACGTGCCGGTGTCGAGCCCTTCGCGGAACCCGCGCGCGCGCCGCCAGTCGGGCCGCAGCCGGATCGCCTCGTCGATCTCTTGCCTCGCGCCCGGTCGGTCGCCCGCGCCGTGGAGGGCCACCGCGAGCGAGTAGTGCGCCTCGGCCGAGCCGGGTGCGAGCCGGGTCGCGTCGCGCAGCGACGCGACCGCGTCCCCCGCGCGACCGAGTTCGGCCTGCGCCAGCCCGAGCTTCAGGCGCACGTCCGCGTCGCGCGGGTCGAGGCGCGCGACCGCCTGCCACTGCTCGACCGCGGCCGCGAGGTCGCCCCGGGCGGCGAGCGCGTCGCCCAGGTGGAAGCGCGCGTTGGTGTACCCGGGGTCGGCCTCGACCGCGCGTCGCAGGAAGCCCTCGGCGTCCGCCGTGCGACCGGTCGCGAGCAGGCAGAGGCCGTAGGTGTTCAGCAGCTGCGGCGTCGCGTCCGCTCGCCTGGCCGCCTCCGCGAGAACGGGCAGCGCGTCGTCCGCGCGCCCGCGGCGCAGCAGAAGGTTCGCCCAGCCCAGCCGCGGATCGGCCCACGTGGGCCGGGAGCGCAGCGCGGCCTCGAAGTGGGCGATCGCCTCGGCGTCGCGCCCCGCGTCCCGTTCCGCGAGGCCGAGCAGGTAGTGCGCCTTGTGGTTGCCCGGGTCGCGCTGCAGCGCGCGCGCGTACAGCGACCGGTCGTCGCGCCAGTGCCCGATCTCGGCGCGGGTCGAGATCGCCCCGGCCGTGACGGCGGCGACCGCGATGGCCGCGGCCAGGCGGCGGCCGGCGGACGTTCCCCGCAGCAGGTCGTGCACCAGCCAGGTGGAGGCGAGCAGCAGGCCGACCGACGGCAGGTAGGTGTAGCGATCGGCCCGCGCCTGCTCGCCGACCTGCAGCACGCCCGCGACGGGCAGCAGCATCACGAGGTACCAGGACCAGCCGACCGCGAGGTACGGGCGCCTTCGCCAGGACGCCACCGCGACCGCCGTCGCGACCGCGAGTGCGGCGGCGCACGCGAGCGCCGTCGCCGCCGGCACCGGCTCGAAGGGGTAGAAGAACGAGAGGCCGGACGGCCAGGCCGTCTTCGCGACGTACCAGGCGGTGGAGTGGACTGCGTTGGCGACGCGCTCGCCGAGCGGAATCAGATCGCTCGCCCGGGTGGCCCCGCGCGCCCGCTGGGCGAGGATCGCCGCCACGCCGGCGGCGAGCGCGAGCGCGAGGAGCGGGAGCTTCTCCCGCGCGCGCTCCCCGAGCGGCGGGCCGAGCGGCCTCTCCGGCGCGAGTCGGCCGAGCGGCCAGAAGTCGAGCAGGAGCAGGACGACGGGAACCGTCACGAGCATGGGCTTGGCGAGCAGCCCTGCCGCGAGCAGGGCCCCGGCCGCGACGCGGTCGACGGTGCGACCGGAGCGGGTCCAGCGAACCCATGCCGCCATCGTCGCGAAGGCGAACACCGCCGACAGCACGTCCTTGCGCTCCGAGATCCAGGCCACCGACTCCGCGCGCTGCGGGTGGAGCGCGAACAGGGCGGCCACGACCCAGCTCCGGCCGGTCGCGCCGGTCGCGGAGCGCAGGAAGACGAAGAGCAGCGCCGCCGCGAGCGCGTGCAGGAGCACGTTGGTCTCGTGGAAGCCGCCCGGGGCCGTGCCGCGCAGCGAGGCGTCGGCGGCGAGGGAGATCCAGGTGAGCGGGACCAGGTTGCCGTCGCGGGGTAGGAACGAGCCCGCGATCGACGACCAGGAGAGGCCGCCCTGCACGAGCGGGTTCGAGGTCACGTAGATCGGGTCGTCGAAGCGCAGGAACTCGAAGCCGCGTGCGGGCCAGAAGACGGCGACGACGAGGGCCGCGAGCAGCCCCGCGAGAGCGGCGCGTCCGACGGGGGTTCGGCCGGGGTCGCCGGTGGGCATCGCGCCGGAGCCTAGCCCGCGGACCCCGGGGCAGGGCAAGCGGCGCCGTGCTCCGGCCGCCGTCCGCGCGCCCGCGCGCGTCCCTCCCGCTTTCGCGCGCCGTCCGCTATCGGGAAGGGATGGCCCAGTTCATTTTCACGATGCGCGACCTGCGCAAGGTCTACCCGCCCGACCGGGTCGTGGTCGACGGCATCAACCTGTCCTTCTACCACGGCGCGAAGATCGGCGTGCTGGGCCTGAACGGTTCCGGCAAGAGCACGCTGCTGCGGATCATGGCCGGGCTCGACCGCGAGTTCTCCGGCGAGGCCCGGCTCGGCGAGGGGTACACGGTCGGCTACCTGCCGCAGGAACCGGCGCTGGATCCCGACAAGACCGTGCGCGAGATCGTCGCCGAGGGCGTCGCCCCGATCCGCGCGCTGCTCGACGAGTTCGAGCAGGTCTCGAACAAGCTCGGCGAGCCGATGAGCGACGAGCAGATGGAGAAGCTGCTCGCCCGCCAGGCCGACCTGCAGGACAAGATCGAGGCGGCGAACGCCTGGGAGCTCGACCGTACGCTCGACGTCGCGATGGACGCGCTGCGCTGCCCGCCGGCCGACGAGGGCACGGTCCACCTCTCCGGCGGCGAGCGCCGCCGCGTCGCGCTCTGCCGGCTCCTGCTGCAGTCGCCCGACCTGCTGCTGCTCGACGAGCCGACGAACCACCTCGACGCGGAGTCGGTCGCGTGGCTCGAGCGCTTCCTCTCCGAGTACAAGGGCACGGTCGTCGCCGTCACCCACGACCGCTACTTCCTCGACAACGTCGCGGGCTGGATCCTCGAGCTCGACCGCGGCCGCG
>JAFMJW010000144.1 GCA_017853315.1 Alphaproteobacteria bacterium
GAAGTCGCGGGCGACGGGCCCGGGGCGGCCGGCCGCCGCGACTACGACGCGGGCCGCGGAACTGCCGGCGCCTGACGGCCACGACGCGAGGAGGGACGAGACGATGAGCACCGCCGCGACCACCGCTCCCCCTCCCCCGTCCCGGGGCGCGTCCGGCGCCCCGACGCGGGCCGCGATCCCCGACGGCCCGGGCCGCTGGATCGTGCAGGGACGGGTCGTCGAGATGCCGGTGGTCGTGCGCGACGCGTCGTCGGCCGCGGTCACCTGGCTCGTGCCGTCGGCCCCGGCGCGCCGCCTCGTCCCCGCCGGGCTCGAGGTCGTCGAGGTGCTCCCCGGGCGCACGCTGTTCAGCCTCGCCGCGATCGACTACCGCGACAACGACCTCGGCGACTACGGCGAGGTCTCGATGGCCTTCTTCGTCCGGCGCGCGGGCGAGCGGGCCACGCTGCCGGTTCCGTGGCTCGGCGACGCGATCGACTTCCTGCGCGGCGGTCTCGCGACCTGGATCTGGAAGCTGCCGGTCGACCAGTCGTTCACCTGCGACGCCGGCAGCGGCGTCTGGGGCTTCCCGAAGAGCGTCGAGCGCATCGAGTTCGAGGACGCGGGCGCTCTCCGTACCTGCCGCCTCGACATGGACGGACGACGCGTCCTCGCGCTCTCGGTGCCCCGCGGCGGCACGCGCACGCTGCCCGACGCACCGATGACGACCTTCACCGAGATCGACGGCCGGCTCCACCGCACGACGTTCACGTCGGGGTCCTCCGAGGTCGGCTTCTCGCTCGGCGGCGCGACCCTCGAGCTCGGCGCCCACCCGATCGCGGACGAGCTGCGCTCGCTCGGTCTGCCGCGGCGAGCGCTGCTGTGCGTGTGGATGGGGCGCCAGCACGCGCGCTTCGACGCCCCGGTCCCTGCCTGAAGCGGTCGCGAACGCATCGACGGGCTCCCGACGGGCTCGGGCGGCGGGGGCGACGCGGCCGCAGGCGTCAGAGGCGCCGACCCGCCAGGTGACCGTCGGCGATCGCGCGATCGGCCCAGCGCGGCACGAGCGCGTCGCCCACGCGGACGGCGTCGAGCGCCGGCGCGCGCCGCCGCAGCTCCGCGAAGAGCGCGTCGTCCGGCCGACCGTGCGTGCGCACGACGACGTGGTCGACGTCGGCCATGCGCTCGGGGCGGCGCGAGAACACGTCGACCAGCACGACCTCGCGCTCGCCGATCGAGGCGAGAACCGTGTTGGGCCGCCAGGCGAGTCCGGCCTGCACCGCGCGCGGCAGCGCGTAGGCGGCGGTCTCGCGGTCGAGCGCCATCGGGGAGGCCATCGGCGTGACGAGGGTCGCGTCGCGGCCCGAGCGCGCGAGGATCTCGCCGAGTCCGATCCCCTCGACGTGGCCGACCACGTCGAGGATGACCACGCGCCGCCCGAGCTCGTCCGCGCGCCGCAGCGCCGACTCGTGGTCCAGCACGTTCGGCCGCTCCCATCCCGGCACCGGCATCGGGTGGACCTTGGACGCCGCGTCGCGGGTCGCGATCCCGCCGGTCGCGACGACCACCGCGTCGGGCGCGAGCGAGAGCACGAGGTCGGCGTCGGCCGCGACGCCGCAGCGGATCTCGACGCCTCGCCTCTCGCACTCGCCGATCCGCCACCGCGCGAGGTCCGCGATCTCCTCGCGCCCGGGCAGGCTCGCGGCGAGCGGGATCTTGCCGCCGGGTCGCGCCTCGCGCTCGAGCAGCACGACGCGGTGGCCGCGGGCGGCCGCGACCCAGGCCGCCTCGAGGCCGGCCGGCCCGCCGCCGACCACGACGACGCGGCGGGGATGCACCGCGGGTTGCAGCGTGCCGGCGCCGAGCCTGTCCTCGTGGCCGACGACCGGGTTCGTCACGCAGGAGATCGGCAGTCCCTGGGTGAGGTTGCCGTAGCATCCCTGGTTCACGCCGGTGCAACGCCGGATCTCGCCGGCTCGCCCCGAGCGCGCCTTCGCCGGCCAGTCCGGGTCGGCGATCAGCGCGCGCACGAGTTGCACCGCGTCCGCCTCGCCGCGCTCGAGGATCCCTTCGGCCTCCTCGGGGAGGAGGATGCGGTGGGCCGCGAACACCGGCGGCGGGCCCGGCACGCGCGCCCCCCCCGCGGCGCCCCCGGCCGGCACGCGCGGCAGCTCCACGCGAGCGAGCGCCTCGCGTACCGCGCGCGCGGCGGGCACCGCGCACAGGTGCGGTGCGTACATCGGGCGCACCATGCCGACGCCCGAGAGCCCGACGCTCACGTTCAGGAAGTCGACCAGGCCGGTCGCGGCGAGGCGCACCGCGATCTCCGCGCAGGCCTCGCGGTCGAGTGCGCCGGCCTCCCGGCTCTCCTCGTCGCCCACGATGCGGACGCCGACCGCGACCCCGGGACCGACGGCGCGTCGCACCGCCGCGACGACCTCGACCGGGAAACGCAGGCGATTCTCGACCGGCCCTCCGTACTCGTCGTCGCGACGGTTGCTGCGCGGCGAGAGGAACTCCTGGAGCAGGTACCCGTGCGCCGCGTGGATCTCGATCCCGTCGAAGCCTCCCTCGGCCGCGTTCGCCGCCGAGCGCGCGAAGTGGGCGAGCAGGTCGTCCATGTCCTCGCGCGCCATCGGCTTGCCGGCCTCGAGCGAGTTCGGCACGTCCGACGCGGTCCACACCGGCAGCCGCGACCAGGTGCCCTGGTTCACCCCGCCGTTGTGCGCGAGCTGCAGGAAGACGAGCGAGCCCTCGCGGTGGACCGCGTCGACGAGTCGTCGGAAGTGGGGCACGGCCTCGTCGTCCCAGGCCGTCGCGTTGTTCGGCATCTGGTAGGCCGTCGTCGGGTGCACCTGCGCCTGGCCCGCGACGACGACGCCGGCTCCGCCCGCCGCGCGCTCGGCGAGGTAGCGGCCCAGCCGCTCGCCGAAGTGCCCCGGCTCGCCCCAGGTCGGGGAAGGCTCGGAGAACATCGTGAAGTGCGCGCCGAAGACGATCCGGTTGCGCGCCTCGACCGGTCCGATCCGCAACGGCGAGAAGAGACGGGGGAAGCGCATCGACCTGCCGCTCCTGCCGTTCGGCGCGAACGCTCAGCAGGCCGCGGCGGCGCCGAGGGTCCCCGCGGCGCCGGAGCCCGGCGGCAGGTAGCCCTCGGCGAGCGCGCGGAACGACTCGGATTGCTCTTCCGCCCACCGCTCGTCCCGGCCGAGCTCCGCGGCCAGCATGTCGGCGACCCGCGGCGCACACTCGATCGCGGCTCGCGCGTCGAGAAGCAACGCGCGCATGCGGCGCGCGAGCACGTCCTCGACCGTTCGCGCCATCTCGAACCTCGCCGCCCACGCGACCTGCCCCGCGACGTAGGGAAGCCGGGGGTGCAGCAGCTGCCGGCGGCCGGGCCCTTCGTCGAGGAAGGTCTCGAGCGCGGCCGCGTCGGAGCCGTAGGATCGCAGGTGCGAGGCCTGCGGCAGCGCGGGATCCGCGCGGTCGAGCCAACCGTGGAGCCGCAGCTTCTCGGTCACGCAGGCGCGCTCGGGAAGCCCCCCCACGGCGACCGCGTCGTCGACCGTGTCCTGCGCCATCTTGCGGTAGGTCGTCCACTTGCCGCCGACCACGCTGACGAGTCCCGACTCCGAGACGAGCACCGCGTGCTCGCGCGAGATCGACTTGCTGTGCCCGGGCTGCGAGCGGCCCCGCAGGCGCCCCCGCGGGCGCGGGCCGGGCTCCTGTTCGCGCACGAGCGGGCGCAGGCCGGCGAACACCGAGAGGCAGTCCGCCTCGACGGGATCCTTCTCGAGGTAGCGTGCGGCGTTGCGCAGGATGAAGCCGATCTCCTCCGCGAGCGGGCGGGGCTCGATGTCGGCGCGCGGCACCTCGGTGTCGGTCGTGCCGACGAGCACACGGTCCTGCCACGGGATCACGAACAGCACCCGGCCGTCGTCGGTGTGCGGCACCATGATCGCGGTGTCGCCGGCGAGGAAGCTGCGGTCGAGCACCAGGTGGACGCCCTGCGCCGGCGCGATCATCCCCGGCAGCGCCGGGTCGTCCATGCGCCGGACCTCGTCGGAGAAGACGCCGGTCGCGTTCACGACGACCCGGGCCCGCAGTTCCCAGGAGCGCCCGGTCTCCTCGTCGGTCGCGAGCACGCCCGAGACCGCGCCGGAGGCCTCCTTCAGGAGTCCCGTCACGCGGACGTAATTCAGCAGCGAGGCGCCGTGGTCGGCCGCCGTGCGGGCCAGCGCCAGCGCCATGCGGGCGTCGTCGAACTGCGCGTCGTGGTAGACCACTCCGCCCAGCAGCGACTCCCGGGCGACGTTCGGAATGCGCGAGATCGTCTGCTCCCGGTCGAGGAGTCGCGACGGCGCGATGTTGAGCTTTCCCGCGAGCCGGTCGTAGAGCTTCAGCCCGATGCCGTAGAAGGGCCCCTCCCACCACCGGTAGCGCGGCACGACGAAGGCGAGATCCTGCACGAGGTGGGGCGCATTGCGCACGAGCAGGCCGCGCTCGCGCAGGGCCTCGAGGACGAGCGAGACGTTGCCCTGCTGGAGGTAGCGGACGCCGCCGTGCACGAGCTTGGTCGAGCGGCTCGAGGTCGCCTTCGCGAAGTCGGCGCGCTCGAGCAGCAGCGTCCGGTAGCCCCGGGTGCAGGCATCGACCGCGACGCCGAGCCCGGTCGCGCCCCCGCCCACGACCACCACGTCCCACGGGCCCCCGTCGAGGGAGGCGATCATCTGCTGGCGGTCCATGCCCCGGTGCCCCGGGGTCTCGACCGACCCCGCCCCGGCCCCCTAGCAGATCGGGAGCCGGAGGGGCAGCGCCCCCGGTCCCGGCGAGGACCCGCCCGCGGGACTCAGGCGGCTCGCAGCGGCAGGCCGCGGGGACAGACCAGCGGGTCGCTCGTACGGCGGCCGCGCAGCGCCTCGCGGTGCTCCTCGATCCGGTGCACCGCGGCGGCGAGGTCGGCCCGGTGGCGCTCGATCACGCGGCGCTCGAGGTCGGTGACCACCGCGGGGGCGCGCCAGGCGAGCTCCCCGTCGCGGGCGGCGAAGCGAAAGCCGTAGATCTCGAGCCTCGTCAGGAGCCGCATCGGAGGGATCTCGGCGTAGATCCGCAGGTCCTGGAAGGTCGCGCCGCGACGGCGGACGCCCAGGACCTCGAGGTACCGCACCAGCGCGAGTTCCGAGACGGCCGGGTATCCCTCGCAGGCCGCGAAGAGTTCCTGGCTCGCGAGCAGGTCGCGCAGCGGGCACTCCGCGCCCGAGACGCGCCTGACCGCGAAGGCAAGCCACTCGCCGATCTCGAACGGCACGCCGTGGCCGAACCGGGACGGGTGCCAGCCGCCGGCGACGGCGCCCGCGCGCTCGCCCGTCTCGACGTCTCCCGGTCTTCTCGCGTCCATGCCGATGCGTTCTCCGCGGTCCCGCTCTTATCCCGCCGGACGCGCGAACGCCACGATCCGATCCCCGGGACGGATCGATTGCCCTGCGGGCCCGGCCCATGTAGGCCTGCGCGATGATCGAACGCGTCGAGGTCGTGTCCCGCCGCCCCGCTCCCGCCACGCGTCGCGCGGGCGGCGCGCGACGCGCCGCCCGGGCGCTCGCCGCGACCGTCGGCTGCGCCCTGCTCCTCGCTCCGAGCGCAGCGGTGCGTGCCGCCGACCCGCTCGTCGCGCCCGCCGCGGGAACCACGGCGGCGGAAGTCGTCGCGCCGCCGGCAGGAACCGCGACGACGATGGAAGTCCCCGACGTGACGCTGCGCCCGCCGGGTACGGCCGCCGACGGCAGCGTCTCCCGCCACGGCATCCAGCACTGGGGGCTCAAGATCGGCTACGGCTGGTCGAAGCAGCGCCAGACCGGCGTCATCCCGTTCTACGGCCAGGTCGGCTGGTCGTTCCCCGACTGGCTCGACAAGCCGCTGCTCCGCTGGAACCTCGACCTCCAGTACGTGCTCGAGGCGTGGACCGGCGGGACGCACAGCCCGTACACCTCGGCCTTCGAGATCGGCGTGAACCCGATCAGCCTGCGGCTCGCCTACGACCAGGGCCAGCAGTTCGTGCCCTACCTGCAGGGCGGGCTCGGCGTGATGTACACCTCGCTCCAGGGCGTGCGCACCGGCGGGCCCTTCGAGTTCGACGAACTCTTCGGCATCGGCATCGAGGCCTTCGTGACCAAGCGCTTCGCGCTCATGGTCGAGTACCGCTACCGCCACATGTCGAACGCCGGCATCTACGAGGACAACCGCGGCCTCGACACCCAGTTCGTGCTGTTCGGCATCACCGAGCACCCGCAGCGCTGAGCGCGGCCGGCGCGATCCGGAGGCACGGGGCCGGGAACGAATCCGGGACGCCCGTCGCCCGCGACATCGCGGGGCGGATCATCCCGTCGGGAAAGTGGGCGGCGCAGGCCATGACCTGGGGCGCGATCCCCCGGTCGGCGCCGCGCCAGCGCTCGGTCTCCCAGTACCGGTGCGCGCGATCGACGCGCTCGGGCTCGAGGCCGTGCGACTGGAGTCCCAGCGTGATCGCGTAGT
Organism: Alphaproteobacteria bacterium; assembly: GCA_017853315.1. Classification (GTDB taxonomy): domain Bacteria; phylum Desulfobacterota; class Binatia; order UBA12015; family UBA12015; genus REEB422. Next base: position 6,508 of record JAFMJW010000144.1, read on the forward strand.
TGCCGATCGCCCGACGCGAGTTCCGGGCGTGGGGGCTGCGGGCGAAGAAGCCCTCCGATTCGATCCAGATGCGATCGAGCACGCCCATCGACCGGTCGAAGAGGAGCCGCGACCACGACTCGTCGGGGAAGAAGTGCGAGAGCCAGAGCGCCGCGCCCGCCGTCACGTCGCGGTCGATGCGCAGCCGGGCACACGCGGCCTGCACGAGCCGGTCCATCTCGCCGATCTCCTCGGCGAGGGCGATCGGATCGACGAGCCGCCAGACGACCGCGCCGCGAAAGGCGTCGAGGCGGCCGAAGCCGCCGTCGGCCCGGGCCTGGTCGAGGTCCTCTCCGCGGCGGGCGTGGACGCCGAGTCCCGGCGCGACGAAGGACCGGTGCACCTCGCGCACCACCTCGAGCGCGCGGTTCGCCCAGGCCGGGCGCTCCTCGCCGAGCGTCTTCAGCGCGAGGATCCAGAGCGTGAGCTCGCGAAAGCTCTGGACGTCCCGCAGCGCGCCCTCGCCCGCCCGGTAGCCGCGCCGACGGCGCAGCACGCGGTCGACCTCGTGGACCAGCGCCTCCGCGCGGTCGAGCCAGGCCGGCTCCTGCTCGGAGCGGGCGAGCCCGACCAGCACGAGCACGCCGATCGCGTCGATCCCGAGGTGCCGGGCCCCGTTGGGCCAGACCCCCTGCTCCTCGAGCCTCGCGAGCCGCGACAGCGCGGGCGCCGCCGGGTCGATCGTCGCCGCCATGGAAGATCCGAACATCGCGACCATCCTCCCCTCCTCCTCAGGCCGCCATCGGGTGGCCACGGTCGAACGCGCGCGCCTCGACGGGGCGGATCGGGTGGACCGCCCGCGTCTCCTCGAACCAGATCCACTCGTCGAACTGCAGCGGCAGCGACGCGCGGAAGTAGTGGCTCTGGAGTTCCGAATCCGGCCGGTAGACGACCCCGATCGCGCGCTCGAGGCGCGGCGGGGCGAGTTCCACGCGGACCTCGGGGCGCCGCGGGTCGCGCAGCGCGAGCAGGAAGGCCGGGACGCCCGAGTCGCGGCACAGCCGCTCGTAGCTCTCCGGGTGGGAGTCGCGGACGCGCATCGCGTGGAGGGGCCCGTCCCAGTCGTGCGCGGCGGCGACGGTGCCGCGGTCGGTGCCGAAGCCGACCAGGTAGCAGCCGTCGCCGAAGGTCTCGCGACAGAGCTGGCCGACGTTCAACTGCCCGCGCACGCCCATCTCGGTCGCGCGCGCGTCGCCGAGGTGGGAGTTGTGCTCCCAGACCACCACCTTCGAAGCAGGGCCCCTCGACTCGAGCAGCGACACCAGCGTGTCGAACATGTGACGGTCGCGCAGGTTCCAGGAGGCGTCGCCGCCGTAGTACATCGTACGGTAATAGCGCTCGGCGGCGGCGACCAGCGTCGCGTTTCGCGAAGCGTCGAGGAAGCGGTCGCCGTCCTGCTCGGAGTAGGCGAGCCGATTCGCGAGGATGTCGCGCAGCATCGCGACTGCCTCCTCCTCGCACACGCGGTAGCGGCCGGTGATCGCCGCGCTGCCGTAGGCGTGCGGATCGCTCTCCCAGGGCGTGAGACAGGCGTAGCGTTGCCGGGCGACCGACGCCGCTTCCGGGTCGACCGCGTCGAGGAAGTCGAGGACCGAGCGGATCGAGGCGAACATGCTGTAGAGGTCGAGCCCGTGGAAGGCGACCTCCGGACGGTCGCCGCGGACGCGCAGGTTGTGCTCGCGGAGCCAGGACGTGAACTCGAGCACCTCGTGGTTGCGCCACATCCAGGTCGGGAAGCGCGAGAATGCCGGGTGCTCCGGTCCGACGCGGGGCCGGCCTTCGAGCGAGGGGCGCACCCACTGGTTCACGCGCGCCGCGTCGGGCCAGTCGGCCTCCACCGCGACGAGGCCGAATCCCTTCTTCTCGACCAGCTCCCGCGTGATGCGCGCGCGCAGTCGGTAGAACTCGGAAGTCCCGTGCGTCGCCTCGCCGAGACACACGACGCGCGCGTCACCGATGCGTTCGAGCAGTGGCCCCAGGTCGGCGGACTCGAGGTCGTCGAAGGGCTCCGCCTCCTCGCGCACGAGCTTGGCCAGGGTCTCGGGCCGGCTCGGCGCCCGTCGCGGGAGGGGCATGCACTCGCCGGGGCAACCGGCGTGCAGCCGCGGACAGCGCGTGCATTCCACGATCTCGGAGTCCGACG
>JAFMJW010000016.1 GCA_017853315.1 Alphaproteobacteria bacterium
TCTTCGGCTCGCGCGACGAACTCGCCTCGCACGTCGGGCGGGTCCGCCATTTTTCGTATCCCAACGGCCGCGGCAGCGCGCACCTGACGGAGTCGGTGAAGTCGATCGTCCGAGAGGCCGGCTTCGACTCCTCGACGACTTCCGTCACCGGCAGCGTCCTGCCGGGCGACGACCTCCTCGCCTTGAAGCGCATCGGCATCTACCGTCGCCACGGCGCCATGCCCGAGTTCACGCTCGACATCGAGCGCGGGAAGATGGGAGCATGACGACCGCGTCGGGACCTCCGCGCCTCTCCCTGCGGCGGGCCGCCCCGGCACCCACCGCGCCACCGTGGGTGCTCATCGCCCTGGCCGTGGCAGCGATCGGCCTCGGCATCGCCACCCTCGTGTCCGACAAGGCGCTCCTGCGGGCATCGATCGTCACGTTCCTGCTCATGGCCGGAACGATCGTCCTCTACCGACCCCACGTCGGGCTGCTCGTCATCATGAGCACGATGCTGGTCTCGTACCCGGCGGCGCTTCGAGGCATCGGGCCGTTCACGATCAACAACCTGATCGGGATGACCCTGCTCGCCGTGATGGCGATCCAGTTGTACCGCGAGGGCGACTACTGGTTCATGCGGGAGCCGGAGATCCGCATGCTCTTCGTGATCGCCGGACTGCTCCTCCTCACGTGGGTCCTGAGCATCTTCTTCCTGCCCAACGTGAAGCACATGCTGCCCAAGATCGCGCACGCGCGCGGCGCGGCCGGGAACTACGGGGAGGAGAACGTCACGCCGCGCTTCTTCTTCGAGCTCGTCTCACGCATCGTCTTCACGATCTTCTTCGTGAACTGGATCCGCGAGCCGAAGCAGCTCCGGACGGTCCTCATCGTCTTCGCCCTCTGCATCGTCGCGGTGGTCCCCAGCATCGGCATGGACATCGCCCGCGGCACCTCGGACGGCCGCATCACGTCGAAACTCGTCGGCTGGGCCCAGAACGCGAACCGCTTCGCGTTCATGGTCAACGTCGGCATCGGGCTGTTCCTCTACCTCGCCCACGTCGCCAAATCTCCCCTGCTGCGAATCGGCTCGGTGCTCGGTGCCGTCGCCTGCGTCCCCCTCGTGCTCCTGAGCGCCTCCCGGAGCGGCTTCATCGGCCTCGGGATCGTCGGGCTCACGCTCATGCGCGGCAACCAGGTCCCGCGGCAGTGGAAGATCGTGGGCTCGATCGCGGGACTGATCCTCGGTGTCCTCGTCTTCTTCTTCGTGCTTCCGGAGAGCAGCCGGGAGCGACTGCTCAACCTGAACCCGTTCGCCCCCCAGGCTCGCAGCGAGGGCACCCATTCCACCGAGCAGCGCGTCGCCACGCTCGAGGACGCGCTCTCGATCATCGGACACTATCCGGTCTTCGGCGTCGGCCTCGGCAACTTCCGCTGGTTCAACATGTACATGCACGGCTCCTACAAGCCGCCGCACAACTCCTACGTCTGGTCGTGGGCCGAGGGCGGGATCTTCACGACGATCGCTTACCTGACTCTGTTCGCGTTCGTGTTCGGGCGGGTGCAGCGGTTGCGGGAAAAGTACGTCAAGCACCCGGTCCTCCCCGACCTCCCCGACTTCCTGAACCTCTACGTGGTCCTGCTCCTGTTCTTCTCGATCTTCGCCGACGTGTGGCTCGAGGTGCACATCTACTTCATCGTCGCCTTCACGATCGTGCTCTCGCGCTGGGCACTCGACGAGGAACTGAAGGCTCGTGCCCTCCCCGGCGTCACCGCGAACACCCCGGCGGCCCGCCGCGCGGCGAGCAGGGCGCTCTACCGCAAGAGGCCGGTCGAGTGACCCGCGTCGCCTACATCGTCGACCACCTGCAGGTCGGCGGCGCCCAGTCCCACCTGCTCCAGCTGGTCCGCGGCCTCGACCGCCAGGTCTGGCAGCCGGAAATGTGGACCGCGAGCGCGCGGCCCGGCGACCTGGCACCGGTCTTCGAGCAGGAAGGCGTGCCCGTCCGGAGCTTCGGCATCGAGAGGACGCTCGTGTCGCCCCGCACCCTCGCCGCCGCAGCGCGGGTGGCCCGGGAGTTTCGCGACCGGGACGTCGCGGTGGTCCACGGCTACCTCTTCGAGGGCAACCTGCTCGCAGCACTCGCCGGGCGCCTCGGGCGGCGCCCCGTCACGCTGGTGAGCAAGCGGAGCCTCGACCGCTACGACCGCGTCGACCGCCGCCTCGCCGCGGCGCTCTCGAACCGCCTCGCCGACCGCGTGACCGTGAACGCGACCCCGGTCGGAGAGCTCGTGGCCGAACACGAGTGGTGCCCGCGCGAGAAGATGGTGCAGATCCCCAACGGGGTGGCGCTTCCCCGTCGACCCGGCGCGCCGGCCACGCAGCCCCCGGCCGGGGAACGCCCGCCGGTCGTCGGCATGGTCGGACGCCTCGGCTGGAAGAAGGGTTACCAGCACGCGCTTCGCGCCGCCGCGATCGTGCGCGACGCGGTGCCGGGCGTCCGCTTCGACGTCGTCGGCGAAGGGTCGCAGCGCGCCGAGCTCGAGTCTCTCGCCCGCGAGCTCGGCCTCGAGGACACGGTGCGCTTCCTCGGCCAGCGGCGCGACGTCCCCGAACTGCTCGCGGGCTTCGACTGCTACCTCCTCTCCTCGATCATCGAGGGAATGCCGAACGCGCTCCTCGAGGCGATGGCGCTCGGCCGCCCGGTGGTCACGACGTCGGCCGGCGGGAGCGCCGAGGTCGTCCGGGACGGCGAATCCGGCCTGGTCGTCCCGCCGGGCGACCCGCAGGCCCTTGCCGACGCTGTCCTGCGCATCCTGCGGGACCCGGCCCTCGCCTCCCGCCTCGGCGCCGCGGCCGAGGCGCGCGTGCGCCGCGACTTCGATCTCTCGACGATGCTCTCGTCGATCGACCGCCTCTACCGCACCGAACTCGCCCGGGCCGGCGTCGACGTCTCCGGCCCCGCAACCACGCTGCGCGCCGCGCGGGTCGCGTGAGGGGAGGACGGAGGCGACGATGCTCGGCCTGATCCTCTTCTGGACCGCCGTGGGCGTGCTCGTCTACCAGTACGTCGGCTATCCGCTCGCGCTGGGCGCGCTGGCTCGGATCCGGGGCCGGCGCGACGAGATCGCCGGCGACGCGACGCCTTCGGTGTCGCTCGTGATCTCGGCCTACGACGAGGAGGAGGTGATCGCGCGAAAGCTCGAGAACGCGCTTTCCCTCGACTACCCGAAGGACCTGCTCGAGATCGTCGTGGCGTCCGACGGCTCCCGCGACCGCACCGAGGAGATCGCCCGGAGCTTCGCCGACCGCGGCATCGTCCTGCACGCGTTTCGTCCGAACCGGGGCAAGAACCTCGTGCTGAACGACGTCCTCCCCCTCCTCCGGGGCGACGTGGTCGTGTTCACCGACGCCAACGGCCAGTACCGGCCCGACGCGATCCGTCACCTCGTCCGTCCCTTCGCGGATCCGCGCGTCGGCAGCGTGTGCGGAGAGCTCGTCTACAAGAACTTCAACGACAACGCGATCGCCGAGGGCTACAACCGCTACTGGGAGCTCGACCAGATGCAGAAGCGGCTCGAGAGCCGCCTCGGCAGCCTGCTCGGCGCGAACGGCTCGATCTTCGCGGTCCGCCGCTCCCTCTGCCGGCCGATTGCGAACGACGTCTGCAACGACATGGTCCAGCCGATCTGGGTCGCGGCGGCGGGCCACCTCTGTGTCTACGAACCGCGCGCGCTCTCCCACGAGGCCGGCTCGCGCGACCTCGGCGACGAGCTCAAGCGCCGTTCCCGGATCATCGGGCGCGGCATTCGCGGGATCGCGCTCGTGTGGCCGGAGATCGTCGAACGGCGTGCATGGCTGGTCGGCTGGGAGCTGCTCTCCCGCAAGGGCCTTCGCTATCTCACGCCGCTCTGGCTCGCGATGATCCTGGTCGGCTCGGCACTCGCTCCCGGGATGCTCTACCGGCTCGCCTTCCTCGCCCAGCTCGCCATCTACGCCTGCGTCCCGCTCGGCTTCGTCCTGCGCGGCGGCCCGCTCATGCGGATCATCTCGCCCGCCACCTACTTCGGGATCGGCTCGCTCGCGGCGGTGCTCGGCTGGTGGAAGATCCTGACCGGTTCCGAGCTCGGCAAGTGGCAGACGGCACAGCGTCCCTTCGAGTCGGGGGCACCGGGTGCGGCCGGAGAGGCGGGGCCCCGATGAGCACGCCCGACCGACCGGCCTCGGCCGTCACGAACGCGTTCTCGATCGACGTGGAGGACTGGTTCCAGGTCTCCGACTTCGAGGACCAGGTCCGCCCGGAGGATTGGGATGGACACGAGAGCCGCGTCGTCGCGAGCACGCGGCGGCTGCTCCGGCTGCTCGCCGAGTTCCGCGTCAAGGCGACCTTCTTCGTCCTCACGTGGAACGCGGAACGCCATCCGTCGCTCGTCGAGGAGATCGCCGCCGACGGCCACGAGGTCGCGACTCACGGACATGCCCACCGGCTGGTCTACGAGCTCGGTCCCGACGGGTTCCGGCGGGACCTCGACCGCTCGATCTCGATCCTCGAGCGGATCACCGGCAGTCCGCCCGCCGGGTACCGCGCTCCCTCCTTCTCCGTCACGTCCCGGTCCATGTGGGCGCTGCCCGCGATGCTCGACGCCGGGCTCGAGTACGACTCGAGCGTCTTCCCGGTGCAGGACGCTCTCTACGGGGTACCGGGAGCTCGGCGCTTCCCGTTCGTCATCCACGAGGACCACGGGCGGCGCCTCGTCGAGTTCCCGATGACGACCGCGAGGGTCGCCGGCCGCAATCTGCCGCTCGGTGGCGGAGCCTACCTGCGCGTGCTCCCGTACCCCTACATGCGCTGGGGCATGCGGCAGGTGAACCGGGGCGGCGAGCCCGCGGTGGTCTACCTGCACCCCTGGGAGGTCGATCCCGGCCACCCGAAGATCCGCTCCCGCGGCAAACGCGGCTTCTCCACCCACTACCTGAATCTCGACGCCATGGAGGGGAAGCTGCGCCGTCTCCTCTCCGATTTCCACTTCGCGCCCGTGCGCGAGGTGCTCGCAGAGCGGGGGTTTCTCCCTCGGCCCGCGGAGGCCGCGTGAGCTCCGGGGCCCGCGAAGGCGGAACGCCGTTGCGCGCGTTCGTGGTGACGCAGGAAGACTGCCTCTTCCTGCCCCGCTTCCTCGACACCGTCCTCGCCGCACGGCCGGGGCGCGTCCTCGGCATGACGATCCTGCCGACGCTCATGCCGAAGCAGACGTGGACCTCCACGCTGCGCGACCATCTCGCACTCTACGGACCGGCGCAGTTCCTGAAGCAGTCGGTCCGCTACGCCTGGCGGCGCGGCCTCGGAATCCTGGGCGAGAGCCTGCCGCTGCCCGGCGTCCACTCCGTCGCGGCCGTCGCGCGCCGCCACGGCATCCCGATCCTCGAGACGACGAGCGTCAACGCGGCCGGTTACCTCGACCGGCTCCGCGCGCTCGACCTGGACGTGGTCCTCTCCGTGAACGCGAGCCAGAAGTTCAGGAAGGGCATCCTCGAGCTGCCGAAGATGGGCTGCCTGAACGTGCACGGCGCCCTGCTGCCTCGATACCGGGGGCGCCTTCCCAGCTTCTGGGTTCTCGTGAACGGCGAGAAGGAGACCGGCGCGACGGTTCATTACATGAACGAGGAGCTCGACGACGGCCCCATCCTGCTGCAGGAGCGAGTCCCCATCGAACCGGGGGACACCCAGGACACGCTCATCGCCAAGACCAAGTCGGCCGGTGCTCGACTCGTCGTCGAGGCGATCGACCGCCTCGAGCGGGGAGAGACCGACACGCTCCCGAACGACCGCTCGCAGGCCACCTACAACTCGTTTCCCACCCGCGAGGACGGGCTCCGGCTGCGAAGGTCGGGGCGCCGCTTCCTCTGACGGATCGAAGGAGGCCCCCCCGGGGGTACATCGGACCATGACGAACGACGAGAACTCCGTCCTCGACGACATGAAGGGCTGGCTCCGCGATCACGGGATCACCAAGAGCAACCTGAAGTCGTACAAGTACTACCTTCCCTACCTTCTCGGGAACGGCCGCGCCGGCACGCCCCAGTCGGTGACCTTCGAGCTCACGCTGCGGTGCAACCTCTCCTGCCAGATGTGCCCGCTCGACCTGCCGCGCATGATGCACGACAAGACGGACACCGAGTTCGTCAAGTCGCGCCAGCAGGCCGAGCTCTCCACCGAGGAGGTGAAGCGCGTCATCTCCGACATCGCGGAGATGGGCGTCGCCGACATGACGATCACCGGCGGCGAGGTCTTCCTGCGCAAGGACGTCTTCGAGATCGTCGAGCACATCGGGACGACGCCCATCCACCTGTGCATCAACACGAACGGCTGGTTCCTGCGGCCCGACGAGGCGCGGCGACTGGTCTCTCTCAAGCCTCACGCGCTGTCGATCTCGATCGACGGGCCCGACGACCTCCACGACGAGATCCGCCGGGGCAAGGGCAGCTTTCGCCGGCTCCTCGACGGCATCAAGAACGTGCAGGACGCGAAGCGCGAACTCGGGGTGAAGCGGCCGAAGATCGGCATCACCGTGACGATCTCCGCACTCAACCAGCACCGCTACAGCGAGGTCCTCGACTGGCTCAAGGACACGGGCGTCGACACCGTCGACTTCGACTACATGTTCTACACGACCCCGGAACACAACGCGGAGACCGAGAAGCTCGTACCCCTCCCGGTGCACCACAAGGAGGAGGACCAGGACCTGCCGATGTACCTCCGCCAGGTCGACGGGAACGTGCTGTACGAGGAGTCGCAGAAGGCGATCCGGAAGGCCGAGGAGTACGGCATGTCGATCGGCTTCGGGCCTCCGCTGGAGACGCCCGAGCAGATGGAGCGCCGCTTCCTGGACGACGAGTACGCCTTCGTCGAGAAGTGCTTCTACCCATGGAAGACGTTCCGCATCAGCCCTTACGGCGACGTCTACTCCTGTTCGATCGACGTCGCCTTCGGCAACGTGCGCGACAAGAGCGTGAAGGAGATCTGGAACAACGACGCCTACCAGACCTTCCGGCGCGCACTGAAGAAGCGCCGCCTGTTCCCGAAATGCGCGAAGTGCTGCGCGCTCAACAACGACTTCTGGCGCTGGCTGCCGGCGATCGGCTGAGTCGATGAGCAACGGCAAGACCCACCGCGTCGCGCTCGTCGGCGCGGGCAGCATCGCGGCGACCCACCTCGGCTTCGTGAAGGGGATCCGGAACGCCTCCGTCGTGGCGCTCTGCGATCCCGTGCCGAACAAGGCCCAGGAGCTCGCCGCGGCCAAGGAGATCGACACCGCCTGCTACACCGATCTCGACGCGATGCTGCGCGAGGTCGAGCCGAGCGTCGTGCACGTCGTCACGCCGCCGGCCACCCACGCGGACCTCGCCGTCCGCGCCATGGAGGGCGGGGCCAACGTGCTGGTCGAGAAGCCGATGGCACTGCGGGTCGCCGACTGCGACCGGATGATCGCGGCCGAGCGCGCCAACGGGCGGCGCCTGTGCGTCGATCACAACCGGCTGTTCGACCCGGTCGTCCGCCGCGCGATGGACCGCGTCGCGCGCGGGGAAGTCGGCGAGGTGGTGTCGGTCGAGAGCTACCAGGGCGTGAACCAGGTGGAGCTCGGAGGAGGCGCGACCGCGCAGTGGCGGATCGAGAACCCCTTCGCGCCCTTCTACAACCTCGCTCCCCACCCGTTCTACCTCGTCGGCCACCTGCTCGGCCCGGTCCGGCGCGCGCAGGTGATGGGCCGGGCCGGACACGCGGGCAGCCCGCTGGTCACCGAGGTGCGCGCGCAACTCGAGGGCGAGCGCGCCTACGGCTTCGTCGTCTTCTCGATGGCGGCCCAGCCCTACCTGAACCACCTGAACGTCTACGGGACGAAGGCGACGCTGCGGATCAACCTGAACACGATGACGATCGTGTCCGAGCGGGTGCGCTCGAAGCTTCCCAAGCTGGTCGCGAAGCTCGCGTCGAACATGGAGCCGGCCGCGCAGCTCGTCGCGGGGACGGTCGAGAACGTGGTCGGGGTCGCCACCCGCCGCATGAAGCTCTACCCCGGCATCGGGGAGACGATCCGGCGCTTCTACCGGAGCCTCGAGGACGGCGCGGCGCCGCCGGTCGACGGCGGCGCCGGTCGCGAGAACGTCCGGCTCCTGAACCTGGTCGAGGACGTCCTGTCGTCCGAACTCGCCCGGCCGGCGGCCAGCGCGAGTGCCGCGGCCAACGGGCACGCGAACGGAGAGCGCACGTGGACCTCCTGACCGGAAGCACCGGGTTCCTGGGCCGGCACCTCGCGCGACGGCTCGCCACCGAGGGGCGTCCGCTCCGCGCGCTCGTGCGACGCGGCACCGATCGCAAGCGGATCCCGCCCGAGGTGAGCGAGATCGCGTGGGGCGGCCTCGACGACGCCGCCTCCCTCGATGCCGCGCTCGCGGGGATCGACATCGTCTACCACCTTGCCGCCCGGGTGAGCGGAGGTGGCGGGCGCGAGGCGTTCCGCCGCGACAACGTGGAGGGCACCCGCCACCTGCTCGAGGCCGCCGCGCGCGCCGGCGTGCGACGCCTCGTCCACGTGAGCTCGGCCGGGATCTTCGGCGCCTCGGCCGCCGGCGCGCCGATCACCGAGGACACCCCGCTCGACCCGGAGATCGAGAAGCGCGGCGACTACGCCTGGTCCAAGGCCGAGTCCGACCGGCTCGTGCGGGACTTCCGGGCGACCGGGCTCGAGTGCGTCGTCGTGCGCCCCGGCATCCTGTGGGGAGCCGAGCAGGCGCCGTTCTTCGGCCGTCTCGTCCTGCCGGTCCCCGGCGCGTCGGGACGCCGCATGGTCGTCGGGTCCCCGGACGCGCTCCTGCCGCTCACGCACGTGGACAATGCCGCCGACGCGATCGTGCTCGCGGCCGAGCGCGGCAAGGCCGGGGGCACCTACAACGTGGTCGACGGCACCTTCGAGCAGGGGCGCTACCTCGACCTGCTGCGACGTGCCGGGGCCGCGCGCTTCGATCCCGTGTACGTGCGGCCGCTGCTCTTCGAGCCCGTGGCGCTCGCCTGCGAGGTCGCGACCCGGGCCACCGGGCGATCGCTTCCTCTCTCCCGCTACAAGCTCCGACGGGCGACCGAGAGCCTTCGCTACGACACCCGTCGTGCGCGGGAAGACCTCGGCTGGGAGCCGCGCGTCGGGCTCGAGGAAGGCATCGCCGGGCTCGATGCAGCCGCCCCGGGGCGACCGGCGTGAAGGACGGACCCACGCGAGCGCCCGCCCCCGCGAAGGCCCGCCCGGGCAACGTGGTGGAACTTCGGCCGCGGTCCGCCGCGGCCGGCGACATGGAGCCCTCGCGTCCGCTGCGTACCCTCTTCCTGATCGACGAACTGGACATCGGTGGCACCGAGCAGCAGATCCTTGAACTCGTGCGCCGGATCGACCGTCGACGCTTCGACCCGATCGTGTGCTGCTTCCGCCACGGCGCCAAGGCGCGGGAGATCGAGTCTCTCGGCGTGCGCGTCATCCACGAGCCGAAGAGCCTGAAGGCCGACCCGGGACTCGTGCTGCGGCTCGCGAAGCTCATGCGGCGCGAGCGCTTCGACATCGTGCAGACCTACCTCTGGGGCGCCAACACCTGGGGCCGTGTCGCGGCGCGCCTCGCGGGAGTGCCCCACGTGCTCGCCTCCGAGCGCAACGTCGACGTCTGGGAGGAGCGCTACAAGCAGGTGCTCGGCCGCCTTCTCGCCCGCGCCACCGACCGGATCATCGCGAACTCCGAGGCCGTCCGGCGCTACCTGCTCGATCACGCCGTGCCCGCCGACAAGGTGGTCACGATCTACAACGGCGTGAACTTCGACCGCTTCCGGACCGCCTGCGACCCCGCCGTCCGGCGCGCCGAGCTGGCCCTCCCTGCAAGCGCGATCCTCGCCGGCACCGTCGCCCGCGTCGAGCCCGCCAAGGACCACGGCACGCTGCTCACCGCGTTCTCGCTGATCGCCGAGCGGGTTCCCCGGCTCCACCTCGCGGTCGTCGGCGGCGGCAGCGAGCTCGAGGGACTCCACTCGATGGCGCGCGATCTCGGAATCGCCGAGCGGGTGCACTTCACCGGTGCGCGCACCGACGCCGCGGAGTGGCTCCAGACGGTCGACTTCTCGGTCCTCTCCTCGGTGAAGGAAGGCCTCTCGAACACCGTCCTCGAGTCGATGGCCGCGGGGCGAGCGATGATCGCGACCGACGTCGGGGGCAACGCCGAGGTCATCGTCGAGGGCGAGACCGGGCACCTGGTTCCGGCCCGCGACCCGCAGGCGCTGGCCGAGGCGATGGCACGACTCGCCGCCTCCGAGGACCGGATCCGGGAGTTCGGTCGAGCCGGCCGGGAGAGGGTTCTCGACCTGTTCTCGGTCGAGCGCATGGTGGAGCGCACCCAGGCTCTCTACCTGTCCATCGCCGCAACCGGGGCGAGAGCCGCCGCCTGAGATGCTCGCCTTCGTCGTCAACCAGTTTCCGCGCCAGGTCGACGCCTACTTCCTGCGCGAACTCTCGGGGCTCGCCGACCGCGGACTCGACTTCGCCCTCTACTCGCTCCTGCCGGCGCCACGCGGATGGAAGATCCACGCCGACGCGCAGAAACTCCTGCCCCGGACCGTCTACCCTCCCTCGCCGGGTGCACTGGTCGGCGCGAGCGTCGGCCGCGCGCTGCGATCCCCGTCGACCTCGCTCGGCTCGATCTCGCGCGTGGCCTGGGGGCACAGGCGCCTGCCGGACCAGCTCGCCAAGGCGCTCGCCATCCTGCCCCAGAGCCTCGCCTTCGCCGACGACATGAAGCGCCGCGGCGTGCGGCACATGCACGCCAACTGGGCGACCTACCCCGCGACGGCGGCCTGGACGATCTCGCGCCTCACCGGGATTCCCTTCAGCTTCTCGGGCCACGCGACCGACATCTTCGTGCACAAGGCGATGCTGCCCGAGAAGATCGCGGCGGCGCGTTTCGTCGTCACCTGCACCGGCTTCAACCGCGGCTACCTCGCCGGCCTCGCGCCGGCGCACGCCTCGCGTATCGAGACCGTCTACCACGGCGTCGACCTCGAGCGCTTCGAGCGCCACGGCGCCCCGCGCGAGCGCGACCTCGTCGTGAGCGTCGGCACGCTGCGCGCCTGCAAGGGGTTCGACGACCTGATCCGCGCGACCGGGCTCCTCCGGGACCGCGGCCGCGCGACTCGGCTCGAAATCGTCGGCGAGGGCGAGGACCGCCCGGGCCTCGAGGCGCTGATCGCCGAGCTGCGCCTGGGCGACAGGGTGTCGCTGCTCGGCTACCGCCCGCAGGAGGAGGTCGTGCCGGCCTACCACCGCGCCTCCGCCGTCGTCCTGCCGGCGCACCACGAGGACCACTTCGGGATCCCGAACATCCTGATCGAGGGGCTGGCCGCCGGCGCCCCGGTCGTGTGCACCGAACTGCCCTCGCTCGGCGAGCTCGTCGAGCACGGAAGGAGCGGCCTGTTCGTGCCGGAGCGCGATCCCGAGCGGCTCGCCGACGCGATCGCGGAATTGCTCGACGACCCCGAGCGTGGCGCCGCGATGGCCGCCGAGGGGCGACGTCGCGTGGCCGAGCGGTTCGACATGCGGCGCACCGTCGATCGCCTGTTCGAGAAGTTCCGCGAGGCCGACGCCGCCGGGGCGGCTGCCTGACCATGCGCTCCGGGCTCGAACGGTCGGTGCGCGTGGTCGCGCGCGAAGCGCTCGGCGCCCTGCGCCGCCTCGCGCCCTCCCCGCGAGGCCTCCTGCGGATCGTCTACTACCACCGGATCGACGAGGAGCAGCACCGCTCCTGCGTCGCGCCGAGCGCGTTCGCGGAGCAGATGCGACTGCTCCGGACCGAGGGCTTCCGGGTCCTGCCGCTCGCCGCCGTCTCCGAGCACCTCGCCGCCGGGCGATCCTTTCCCGAGCGCTCCGTCGCGGTCACCTTCGACGACGGATTCGCCGACAACCACCGCAACGCGCTGCCGGTGCTGGTGCGCGAAGGGATCCCGGCCACCGTCTTCCTCGCCACCGGGTACGTCGGCACGGACGAGCTCCCGGTGGTCCGCGACCGCCGCGGACTGAGACCGCTCGACTGGGCGCAGGTCGAGGAGATGTCGCGCGAGGGCGTCGAGATGGGTGCGCACACCGTCACGCACCCCGAGCTGCCCGGCCTCTCCGACGAGGACCTGCGGCGCGAGATCCGCGGCTCGAAGGAGGCGATCGAGCAGCGCCTGGGCCGGCCGGTGTCGAGCTTCTGCTACCCGCGAGGGCGCTTCGACGACCGCGTCGAGCGGGCCGTCGCCGGGGCGGGCTTCGCGCTCGCCTGCACCACCCTCCCCGGCGCGGTCTCGCCCGCGGATCCGCCGCTGCGACTGCGTCGGACCTTCATCGCGCGCGACGACGGCCCGCGCGACTTCCTCCACAAGCTCGCAGGCACCTGGGACGCGCTTCACGCCGCCCGCCAGCGGCTGGGCCGCGACCGCGCGCCGGCCGCGGCCTGCTGAGCCTCCACCCTCCACCGGAGCCCGGACCATGTGCGGCATCGCAGGCCTGCTCGCCCTCGACGGGAGCGTTCCCGCCTCCCGGGACGTCGTCCAGGCGATGTGCGACGTCATCGTGCACCGGGGGCCCGACGACCAGGGGTTCCACGTCGACGGCCCGCTCGCGATGGGCATGCGCCGCCTGTCCATCATCGACCTGTCGGGCGGCCACCAGCCGATCTCCAACGAGGACGGGTCGATCACCGTCGTCCTGAACGGCGAGATCTACAACTACCGCGAACTCCGCTCCGAGCTCGAGGCCCGCGGACACCGCTTCTCGACCCACAGCGACACCGAGGTCATCGTCCACCTCTACGAGGAGCACGGGCTCGCCTGCGCCTCGCGACTGCGCGGGATGTTCGCCTTCGCGCTCTGGGATGCGCGGACACGGCGCCTCGCGGTCGTGCGCGACCGGCTCGGCATCAAGCCGCTCCACTACGCGGTCGTCGGCGGACGGCTCCTGTTCGCCTCGGAGCTGAAGAGCCTGCTCGCGGCCGGCCTCGACACGGCGATCGATCCGCAGGCCCTGCACGACTACCTGAGCCTCACCTACGTCCCCGCCCCGGCCACGATCTTCCGCGACGCGCGCAAGCTCATGCCCGGGACCATGCTGGTCGCCGAGGGCGGCCGCGTGCGCTTCGAGCGCTGGTGGCAGCTCGCCTATGCGCCCGACCCGTCGATCCGCTCGGAGGACGAGGCGGTCGAGATCGTCCGCGACCTGGTCGACGACGCGGTTCGGAGTCACCTGGTCGCCGACGTGCCGCTCGGCGTCTTCCTGTCCGGCGGCGTCGACTCGGCCGCGATCGTCGCCTCGATGCGCCGCTTCCACACCGGGCGGCTCGAGACCTTCTCCATCGGCTTCGAGGAGAAGACCTTCAGCGAGCTCGACGGCGCTCGCGCGGTGGCGAAGCACTTCGGCACCGACCACCACGAGCTGGTCGTCACGCCCGACGCGGCCGGACTCGTGCCGGAGCTCGTCGACTCCTTCGACGAGCCCTACGCGGACTCCTCGGCGATCCCGGTGCTCTGCGTCTCGCGACTCGCCCGCAGCCGCGTCAAGGTGGCGCTCTCCGGAGAAGGCGGCGACGAGGTGTTCGCCGGCTACAAGACCTACACCGCGACCCGGCTCTCCGGCCTCTACCGGAAGCTCGTCCCCCGCCCCGTCCGGGACCTCGTGCCGAGGATCGTCTCCCTGCTGCCGGTCTCCCACGGGCGCGTGAGCTTCGACTACATGGCGAAGCGCTTCGCCGCGGGAGCCTCGAGCCCGCCGCTCGATGCCCACTTCTCCTGGAAGGCGATCTTCGACGAGGACCGCAAGCGCTGGCTCTACCGGGACGCCCCGACGGAAATCCTGCCCACCGTCCGGCTCTACGGCGAGGCAGCCGCGGGCATCCCCGAAAACGACCTCCTCGCCCGCCTCCTTGCCGTCGACACCCACCTCGGACTCGAGGGCGACATGCTGGTCAAGGCCGACCGCATGACGATGGCGACCTCGCTCGAAGGTCGCGTCCCCCTGCTCGACCACCCCCTCGTCGAGCGGGTGGCGAGCATCCCGAGCCGCTTCAAGATGCGAGGGCTCACCACCAAGGTGCTCCTGCGGCGCGCGGTGGCCGACCGCCTGCCCCAGCAGACGGCCGGGGGCCCCAAGAAGGGCTTCAACGTGCCGATCCCGAGCTGGCTGGTCGGCCCCCTGCGCGAGCGACTCCACGACACCCTCTCGCCGTCCCGGGTCGCCGCGACCGGGGTCTTCCGGCCCGAGGCGGTCTCGGAGCTGATCCGGGCGCACGAGGCCCGGGAGCGGGACTGCAGCCGGGACCTCTGGACCCTCCTCATGTTCCAGACCTGGCACGATCGCCTGTCCGCGAGGTCGGCCGGGCGAGGGTCCGGCCCGCGGGCGGGTTGACTATCGAGAACCTCGAAAGGCATTCTCTGTCCCCGACGGGAGTTTCCGAACTTGTCCACCCCCAGCCTCGCTCTCCGAGACCATCCAGCCTCCCGCGCCTCCTCCGGGGCCGAGGAGCGGTCGCTGCCCCGGCGCCAGGTCCCGCCCGGACTGCCGGAGTCGAGGCTCCGGTACGTCGCCCAGGCCGCGCTCGCCGTGACCGCGGTCCTCCTGCTCTCGCCGGTGCTCCTCCTGGTCGCGATCGCGGTCAAGCTCACGAGCAAGGGGCCGCTGTTCTACGGCGGCGTGCGCGTCGGCAAGGACCAGCAGCTCTACACGATGTACAAGTTCCGGACCCTCCGCGACGGGTCCGAGCGCCAGATCGGCGCGCGCCTGCTGAGTCCGCAGGACGACTTCTACACGCCGATCGGCAAGTTCCTGAAGCGCTCGAAACTCGACGAGGTGCCGCAGCTCATCAACGTGCTGCGCGGCGAGATGAACTTCGCCGGGCCGCGCCCGCTTCGGCCGATCTTCCTCGACCGCTACCTGAACGAGATCGAGCACTACGAGGACCGCTTCCGGGTGGCCCCCGGGATGACCGGGCTCGCCCAGGTCCGCGGCGGCTACTTCACCTCGCCCCGGAACAAGCTCCGTTACGACCGCCTCTACGTCGCCCATCGATCGCTCTGGCTCGACGCCCAGCTCGTCGGGCTGACCGCGCTGAAGCTGCTGAACCGCTGGATCACGCTCGGCGCGTCGCTGCTCGTGCTCCTGCTCTTCGTGTCGTTCATCCCGCCCGGATTCTTCGAGCGAATGTACGTGAGCGTGGGCGGGGCCAGGCTGAACCCGCTCCACGGGCTGATCGCGTTCGCCGCGGCGTGGATGCTCATGCGACGCCGTCCGAGCGATCGCATCAGCCTCTACCGCACGCCGATCAACCTCCCGATGGCGACCTTCCTGATCGCGTCGCTGGCCTCGGCCGCGCTCGCCGCGCCGGACTCTCGGGTGCAGGCGATCCGCGGTGCCGCCTACTACCTCATCACGGGCTTCATCGTGCTGCTGGCGATCGTGAACGGAACCTTCACCCGGGGCTTCGCGAGGAGCGCCGTGTCGGCGGTGGCGCTCACCTCGGTCGCGATCTCCGCGGTGGGCATCCTCGAGGTCGTCTTCGCGGACTACCTGCCCGCCCGGCCGAGCCCGATGGAGACGGGTCTCGGATTCGCGCCGAACGGCATCTCGTCCACGCTCGGCAGCCCGATCGCGCTCGCGACCTACCTCCTTCTCGGCGTGCCCTGCGTCCTCTGCAGCCTGTCGCGCGCCCACACGCGCGAGGGGCGAGACTTCTGGGTCGCCGCGTCGACCGTGTGCCTGCTCGGCATCCTGCTGACCCGCCACCCGGCCGGACTCGTCACTCTCTCGATCATCGCGGCCATCTACCTCTGGCGGAGCCTCTCGCCGACCTGGGCCGCCGTCTTCCTCGTGCTGGTCGTCCCGGCGACCGTGCTTTCGATCCTGCGCCACCTGCCGGAGACCGGCTGGTGGTCGCTCCTGTGCGGAACGAGCCCCGCAGGCTGCGAAGCGCTGTCGCAGATGAACACGCGCCAACTGTTGCTCGGGCTCGGTCCCCGCACCCTGGGCCAGGTCAAGCTCGGCACGGACCAGTTCACCTCCCAGGTCATCTCCGACGCGAACGGGAACGTCCGCCTTCTGCTCGAGAACGGGATCCTCGGCTGGCTCGCGATGCTCTGGATCCTCGCCCGGTCGATGGTGTCGCTCTACCGCGCGCAGAAGACGACGGAGGATCCGGGACTCCGCGCGACCCTTTGGGCCGTGATGGCCGGCCTGATCGGTTTCTTCGTCGCGATGCAGAGCTTCGATCCGTTCAACAACATCGCGATCCAGCTCCTCTTCTGGGGCCTGCTCGGGATCGGGATCGGGATCGTCGTGCGGCTCGGCGAGCGTCCGTCCGACTACCGCATCGCGGTCAAGCTCGGGCACTGACGGGCCGGAGCCGGCGCGTCACCGGGCGCGCCGGCGCGCGCGCCCCCGTTCGCTCCCCGGCGGGCGTTCGACACCGCTCCCGGCCGGCCTGCTTCCCCGCGCGCCCTCGACCGTGCCTGCCTCGCGCGGCGTCGCGGCTCCCGAGCCGCACGTCCGGACGACCGACGAGACCGCGAGCGCGGACCCGGCGTCCCTGCCCGAAGCGACGCTCTCGAGAGCGCCCGCCGGTGCCGAGAGGACCTCGCCCGGCCCGTCGCAGCGCACCGTGAGCCTGCATCCGATCCCGGTCACGCTCGCACCGCCCGCGACCGAGACGTCGTCGGGGCAGTCGAGCTCCACGCTCTCGATCGTGGTCCCGCTCCCCGCCTCGGCCCGCACGCAGGCTCGGCGGTTCGAGATGCGCCCGCCACGGATCGCCGTGCGGGCCGGGACCAGGAGCTCCCCGGTCTTCTTGTCCCGGTAGTCGGTCACGAGGATGCCCGTCCCCTCGATCCGGTTGTCGGAGAGCACCGTGCCGGAAGACGAGCCCCGCACGGTGAGGGGGCGATCCCCGACCCGGTTCCGGGCGATCACCGTACCGCGGCTGTTCTTCACGTAGAACGAGTCGTTTCCGCCGCCGCGGACGTCGCAGTCCTCGACCACGTTCCCCGAGGACTCGAGAAAATAGACGTTCTCGCGGAAGTTGTCGGCGATCTCCGAGTGGAGGAGCTTGTTTCCCGCCGACGCGGTTCCGAAGTGGACCCCTTCGTCGGCATTGTCGTGGATCCGGCAGCGCTCGATGCGGTTCCCCGAGGAGCCCCCGGCCAGGTCGATCCCGTAGCCCACGCGGGTCCGGCGGTCGCCGTTGTGGTGCGACCGGACGTTCGAGAGCTGGGCGCCCCGGGCCCCGACGAGCCGGATCCCCCGCTCGAAGCCGCTCACCTCGAGGTTCTGGACGAAGGCCCCCGCTGCCCGCTCGGTCACGATCACCCCGGCCGTGTCGACCGGTTTCGAGCCCCGGATGGCATGTCCGCCTCCGTCGAGCGACACTCCAGCCACCAGACGAAGCCCGTCGCCAGGACACGGCCCGAGGTCGTCGGCGAGGATCGTGCTCTGCACGACCCGGTCGCCGCAGCCGCAGGGACGAGCACCGCCGCAATCGCCGGCCGCGGAAGGCGCGGGCCGCGAGATCGCCGCCAGGCAACACCACACGAGCGCCCCCCGAAACAGTCCTCCCGCACGCGAACCCATCAGGCCCTCCCGATGCTCGACAAATTCCGTACCCTCCTCGGCAACACGCTGATCTACGGCCTCGGCAACTACGGGGTGAAGATCATCGGCTTCCTGCTCATCCCGCTCTACACGCGATACCTGACGCCGTCGGACTACGGCATCATCGCGCTCGTCGCGATGTACAGCCAGGTCATGTTCGTCCTGATGAACCTGGGCCAGGGCTTCTCCCTGTTTCGCTTCTACTACGACAAGGACTCCGACGACGCGAGGGAGCGCGTGGTCGCCGCGGCGATGTGGATCGTGCTGCTCTTCGCGGTTCCCCTCGCATCGATCCCGCTGTTCTTCTCGAAGCCGCTCGCCGGCGCGATCCTCGGCGACTCGAGCCTCTGGTACCTGATGCTGATCGGCACGGCGACGGTCCTGTGCAAGGTCCTGCTGCGCATGCCGTTCTCGCTGATGCGGGCCGGCGACCAGGCCTCCCGCTACGCGACCTGGTCGGTCGTCCGCAACGGCCTCACCACCTTCCTCGCGCTGGCACTCGTCGCGGGCGTCCAGATGGGCGCGACCGGCGTCGTGCTGAGCCAGTTTCTCGCCGACTTCACGATGTGCGTGCTGCTCACCGGGGTCACCTTCCGGATGCTGCGGGCCGGCTTCCACTGGAAGGACGTGAAGAAGCAGCTCCTCTTCGGGCTCCCGCTCATCCCCGCCGGCGCGGCCGCCTTCGCCCTCGACCTCCTCGACCGCTGGTTCCTGAAGCACTACTCGAACGTCGGCGAGGTCGGCATCTACTCGCTCGGGTACCGATTCGGCGAGATCCTGTCCTTCGTCGTGACGGCCTTCCAGCTCTCCTGGCCGCAGTTCGTCTTCTCGCACCGCAAGCAGGAGGACGCGCCGCAGCTGTTCGCCCAGATGACCAGCTACTGGGTCGCGCTGCTCTTCTTCATGTGGCTCGGGCTCTCCGTTTCGGCCCCGGAGCTCCTGCGGATCATGGCGACGCCGGCCTACTACGGGGCCGCGGCCGTCGTGCCGATCGTCGCCTTCGCGCAGGCGCTCGACGGCCTCACCTTCACGGTCAACATCGGCGTCCTGCTGTCGAAGAAGTCCTACCTTCGGATGGCCGCGGTGGTCGCCGCGGCCTCCGTCAACATCGCGCTCAACTTCCTCCTGATCCCGCGCTACGGGATGCTCGGGGCGGCCTGGGCGACGCTGGCCGGCTTCCTCGTCCAGGTCTCGGTCGCCCTCTCGCTCTCGCTCCGCGAGTACTGGGTCCCCTACCACTGGTTCCGGGTGCTCTCCGCGATCGGCATGGCGATCGCCCTCTACCTCGTCTCGACCGAGCTCACCTTCCGCAGCATCCCCCTCTCGATCGCGCTGAAGGCGCTCCTGCTCTCGATCTACCCTCTCACCCTGCTCGCCCTCGGCTTCTTCCAGCGCGAGGACCTGGAGAGCGGGCTCGACTGGCTGCGCGGGCGGGTTCCCGCCGCGGCTCCGGCCCTCCGCCTCCTGGAGCCGATCGTCCGCCTCGCGCCTGCGACCGCACCGGGGCCCCGGGCCGCGACCGATGCCCGGCCCGATGCCTGAGGAGAGCACGGAAGGATCGCCCTCTCCCGGGACGCGCCGCTGGCTCGCCGCCCTGGTCGCGGCGACGGCGCTCGCGGGCGTGCTGCTTCGCCTGCCCCGGCTGCTCGGCGAGTCGGACCCGATCCCGGGGCGGGCCGACGCGATCTACGTCTTTCCCGGCGAGGTCCCCGCGCGCCCGCGGTGCGCGGTCGAACTCTGGAGACGCGGGCTGGCTCCGAGGGTCGTGTTCACCGGCGGCTCCCTCGACCGCTCGCTCTCTGCGGTGGGCGACCCGACCACCGACGCGGACCTCGGTGTCCGGATCGCGCGAGGCGCCGGCCTGCCGCCGGACGACGCCGTCGTGCTCCGCGAAGGGACATCGACCTGGGAGGATGCCTTCGCCGTGGCGCGCTGGGCACGTTCCTCGGGCGCACGCACGATCGTCGCCGTCACCTCCCCCCTCCACGCCCGCCGCGCGCGGCGTTCGCTCGAGGCGGCGCTTCGGTCGAGCGGTGCGACCGCGATCGTGCTTGCCTGCGGACCACGGCTGGCCGGCACCGCGTGGTGGTGGGACGAGAAGTCCCTCGTCGCCGTCGCCGTCGAGATCGCGAAGTCGTTCCTCTACGAGTTCCGCCATTTCCTGCCCGCGCGCATCGGCCTCGGCGGCGATCCGGGCGAGAACGACCCGGCTCGATCCCCCGGCGCCGCCGCAGGGGCCGCCGCCCTCCCCTCGTGAACGGACCTCCCATGCCGACCCGTGCCCCGCTCCTGCTCGCCCGGCTCTACCCCATCGTCGACCTTCGCCCCGGACGCGCTCCGGCGACTCTCGCGCTCGCCCGCGTGCTGGTCGAGGCCGGCGCGCCCTGGCTCCAGCTCCGCGCGAAGGACCTTCCGGACGCCACCTTCCTCGAGGTCGCGCGCGAGATCGTCCAGCTCGCGGCGACGGGCGGCAGTCGGGTCGTCGTGAACGACCGCTGCGACGTCTGCCTGCTCGCCGGCGCGGCGGGCGTCCATCTCGGCCAGGAGGATCTCCCGGTCCCCGAGGCTCGCCGGATCCTCGGCGAGCACGCGGTCATCGGGGTTTCCACGCACGACGAGGCGGAGGCTCGCCGGGCCGAAGCCGAGGGAGCCGACTACGTCGGCTTCGGCGCGATCTACCGGACGGCCAGCAAGACCGACGCGTCGCCACCGCGCGGGCCCGGCGCCCTCGCCGCGATCCGCCGCGCCGTCCGCCTGCCGATCGTCGCGATCGGCGGCATCGACGTCGATCGCGCGGACGAGGTGCTGGCCGCCGGCGCCGACGCCGTCGCGATGATCGGGGCGCTCGAGTCCGCCCCGGACCCCGCGGCACTGGTGCGGCGCTGGGCCGCCGCTCGCGCCTAGAGCTCGAATTCGTCGACCCGCTCTTCCCCGGTCGGTTCCTCGGCCCGCTCGCTCAGGTTCTCGAAGCGGGTGTACTCCTTGCGGAACAGAAGCTTCGCGGTGCCGAGCGGCCCGTTGCGCTGCTTGGCCACGATGATCTCGGCGATCCCCTCCTCGGTCGTGGCCTTGTTGTAGAACTCGTCGCGGTACACGAAGACGATCAGGTCCGCGTCCTGCTCGATCGCGCCCGACTCGCGCAGGTCCGAGAGCATCGGCCGCTTGTCGGCGCGGCTCTCGACCTGTCGGTTCAGCTGCGACAGCGCGATCACGGGCACGTCGAGTTCCTTCGCGAGCCCCTTCAGCGAGCGCGAGATCATCGAGATCTCCTGCTCGCGACTGTCGACCTCGCGATTCGCCCGCATGAGCTGCAGGTAGTCGACGATGATCAGGCCGCGGACCCCCTCCGCGCGGGTCCCGACGTCGCGCATGAGCCGGCGCGAGCGCGACCGGACCTCCATCACCGAGAGCGCCGGCGTGTCGTCGATGTAGAAGGGGATCTCGGCGAGCCGCGACGCCGCCATCGCGAGCTGCGGCATCTCGCGCTTGCCGAGGTGCCCGGTACGGACCTTCTGGCCGTCCACCCGCGCCTCGCCGCACAGCATGCGCAGGACGAGCGACTCCTTCGACATTTCGAGCGAGAACAGCGCGACCGGAAAACCGGCCTCGGCCGCCGCCTGTCCCATGTTCGTCGCCAGCGCGCTCTTGCCCATCGAGGGACGTCCGGCGACGATGATGAGGTCGCCCCCCTGCAGCCCCGAGGTGAGCTTGTCGAGCTCGTAGAAGCCGGTCGGCACGCCGGTCACGAGCTCCTGCTTCTCGTAGAGTTTCTGGATGTGCTCGATCGACTGGACGATGACGTGCTCGACCTTGGCGAACCCGGTGCGGACCCGCCGCTCCGAGATGCGGTAGACCGCGTTCTCGGCCTCGTCGAGGAACTGCTCCACGTCGCCGGTGTTGCCGGTCATCGCACGCCCGACGACGTCGCTCGCGACGTCGACGAGGCCGCGCAGGATCGACTTCTCCTTGACGATGCGCGCGTAGAGCGAGACGTTCGCCGCGGTGGCCGTGCGCTCGACGAGTTCGGCGATCGCCGCCGCGCCGCCCACGGCGTCGAGGTCGCCCCGGCGCTTCAGGCACTCGGTCACCGTGATGACGTCGGCCGGCTCGCGCCGCTGGTCGAGTTCGACCAGGGCGCGCCAGATCCGGCGGTGCGACTCGCGGTAGAAGTCCTCCTCGTCGAGGATCTCGCCCGCGCGCTCCAGGGCCTGGTTGTCGAGCAGGATGCCCCCGAGCACCGCCTCCTCGGCCTCGATGCTCTGCGGTGGCACGCGCGGCCCGCCGACGACGTTCTCGCTCACGATTCTCCCTGCCCCGGACGGGTGCCGTCCGAGTGTTCCGTTTAGACCGCCCGCCCCGGCGGGGCCAAGCGCCTCAGGGAGCCGCCTTGGGGGCCCGGCGCTCCCGCTCCCGTCGCTCGAGGATGGCGTCGAGGGTGCGCCGGTCGATGTCGTCGAAGCTCTCCCGCGGCCGGCTCTTCGGGCGGGCCGCCGTCGGCGAGGGACGCGGCCGCGGCGTCGCCGTCGCCCCGGAGGCTGGAGCCGGGGCCGCGCTGCCCTCGCCGGGCGTGGCCGGTCGCGACGGACTCGGCACCGGCGGCGCGGCGACCTCGCGGGGCCCTCGCGACGCCTCGTCGCCGGCTTCGACCGCACGCGCCGGCGCCCGTTCGGTCGCCGCGGGAGCCTCCGAATTCGTCGGTGCGCGCTCGCGGCCTTCGTCCGCCGCAAGCGCCCGCGAGCCCATGTCCTCCGGCCGGGGCGCATCGGTCGCCCTGGGCTCGGCGAAGCGAAGCGTCTCGCCGGGCGGCCTTCCCGGCCCGGGATAGAGGAGTTGGTTCGTCCAGCGAAACCCGGCCCACAGCGCGGCCGCACCCAGCGCGATGCCGATCCAGGGCCAGCGGCGAGGCGGGTCGTCCCGCCTCCGGTCACGACGCGACACGGACGTCCCGCGCCGGGTCGACCACCGTCCAGCCCCGCCTGCGCGCTTCCCGGCGCAGCAGCCGATCCGGGTTCACCACCCGCGGGTGCCCGACGATCTCGAGCACCGGGAGGTCGGTCACCGAGTCGGTGTAGAACCAGCTCGAGCCGAGATCCACGTCCTGCTCGACCGCGAACGCGCGCGCCCAGTGCACCTTGCCGGGCCCGTAGCACACCGGCCGCACCGGGCGGCCCGTGAACAGCCCGTCGACGACCTCGAGGCGCGTCACGAGGAGGTGTTCGACGCCGAGGTCGCGGGCGAGCGGCCTCGCGAGGTAGTGCGTGCTGCTCGAGAGGAAGGCGATCACGTGCCCGGCCGCGCGATGCTCCTCGAGGAGGGCGACCATGCCGGGCACCAGGTAGTCGCGCACGACCTCGCGATACCAGCGCTCGCAGGACCGGGCGACCTCCTCCTCCGACTGTCCCGCGATCATCCCGCTCACCTGGGAGATGGCGGTCTCGAGGTCGAGGAGATTCAGCTTGTAGCGGACGAGGTAATACGCGGTCCGGACCAGGTCGCGGCGTCGGGCCCGCCCCTGGCGACGGAGCCACTTCGCGTACAGCGGCGCCGAGTTCACCGAGAGCAGCGTGCCGTCGATGTCGAAGAGCGCCGCCGTCCTCACGGGCGCCCCCGGCCGGTTCGCGGCGAACGCGCGCGGCCAGCGCGGCGCGGGAGGCGGGCCGTCGGTCTCACCTCCCGCACCGGGCCGGGCCTCAGCGTTCCACGACCATCGCGATGCCCTGGCCGCCCCCGATGCAGAGCGAGGCCACGCCGCGCTTCGCGTCGCGATCCTGCATCGCGTGCAGCAGGGTCACGAGCACGCGCGCGCCGCTCGCACCGATCGGGTGGCCGAGCGCGATCGCGCCGCCGTTCACGTTGACCTTCGACACGTCGACCTGGAGCTCGCGCAGCACGCCGAGCGACTGCGCGGCGAACGCCTCGTTCAGCTCCCAGAGGTCGATGTCCTTCTTGTCGAGCCCCGTGCGCTTCAGCACCTTCTCGCAGGCCGGCCACGGGCCCATGCCCATGATCGAGGGGTCGACGCCGGCTGCCGAGCAGCCGAGGATGCGGGCGATCGGCTTCAGCCCCCGGCGCTTCGCCTCCGCGTCGCTCATGACCACGAGCGCCGCGGCGCCGTCGTTGATCCCCGAGGCGTTTCCGGCGGTGACGGTGCCGTCCTTCTGGAAGGCGGCCTTCAGCGGCGCCAGCTTCTCGGCGGTGGTCCCGGCGCGAGGGAACTCGTCGGTCGCGAACTCCACCGTCTCGCCCTTCTTCTTGCCGGGCACGGCCACCGGGGTGATCTCGGCCTTGAATCGGCCGGCTTCGATCGCGGCGACGGCCTTCGCCTGGCTCGCGGCGGAAAACTCGTCCTGTTCCGAGCGCGAGAGCGAGTACTTCTTCGCGACGTTCTCGGCCGTGACGCCCATGTGCACGTGCGTGATCGGGCAGGTGAGGCCGTCGGCGATCATCGAGTCGAGCAGCTCCGAGTGCCCGAGCCGGTAGCCGTACCGGGCCTTGGAGAGGAGGTAGGGAGCGTTCGACATGCTCTCCATGCCGCCGGCGACCGCGACCGCGTAGTCGCCGAGCAGGACGCCCTGCGCCGCGAGCGCGACCGCCTTCAGCCCCGACCCGCAGGCCTTGTTCACGCCGTAGCCGGGAACTTCCTTGGGAATGCCCGCCTCGAGGTAGGCGACGCGCGCGGCGTTCAGGCCGAGACCGGCCGCGAGCACGTTTCCGAGGATGACCTCGCCCACGTCGTTTCCGTCGACGCCCGCGCGCGCGAGTGCCGACTTGATCGCGATTGCGCCGAGCTGCGTCGCCGGCATCCCGGAGAGCGAGCCGCCCATCGACCCGATCGCCGTGCGGGTCGCCGAAACGATGACTGCCTCTGCCATTCCTACCTCCGTGCTGGGGGTCGTCCCGCGACCCCGGGATCGAAGCTCGCCGACGCTCGGGTGGACGCGCCGACGCCGTTGTACCAGTTCAGGCCGATCGCCTGGACGCGCCCGGACAGGCGCATGAGGAAGAACCAGATCGGACTCGTGGGACCGTAGAAGAGTCGCGCGAACATGGCCAGCCGACGCAGCTTCCGGCCCATCGGCGACCGTCGGACCGCCTCGCTCCAGCCCGCGAAGGACAGGTCGCCCCGGGCGAAGCCCGACGAAAGCTCGGCGGCCGCGAGCCGCCCGTAGTCGAGCGCGAACGAGATCCCCTCGCCGAGCAGCGCCTCCGCGCCCGCCGCGTCCCCGACCAGCAGCACCCCGGGAGCGGCGATCGGGGACCTGCCGTCGTACAGGCGGATCGGGGCAGCCTGGTGCCGGACGCCCGGGCCGCCCGCCCTCCGGTCGAGCAGCCGCCCGATCCGACCCCCCTCTCCGTCGCGGCGCAGCGAGTAGACCCCGACGTTCCAATGCGGCCGGCCGTCGACGAGGCAGGGAAACGACCACTCGTAGCCGGCGAGGCCCGCGCGAATCGAGCGGAAGTCGAACTCGAAGATCTCGTCGGGCACGTCCCGGCCGGTCGGCACGTCGGCCATCGAGGCACGTGCGACCCATCCGGGGCCGGACTCGACGAGGCTTCGGCGAACGAGGCTCCCCGATCCGTCCGCGCCGACCACCGCGCGGGCGAGGATCGACCCTCCCGAGGTCTCGACGACGATCCGTTCGCCCTCGCGCCGCAGCGACTCGACCTTGATTCCGCAGCGCACCTCGATCCCCCGCGCGCGAGCCGCGTCGAGCAGCATCGCGTCGAACTCGCATCGCCGGATCACCCAGCAGATCCCTTCCTGCGCCACCGAGACCGGCGAGCCGCCGGTCTCGACGCGGGCCCGGTCGACCCGGACGTGCGGAACGTCGAGGGAGAGCCCGAGATCGGCGAGCAGTTCCAGCGTGTGGGGAATCAGCCCGCCCGCACAGGTCTTGTCGCGCGGAAACTCGGCACGGTCGAGGACGACGCAACGGGAAGCGAGGCCCGGGTCGACTTCGCGGAGCCAGAGGGCGGTCGCCGCGCCGGCGGGGCCGCCGCCGACGACGACGATGTCGCGCTCTTCCAAGGGGCGGCCGTCGCCGGTCGCCTCAGGCGACCTCGCGAGGCCGGATGTTCTCCTGCACCCAGCGAATGATCTCCTGGGTGGTCGCCCCGGGCGTGAAGACCCGCGAGACGCCGAGATCTCCCAGCCTGGCGATGTCCTCCTCCGGGATGATGCCCCCGCCGAAGACGACGACGTCGCCCGCACCGCGCTGCTTCAGCAGGTCGATCACCGCGGGAAACTGCACGAGGTGCGCGCCCGAGAGAATCGACAGGCCGATGCCGTCGACGTCCTCCTGCAGGGCCGCCTCCACGATCATCTCCGGGGTCTGGTGGAGCCCCGTGTAGATGACTTCGAAGCCCGCGTCGCGAAGCGCGCGAGCGATGATCTTGGCCCCGCGGTCGTGACCGTCGAGACCCGGCTTGGCGACGAGGATGCGAACGCGTCGGTCCATGACGACGGGACGTATAGCGACGGGGCGGTCCTCCCGGCAAGCCTGCGATCAGCGCCCGGAGAACGTCGGCGGACGCTTGCCCAGGAAAGCCTGCAGCCCCTCGCGCGTGTCCTCGAGCGCGAACAGCCCGGCGAAGGCCTCGATCTCCACTCTCGCCGCCGTTCGGGCGTCGCTCGACTCGGCTGCGGCGAGCGCCGCCTTCGCGCGCGCGAGCGCGAGCGGGGGCCGCTTCGCCATGCCGTCCGCCATGGCCGCCGCTTCGGTCGCCAGGTCCGTCTGCGGGACGACGCGGTTCACGACGCCCGCGATCCGGGCTTCCTCGGCCGAGAGCAGCCGCCCCGAGTAGACCAGCTCGCGGGCGAGCGCCGGCCCCACCCTGCGCAACAGCCGGGCACAGCCGCCGAAGCCGGGAATGAGGCCGAGGTTCGTCTCCGGCTGCCCGAACCGGGCGCGGTCGCCGGCGATCACGAGGTCGCAGGCGAGCGCGAGCTCGCAGCCGCCGCCGAGCGCCGGTCCCTGCACGACGGCGACCACGACCGAGGGCAGCGCCTCGAGCGCGTCGAAGGTCGCATGCCCCAACTCCGAGAACCGCCGCGCCTCCTCGAGCCCCATCTTCGACATCGCCTCGATGTCGGCCCCCGCGACGAAGACCCGGTCGCCGGCGGTCGAGACGACCACGACCGGCGACGGCATTCGGGCGAGCTCGGCGATCGCGTCCCGCAGTTCCTCGAGCGTCGCGCGGTCGAGCGCGTTCATCTTCGCGGCCCGGTCGACGTGCAGCGTCGCGACCGATCCCTCCCGGCGCAGGATGACGTTCGGCATGGCTCTCCCCCGGCGAAGCGCGGACCCGCGGCCGGGTCAGTACTCCGGCTTGAAGTCGAAGTGGTGGTGCGCCTCGATCCAGCGCACCGTGCGCGTCCGCGAGCGCATGACCACCGAGTTCGTGCGCGCGCCTCCGCGGAAGAAGCGGACGCCGGAGAGCAGGTGGCCGCCGGTCACGCCGGTCGCGGCGAACATCACGTTGTCGCCCACCAGCTCGCCGGCCGTCCGGACGCGCTCGGGGTCCGAGATGCCGGCCGCCCGCAGCAGCGACGCCTCGTCCGAGGTGCGCGGCCGGAAGCGGACCTCCATGGTCCCGCCCATCGCCTCGATCGCGCCGGCGGCGAGCACGCCCTGCTGCGCGCCGCCGATGCCGAGCAGGATGTCGACGTCGGTCCCCGGGCGCGCGGTCGCGATCGCCGCGGCGAGATCGCCGTCGGCGAGGAGTTGCACCCGCGCCCCGGCCCGTCGCACTTCCTCCACCAGCCGGTCGTGTCGCGGGCGGTCGAGAATCACCGCCGTCAGGTCCTCGACGTAGACCGACTTGGCCTCGGCGAGCGCTCGCAGGTTCTCGGTCGGCGTCTTCTCGAGGCTCACGACGCCCCGGCCCTCGGGGCCGGTCGCGACCTTCTCCATGTAGGTCTCGGGGCAGGCGAGGATGCGCCCGCGCTCGGCGATCATGATGATCGACAGCGCGTTCGACCCGCCGGTCGCGCAGACCGTCGCGCCCTCGAGGGCGTCGAGCGCCACGTCGATCGCGGCGGCGCCGTTCGCCTCGCCGATCCGCTCGCCGACCCAGAGCCGCTCGACCGCCCCCTCGCGTCCCTCGCCGATCACGATGCTGCCGTCGGCGCCGATTCCCTCGAACGCGCGGTGCATCGCCTCCGCGGCGGCCCGGTCGCAGGCTTCGGCGTCGCCGCGGCCCATGAGGCGCGCGGACGCGAGGGCCGCAGCCTCGGTGATCCGAACGACCTCGAGCGCCAGGTTCCGATCCATCGTCGCGCCCCCGCCCGGGTCAGCCCGGGCTCTCCTCCACCCGGATCGCGACCGGCTTCCCGGCCACCGTCGGCAGCGCGGCGACGCCCGCGAGGGCCCGCCGCAACGACTTCTCCTCGACCTCGTGGGTGCGGATCACGATCGGGACCGGCCCGTCCGCACGCCGCTCCCGCTGGACGATCGACGCGATCGAGACCCCGGCGCGGCCGAGCAGCGTCGCGATCCGCCCGAGCACGCCGGGCTCGTCGCGGGCCGCCACCCGAAGGTAGAACTCGCTCTTCACCTGCCCGATCGGTCGCACCCGGGCCGAGCGCTGGGTCGCCACCGCGTAGCCGAGCGGCGCGAGCCGCGGACCGCCGCGCAGGCGGTCGCGCGCCACGTCGAGCACGTCGGCGACCACCGCCGTCGCGGTCGGCATCATGCCCGCACCCTGCCCCTGGTACATCGTGCGTCCGAGGTCGTCGCCGTGGACGCAGACCGCGTTGAAGGCGCCGCCCACGCCGGCCAGCGGGTCGTCGATCGGGATCATGGTCGGGTGGACCCGCGCCTCGATCGCGTCGCCGTGGTCCTTCGCGATCGCCAGCAGCTTGATCGCGTACCCGAGCTCGCGGGCGTAGGCCATGTCGGTCGCGTCGACCTCGCGAATCCCCTCGGTGTGCACCGACTCGAGCGGCAGGCGCGCGCCGAAGGCGAGCTGGACGAGCAGCGTGAGCTTGTGGGCCGCGTCGATGCCGTCGACGTCGTAGGTCGGGTCGGCCTCCGCGAGCCCCGCCCGCTGCGCGTCCTTCAGCACGTCGGCGAAGCTGCGGCCCTCGGCCGCCATCGTGCTCAGGATGTAGTTCGACGTGCCGTTCACGATGCCGAACACGGCGGTGTTCCGGTCGCCGGCGAGAGCCTCGCGGAGCGTGCGGATGATCGGGATGCCGCCGCCGACGCTCGCCTCGAACTGGAGACCCACTCCGGCCCGCTCGGCCGCGGCGAAGATCTCCGCGCCGTGCTTGGCGAGCAACGCCTTGTTCGCGGTCACGACCGCCTTGCCGGCGGCGATCGCGTCCTGCACGAAGGTGCGTGCGGCCCCCGTCCCGCCCATCAGCTCGACGACGACGTCGATCGAGGGGTCGCCGAGCACGTCGGCGGCGCGACGGGTGAGCATCGAGCGCGGAACCGACACCTCGCGCTTGCGGTCGAGGTCGAGGTCGCAGACGCGCACGAGGCGCAGCGGGGCCCCGAGCCTCGCATCGAGCTCGGCGCGTCGATCGCGCAGGATGCGGATCACCCCCGAGCCGATCGTTCCCCAGCCGATCAGCCCGACGCGAATCGTCCGCCCGCCGCCGGCGCCCTGCGCCCGTCGAGCCGCCTTCACGGCGGCCGCCTGCGCCCGTCCGTCGGAGGACGTCGAGCGCGCGGGAGGACGGGGCTGGGTACGAGGGGACGCCATCGGGATCTCCTGCGGACCGCCTAGCACAGCACCGACGGGGCCGGCACGGGGCGCCCACGGCCGGAGGCCGTCGAGGCGCCGGCGTCCCGGGTCCCGGCCTTCGATGGCCGGAACGGCCGGGGTCGGAGGCCCGAGCGCTCAGGCCCGCGGCGCCGCCTTCGACTCCGCTCGCGCCCGCAGGAACTCCCAGACCGCCGGCACGATCGAGAGCACGATGATCGCGAGGATCACGTAGTGGAAGTTCCGCTTCACGGCGGGCAGGTTCCCGAAGAGATAGCCCCCGAAGACGAACAGGCAGACCCACGCGATCGCGCCCGCGACGTTGAACGCCGCGAAGCGCGGGTAGCGCATCTTGCCGATGCCGGCGACGAAGGGCGCGAAGGTCCGGACGATCGGCATGAAGCGGGCGAGGATGATCGTCTTGCCGCCGTGGCGCTCGTAGAAATGCTGCGTGTGGACGAGGTGCTCGTGGTTCAGCAATTTCGAGTCCGACGTGAACACGCGCGGCCCGAGCCGCCGTCCGATCGCGTAGTTGGCGGCATCTCCGAGGATCGCGGCGACGACGAGCAGGAGGGCCGCCCAGCCGACCCGGATCGGAGATCCGGGCGACGCGGCGAGCGCCCCCACCGCGAACAGCAGCGAGTCCCCGGGGAGGAAGGGGGTCACGACGAGCCCCGTCTCGCAGAACACGATCAGGAACAGCAGCACGTAGAGCCAGGGGCCGAGGCTTCCGGCCATCGCGTTCAGGTGCTGGTCGAGGTGGAGGAAGACGTCCACCAGGCTGCGGATGGTTTCCATCGGATCCCCTTCTGGCAGCGGGCCCGGGCACCCGGTCCCGTGCGGCCCGGGCCGCCGGGGCGGCCCCGCCGCCGAACCCAGCGGTGGTAGCCGCCGGGAACACGGCGGACAAGGAGGGCGGACGGGCGCGGGCAGCGGTTCGGCGGGGCCACGATCGCCCGGCCCCTTCGCCGGGGCGTCTGGGCCGAGAGCACCGGGGACTGCTCTCGACGGCCCATCCCCCCTGTGCTAGGTTCGCGGCGCCTCGGGTGCCTTCGGCCTCGGGGGCGAGGCTGCGCTGAAGCGTCCGTGGAGACCGGCGTCGGGGGTCCGACCCGGGTCGCACGCATCTCCTCCCGGGCGGCCAACCCCTCGAAATCGTTGCGGTTGCGTCGGTCCCACGCGCGAGCGGGGGAAGGACGCGCAGACTCTGAAGGAGGCACTCGTGTTCGCACCATCGAGCCCCCGCGTGGGGAAGGTCTCGGGGATCGTCCGCCCCATCGTCCAAGCTCTTTCCGCCCTCGTCCTGGCCCTGGCCCAGCCGGCCCTCGCCCGGGCCAGCGAAACCGACATCGTCCTGCCGGACTTCGGTTCGGTCTCGTTCCTGGGCGGCATGAACGGCCACAACGTTCTGCTCGTCGGGATGCTGGTCAGCCTGGTCGGCTTCGTCTTCGGCATCCTCATGTACTCGCAGATCCGGAACCTGCCGGTGCACCGGTCGATGAGCGAGATCTCGGAGCTGATCTACGAGACCTGCAAGACCTACCTGCTCACGCAGATCAAGTTCATCCTCCTGCTCGAGCTCTTCATCGGCGCGATCATCGTCGCGTACTTCGGGTGGCTCCAGCACCTCGAGTTCTCCAAGGTCCTGACGATCCTGCTCTTCAGCCTGATCGGGATCGCCGGCAGCTGCGGCGTCGCCTGGTTCGGCATCCGCATCAACACCTTCGCCAACTCCCGAACGGCCTTCGCGAGCCTGAAGGGCAAGCCCTACCCCACCTACGACATCCCGCTTCGCGCCGGGATGTCGATCGGCATGGTGCTGATCTCGACCGAGCTCTTCATCATGCTGCTCATCCTGCTGTTCGTGCCCGCGTCGAGCGCCGGTCCCTGCTTCATCGGCTTCGCGATCGGCGAGTCGCTCGGCGCCTCGGCGCTCCGCATCGCGGGCGGCATCTTCACCAAGATCGC
>JAFMJW010000017.1 GCA_017853315.1 Alphaproteobacteria bacterium
TCGAGAACCGCTACGTCGGCATGAAGTCGCGCGGCGTCTACGAGACCCCGGGCGGCACCGTGCTGACGATCGCGCACCGGGCGCTGGAGTCCCTGACCCTCGACCGCGAGGTGATGCACCTGCGCGACAGCCTGATCCCGCGCTACGCCGAGATGGTCTACTACGGCACCTGGTTCGCGCCCGAGCGCGAGATGCTGCAGGCCGCGATCGACGAGTCGCAGAAGCCGGTCGCAGGCGTCGCCCGGATCAAGCTCTACAAGGGCAACGCCACGGTCGCCGGCCGCAAGGCGGAGAAGTCGCTGTTCGACCCCGGCATCGCGAGTTTCGAGGAGGCGGGCGGCTACCGGCAGAGCGACGCGACAGGCTTCATCTCGCTGAACGGGCTGCGGCTGCGCCTGCGCAAGCTCAAGCAGGGCTGAGCGGCGCGGCCGTCCGGCCGGTCGTGGAGCGCGCGGGCGCGCCGTGGTAATCCGGCCGCGATGCCACGCACCCCGCGCCCGAAGAAGGCCGTCGCGAAACCCCGCGCCGCCGCCCCGGCCAAGGCCTGGGCGGGGCGCTTCCGCGAGCCCACCGATCCCGCGGTCGAGGCCTTCAGCACCTCGATCGCGACCGACCTCGCGATGGCGCGCCACGACATCCGGGGCTCGGTCGCCCACGTGCGCGGCCTGCGGCGGGCGGGGCTCCTGACCGCGAAGGAGGCCGCGGCGATCGAGCGCGGGCTCGGCCGCGTCCTGCGCGAGATCGAGACGAACCGCTTCGAGGTCCGCCCGCAGGACGAGGACGTCCACATGGCCGTCGAGCGGCGGCTGACCGAGATCGTCGGCCCGGTCGGGGGCAAGGTCCACACCGGCCGCAGCCGCAACGACCAGGTCGCGACCGACCTGCGGCTCTGGCTGCGCGACGAGATCGACGCGACCGTCTCCGACCTGCACGACCTGGTGCGGGCGCTGCTCGGTCGCGCCCGCTCGGACCTGGGCGTCGTCCTGCCCGGCTACACCCACCTCCAGCGCGCGCAGCCCGTGCTGCTCTCCCACCACTGGCTCGCGCACGTCGAGATGCTGCTGCGCGACGCGGACCGCCTCGCCGACGCCCGCCGCCGCGCGAACGTGATGCCGCTCGGCTCGGGCGCGCTCGCCGGCGCGGGCTTCCCGATCGACCGGGAGCGCGTCGCGCGCGACCTCGGCTTCGACGGCGTGTCGCGCAACTCGCTCGACGCGGTCTCCGACCGCGACTTCGTCGCCGAGTTCCTCGCCGCGGCCTCGATCCTCGCGATGCACCTCTCGCGGCTCGGCGAGGAGATCGTGCTCTGGTCCTCGCAGGAGTTCGGCTTCGTCGTCCTGCCCGACGCGTTCGCGACCGGCAGCTCGATGATGCCGCAGAAGAAGAACCCCGACGTGGCCGAGCTCGTCCGCGGCAAGACCGGGCGGGTCTACGGCGCGCTGGTCTCGATCCTCACCACGCTGAAGGGCCTGCCGCTCGCCTACAACCGCGACCTCCAGGAGGACAAGCCGCCGCTCTTCGACGCGGCCCGGCAGGTGCGCGCGTCGCTGCAGGTGCTCGCGCGGATGATGCCGCGGCTCGAGCCGGCGGCGGCGACGATGCGCGCGGCCGCGGGCGGGCTCTCGCTCGCGACCGAGCTCGCCGACTTCCTGGTCGAGCGCGGCCTGCCCTTCCGGCAGGCCCACGAGGTGGTCGGGCGCGTCGTGCGCGAGTGCGTCGACCGGGGCCGCGACCTGGAATCCATGACCGTCGCCGACCTCGCGTCGTTTTCGCCGCTGCTCGACCACCGGGCGCTCGCGCACCTGACGATCGAGAGCGCGCTCGCGCGCCGCAGTTCGACCGGCGGGACCTCCCGCGCGGGCGTCGAGCGGCGACTGCGCGAGCTCGAGGCGGCCCACGGCCGGGGTCGGGCCGCCGGGCGACGGCGCCGGTGAGGCAGCGACCCGCCCGGCGTGCGAGCGGACGCCTCCCCTTCGCACCCCCCGCACGCGCCGCCGTCGCGACGGCCCTGCTCGGAGCGGCGCTCGCCGCCTGCGGGCGCAAGGCGCTGCCGCGCCCGCCCCAGTGGGTCATCCCCGAGAGCCCCGCCCCGCTCGAGGTGAGCGTCGTCGACGACGGCACCAAGCTCTCCTGGAGGCGCCCGACGAAGTACGTCGACGACCGTCCGCTCGACGACCTCGGCCGCTTCGACGTCGATCGCTCCTGCCTCGGGATGCCGTGGGAGAAGATCGCGGAGCTCCAGGTCGGCGACCGCGAGCGCTTCCGGCGCAACCGCGCGTTCGCCTGGATCGACCGCTCCTTCCGCCCCCCGGAGCCCTGCCACTACCGGGTGACGGCCTACACCCTCGACGGCTACGCGAGCGCGCCGGCCGAGAGCTGGCTCGGGGCGCCCTCGCCCACGCCGGCTCCGTCCCCGACGCCCGGTCCCCGCGACGCCGCCCGGATCGATGCACCGGCACCTTCGCCGGCCGGGGACGGCGGGCCGCCTGCCCCGCTCGCGTCGCCGACGCCCGCGGTCCCGCCGCTGCCCGAGCTCGCCCGCTGAACGGCGCGCGCGTCGCGGCTCAGACCGCCAGCGCCTCCTCGCACTCGGCCGCGGTGATGTCGGCGAGCGTCTCGCGGCGCGACATCAGGATCGCGCGACCGTCGTCCCACCAGACCTGCGGCACGCGGCCGAGCGAGTTGTAGTTCGAGCTCATCGAGGCACCGTAGGCACCCGCGTCGTGCAGCACGACGAAGTCGCCGACGCGCGGCTCGGGCAGCTCCCGCGGCTCGATCAGCTCGTCCGCGTGCCGGGTGAACACGTCGCCCGACTCGCACAGCGGACCCGCGACCGCGAAGCGCCCGACCGGCCCCGGCACCTCCGACACGACGTCGATGCGGTGGTAGGAGCCGTACATCGCCGGGCGCACGAGGTCGCAGAAGCCCGCGTCGACCATGATGAAGGCCTGCCCCGGCCCCTTGTCGTTCTCCCGCGTCGACTTCACGTCGGCGACCCGCGCCACCAGCGTCGCCGAGGGCGCGACGAAGAACCGGCCGGGCTCGATCTCCACTCGGATCGGGCGGCCGGCGACCTCGCGGAAGCGGTCGCGCGCCTCGCCGAGGATGCGGGCGAGGCGGCCGAGGTCCGGCGACCATGCCGGATCGCGGTAGGAGTGCGGGATCCCGCCGCCCAGGTTCACGGCGCGGCAGTCGGGAAACCGGCGCAGGAGCTCGGCAAAGCGGCCGGCGAGCCGCGCGAGGTTCTGCTCGAGCTCGGCGATCTCGGGCCCGCTGCCGACGTGCGCGTGCAGCAGCTCGACCCGCAGCCCCGCGGAGAGCGCCGCGTCGGCGACCGCGGCCGCGTCGTCGATCCAGATGCCGTGCTTCGAGCTCGGGCCGCCGGTGTCGCAGGCCTGGACGTGTCCGTGACCGAACCCGGGGTTGAGCCGCAGACCGACCGGTCCTCGCCAGCCCCCGCCCGCGAGCGTCCGGACCTGCCCCGGCGAGCCGAGGTTCGGCAGGACGCCCTCGCGCAGGACGACCTCGAGCGC
Organism: Alphaproteobacteria bacterium; assembly: GCA_017853315.1. Classification (GTDB taxonomy): domain Bacteria; phylum Desulfobacterota; class Binatia; order UBA12015; family UBA12015; genus REEB422. Next base: position 3,534 of record JAFMJW010000017.1, read on the forward strand.
GTTGTCGCGGAACACGTCGGCGGTGAGCAGCACGACCGGCGGCTCGTGGCCCATCGGGAAGCCGGCCGCCTTCGCCCGCAGCACCTCGTTGCCGGAGACCGCGTCGATCCAGATGCCGGCGCGCTGCACCTCCCGGAGCACGAGGTGCGCCGAGCAGGCCTTCATCGCGTAGCGCGCCTGGAGGCCGTCCGCCGAGGTCAGGTCGCGGATCGCGTCGATGCGCCGGCGCACCGCGGCGGCGTCGTAGAGGTAGAAGGGCGTCCCGATCGCGGACGCGATGCGGGAGAGAAACGCGTGGTCGGTCGAAGGGTTCGGCTGCATCACGCCTCTGGGTGCCACCGCCGGGCCGGGCGTTCAAGTGGGCGGGCGCGGATCGGCGCGGCCGCCGGAGCCGCGAGCGGCCCGGCGGACGTGGCGCGCGGCGATCGGGGCATGGTAGGAGCGGCGGATGCGGCTGCGGTTCACCAAGATGCACGGGATCGGCAACGACTACGTCTACGTCGACGCCTTCGCGCAGACGCTCGCCGACCCCGCGGAGGCCGCCCGCCGCGTCTCCCCGCGCCGCACCTCGATCGGCTCCGACGGACTCATCCTGATCGCGCCGTCGGAGACGGCCGACGTCCGCATGGAGATGTACAATGCCGACGGCAGCCGCGGCGCCATGTGCGGCAACGGCATCCGCTGCGTCGCGAAGTACGCGTGGGACCACGGGCTCGCCCGGCGCAACCCGATGCGCGTCGAGACCGACTCGGGCGTGAAGACGGTCGACCTCGAGGTCGAAGGCGGCCTCGTGTCCTCGGTCGCCGTCGACATGGGCCCGCCGATCCTCGACCCCGCCCGCGTCCCGATCGCGGCGCCGGCGAAGATGGTCGACGCACCGTTCTCGATCGGCGGGCACGAACTGCGCGTCACCTGCGTGTCGATGGGCAACCCGCACTGCGTGATCTTCGTCGACTCGACGGAGGACGCCCCCGTCACCACGCTCGGCCCCGAGATCGAGAACCACCCGCTCTTCCCGCAGCGGGTGAACGTCGAGTTCGTGCAGGTGCTCGGTCCGGCGCCGTCGGACCGCCTGCGCATGCGCGTGTGGGAGCGCGGCTCGGGCGAGACCGCGGCCTGCGGCACCGGCGCCTGCGCGGTCGCCGTCGCGGCCGCGCTGACCGGGCGCGGCCGGCGCACGGTCGACGTCGAACTGCTCGGCGGCGACCTCCGCATCGAGTGGCGGGAGTCCGACGACCACGTGATCATGACCGGCGGCGCGACCGAGGTCTTCACCGGGGAGGTCGACCTATGAGCCAGAATCCCTGTCCCTTCACCGGCTCGATCGTCGCGCTCGCGACGCCCTTCCGCGGCGGCAAGGTCGACTGGGCGGCGCTCGAGGCGCTGATCGAGGCGCAGGTCGCGGCCGGCCAGCGGGGCCTCGTCCCCTGCGGCTCGACCGGGGAGTCGGCGACGCTCACCCACGAGGAGCACACCGAGGTGGTCGCCTTCACGGTGAAGCGCGCGGCCGGCCGCGTCCCGGTGATCGCCGGCACCGGGTCGAACTCGACCGCGGAGGCGATCCGGCTCACGCGCGAGGCCGAGCGCGCGGGCGCGCAGGGCGCGCTGCTGATCTCGCCCTACTACAACAAGCCGACGCAGGCCGGGATCCTCGCGCACTACCGCGCCGTCGCCGAGGCCACGGCCCTGCCGCTGGTCGTCTACAACATCCCCGGTCGCACCTCGTCGACGATCGAGCCCGAGACGCTCGCGCGCCTCGGCGAGATTCCGAACGTCGTCGGGGTGAAGGACTCGACCGGCTCGCTCGACCGGATCATGGACACGGTCGCCGCCTGCGGCGCGAACCTCGCCGTGATCTCGGGCGACGACTCGCTCACGCTGCCGATCGTCGCCATGGGCGGCGTCGGCGCGATCTCGGCGCTCGCGAACGTCGTGCCGCGGGAGATGGCCCAGCTGACGGACGCCGCGCTCGCCGGCCGCTGGGACGAAGCTCGCGGGCTTCACTTCCGGCTGCTGCCGCTCATGCGGGCCGCGTTCCTCGAGACCAACCCGATCCCGGTGAAGGCCGCTCTCGCGATGCTCGGGCGCTGCGCCGACGAGCTCCGCCTGCCGCTCCTGCCGATGACGCCCGCCCCGCGCGAGAAGCTCCGCCGGGTGCTCGCCGACCTCGGGCTGCCGCTCGTCGCGGGGGCCGCTTGAGCCCCGCCGCCCCGGTCGGGGTGGTGATCGCCGGCGCGGCCGGCCGCATGGGACGCATGCTGGTGTCGCTCGCGCGCGCGAATCCCGCGCTGCGGGTGGTCGGCGCACTCGAAGCCGCGGGGCACCCCGGGCTCGGGGCCGACGCCGGGCGGACGGCCGGAGGCGGCGACCTGGGCGTGCCGATCGCGGCGGAGATGCCGGAGGCACCCGCGGGCACGGTCCTGATCGACTTCACCGCCCCCGGCCCGACGCTCGACCACGTGCGCGCGGCGGCCGACCTGGGCTGGGGCGCCGTCGTGGGCACGACCGGCTTCACCCGCGAGGAGGAGCACGCGATCGACTCGCTCGGCGACCGGATCCCGCTGCTTCGCGCCGCGAACATGAGCGTCGGCGTGACGGTGCTCCTCGACGTCGCCCGGGAGGTCGCGGCCCGGCTCGGCGAGTCCTTCGACGTCGAGATCTCGGAGATCCACCACCGGCTGAAGAAGGACTCGCCCTCGGGCACCGCCCTCGCGCTCGGCCGCGCGGTCGCCGCGGGCCGCGGCGTGGTGCTCGAGGAGCGCGCGGTCTACGGCCGGGAAGGACTCGTGGGCGAGCGTCCCGCCGGCGAGATCGGCGTCCTCGCCTTGCGCGGCGGGGACGTGATCGGCGACCACACCGTGCACTTCTTCGGCACGGGCGAACGCATCGAGCTCACCCACCGGGCGCAGAGCCGGGAGGCGTTCGCCGCGGGCGCGCTGCGCGCCGCGGCGTGGATTTCCGGACGCCCGCCGGGTCGCTACTCGATGCGCGACGTGCTGTCGGCGGCCTGATTCAGCGTCGCTCGCGACCGCCGCCGCCGCGCCATCCGCCGCCACCGCCCCCGCGCGCGCCCTCGGGCTGGGGCTTCGCCTCGTTGACGGTGAGCGCACGGCCCGAGAGCTCGCGGCCGTTCCACGTCTGGATGGCCTTCTGGCCCTCGGCCGCGGAAGCCATCTCGACGAAGCCGAACCCGCGGGACTGCCCGGAGTCGCGGTCCATGATCACCCGCGCGGAGACGACCGTTCCGGCCTCCTGGAAGGCCTCCTGCAGCTCGTCGTTGCCGACGTTGTAGGGAAGATTGCCGACGAAGAGCCTCACCTGACTGCTCCTGACTGCGACGCGACGCCGCCGAACGGGCGACCGGACCCGTCGGGGCCGGCGCGATGTCGGAGCGCTTCTATGCCTGACGTCCCGGTCGGGCAAGCGGGATTCGGTTGTCGGGCGGGGAATGCTCCGCTAAAGGACCGCCGTTTCGGGCCTCGGGGAGCCCGGGAGGGGCATTTCGGCCCTCCCGGAGCGGTTTCCCGGGCCACGGGGAGGGGACAGCCGCCGGACATGCCGCACCGGGCCTTCATCGGAGTCGGGTCCAACCTGGGGGACCGCCGGGCCAACGTCGCCGAGGCCTTGGCCCGGATGGCGGAGATCCCCGAGACCCGGGTCGCCCGGACCTCGTCGCTCTACGAGAGCGAGCCCCACGGCGTGGCGAAGAACCTCTTCGTCAACATGGTCGTGGAACTCGAGACCGACCTCTCCGCGGTCGACATGCTCTCGCGACTCGCCGACATCGAGGACCAGATGGGTCGCAAGCGGGCGAAGCCGAAGGCCAAGCCCGCCCCCGCCGCCAAGGGCAAGGCCGCGAAGGCGCCCGCGAAGAAGGACGTCTCGCGCCTGATCGACCTCGACATCCTCTTCTTCAACACCGAGGTCGTGAACACGCCGAAGCTGCGGGTGCCGCACCCGGAGATCCCGCGCCGCCGCTTCGTCCTGATGCCGCTGGCCGAGGTGGCGCCGCAGCTGGTTCACCCCGAGACCGGACTGACCGTCTCGAAGATGCTCGCGACCACCGAGGACCGCAAGCGCGTCGTCCTGATGCCGCCTCGCTGAGCGGGCGCGCGCGTCAGTCCTCGGCCGCGAGGGCTGCGCGGGCTTCCGCGATCTTCCGGTCGAGGACCTCGCGGCCGCGGGCGATCTCCGCAGCCGCGTCCGCACGCGCGAGGATCGCTCCGTCGGCGACCAGCGCGGCATAAGCCTCCACCGCGCGATCGAACGCCACGAGCGAGGCGCGACCGGGCCAGCGCCCGGCGACGATGCGCGAGAAGTCCCGTGCCCGCTCGAGCGGGTAGGTGAACTCCCCCCATCGCTCGGTCGGGACGACGACGTGGTCTTCGGCGAACTGCTGCAGTTTCGCGGCGTAGTCGGACAGGAGATCGAGATGGGTCCGGACGAGGCGCGGGTAGCGCTGCCAGTAGCAGCCGGCCGCCAGCAGCGAGCCCGCGGCGATCGCCGCGACGACGAACCTTCGCCTGTCCATCCGTCTCCCCCGGGGAACTCCGACGCCGACGATCGTCCCGTCCGACGCACCCGCAGTCCCTACCGCGGAAGCCGGCCGGCGCGACGAGCCCGAAACCCCTCCCCTTCTAGCCCACGCGATCCGATCGGCCAGACGATGCTCCCTCGACGTCGTCTCCGCGGGCCGTCGCCGTTGTCATGTCGGACATCCGGGGGTACGAGGGGGTCCGTGCCGAAGATCGACGGACGGGATCTCGCGAGGCGGTCGGACCCTCGAGGCGTCGGCACCTCCGCCGCCCGCACGCGCCCGTTCGCCCCCGGCCGACGCCGTCCCGCGGCAACGGCATCCCCCGTCGTTCCGCGGCGCTCGCTCTGAGCGGCCGCTTCGAGGAGCCCCGCGATGGCGATCAGGATCAACCGCGTCTACACCCGCACCGGCGACAAGGGCATGACCCACCTCGTCGGGGGCGGCGAGGTGCGCAAGGACGCTGCCCGGGTCGAGGCCTACGGCACCGTCGACGAGCTCAACTCGGTGCTCGGCCTGGCCCGCGTGTTCAACGAGGAGATGATCGTCGCGGACGCAGCGGTCCCCACCCGGGCCGCGGCCGCCGCTGCGTCTCGCGAGCTCGAGGACGTGCTCATGCGACTGCAGAACGAGCTGTTCGACCTCGGCAGCGAACTCGCGACGCCTCCCGGCTCGGAGTACCCCGGCATGTTCCGCGTGGGCGACGAGCAGGTCACCGCGCTCGAGCGGCTGATCGACCGCTGCCAGGAGGACCTGGAGCCGCTGAAGTCGTTCGTCCTGCCGGGGGGCGGCCGCGTCGGCGCGACCCTGCACCAGGCGCGCACGGTGTGCCGCCGCGCCGAGCGCGAAGCGCTCCGGCTCGCCTCGACCGAGGAGGTCGGCGCCGGCCCGATCAAGTACCTGAACCGCCTCTCGGACCTGCTCTTCGTGCTCGCCCGCTGGATCTCCCGGCACACCGGGGCACCGGAATACCTCTGGGAGAGGGGGCTCCACCTCGGGGCGTCGCCGGAGGAAGGCACGGCCGCCAGCCGCAAGGAGGCGTCTCGTGGCAGCTGAGCCGCGGCTCTACCTGCGCCAGGTCGAGGTCGGGCCCATGCAGAACTTCGCCTACCTGGTCGGCGACCGCGAGAAGCGCGAGTGCGCGATCGTCGATGCAGCCTGGAACGTCGAGGGCCTGATCGAAGTCGCCGAGCGCGACGACATGAAGATCACCTCGGCGCTCGTGACCCACTTCCACCCCGACCACCTCGGCGGGACGATGATGGGCCACTCGATCACCGGCGCGGCCGAGCTCGTCGGGCGCCTGCCGGTGAAGGTCTGGATGCACAAGAGCGAGGTGCCCTTCGCGAACCGCGTGTCGGGGCTGTCCAACTCGGACATCGTGCCCACCGAGGGCGGCGACGAGATCCTCGTCGGGGACCTGTCGATCAGGTTCCTGCACACGCCCGGCCACACGCCGGGCTCGCAGTGCTTCCTCGTCGACGGCAACCTCGTGTCGGGCGACACGCTCTTCATCGGGGCCTGCGGGCGATGCGACCTGCCCGGCAGCAATGCCGAGGACCTCTGGCGCAGCCTGAACCAGACGCTCAAGGCGCTGCCCGAGGAGACCGTGCTCTTTCCCGGTCACAACTACGCCGACCGCACGACCTCGACGATCGGCGCCGAGAGCCGCACGAATCCCTACCTGCGCCTGCGGCTCGACCAGTTCCTTTCCATGATGGGAGGCTGACCGCCCGCCGGGCGGCAGCGACAGGGAGTCCAAGAAAGATGAGCGACGTCTACGAGATCGGAACCCAGCCCCCGCTCGGCACCGTGCCGAAGGAGATGTACGCGCAGGTCATCCGGCAGAGCCGGTTCGGCGAGCCGAACAAGGCCTTCGCGATCGAGAAGATCCCGGTGCCGACGATCAAGCCGGACGAGGTGCTCGTCTGGGTCATGGCGGCCGGCATCAACTACAACAACGTCTGGGCAGGCCTCGGAAGCCCGGTCGACGTCATCAAGGCGCGACAGAAGGAGGGCTCGGACGACTCCGGGTTCCACATCGGGGGCAGCGACGCCTCGGGAATCGTCTACGCGGTCGGCTCCGAGGTGAAGAACCTGAAGGTCGGCGACGAGGTCGTCATCCACTGCGGATCGTGGAACGCGAAGTGCCCGAGCGTGCTCGCGGGCGTGGACCCGATGTACAGCCCGAGCTTCCGCATCTGGGGCTACGAGACCAGCTGGGGCAGCTTCGCGCAGATGACGCGCGTGCAGGCCCACCAGTGCCTGCCCAGGCCGAAGCACCTCACCTGGGAGGAGTCCGCCGCCTACATGCTGGTCGGCGCGACCGCCTACCGCATGCTCATGGGCTGGGCGCCGAACCAGGTGAAGAAGGGCGACGTCGTGCTCGTCTGGGGCGGCGCCGGCGGGCTCGGCTGCCAGGCGATCCAGATCGTGCGGGCGAAGGGCGGGATCCCGGTCGCGGTGATCTCGGGCCAGGAAAAGCACGACTTCTGCGTGAAGCTCGGCGCGAAGGGCACGATCAACCGCAAGAACTTCAAGCACTGGGGCATGATGCCCCACTGGAAGGACGACGCGGCCTACGGCGAGTGGGCGAAGGGCGCGCGCGCCTTCGGCGCCGCGATCTGGGACGTGGTCGGCGAGCGCAAGAGCCCGCAGATCGTCTTCGAGCACCCCGGCGAGGACACGGTGCCGACCTCGATCTTCGTCTGCGACACCGGCGGCATGGTCGTGATCTGCGCCGGCACGACCGGCTTCAACGCCGTCGCCGACCTGCGCTACCTCTGGATGCGCCAGAAGCGCTTCCAGGGCTCCCACTTCGCGAACGACGAGCAGTCGAAGGCGCTGAACGACATGGTGCTCGCCGGCGAGGTCGACCCGTGCCTGTCGCAGACCGGCTCCTTCGCCGACATCCCCGCCTTCCACCAGGCGATGTACGAGAACCGCCATCCGCACGGGAACATGGCCTGCCTCGTGGGCGCCCCGCGCCCGGGGATGGGCCGCAGCTGAGCGACGCGCGGCGCGTCGCGTTCGGCGACCCGCAGGCGCCGCACGCGACGCTGCTCGGAATCCTCGGGCGCCGCGGCCTGCTCGACCCCGCGGGGTCGGGCGGGCTCGCGCCCGGCGGACCGTCGATCCTCTCGGTCGGCGACCACTTCGACTACCCGCCCGCGCTCTCGCCGGCCGAAGAACGGGACGAGGACCGCGTCGACGAGGCGTGTCGCCGGGTGGGCGCGGAAGGGATGGCGAGCCTGCGCTGGCTCGCCGGGCTGCCCGACGAGAGAGCGACCATCCTGCTCGGCAACCACGACGTGGTGCGGGTCGCCGAGTTCGCGCATCTCGACGACGAGGCCTTCGGCCGGGCTCGGCGACGCGCGCGCGAGATCGATCGAGCCACGGGCGACGAGAAGCGCCGGCTGCTCGAGCTCTTCCACCGCGACGTTCCCGGCCTTCCCTCGCCGGGCCTGGTCTCGCGCGACTTCTCGTCCTGGTCGGAGGAGCAGCGCGCGCTCGTCGCGCGCCTCCTTCTCGACGGGCGCATGCGCCTCGGGGCGACCGCGCGGCTGCACGCGTGGCCCGAGGTGGAGGTGCTGGTCACGCACGCCGGCGTCACCTCGCGCGAGGTCGACCGGCTGCGCACGGCGGGGCTCCTCGCCGCGGACGGCACGCCGACCCCGGTCGAGCTCGCCCGCGCGCTGGACGAGCACCTCGAGCGGGCGGTCGAGCGGGTGCGTCCGCAGTGGGAACGCGGCCTCTGGGCGCCGCTCGATCTCTCGCCGCTCCACGTCGCGGGCACGACCCGCGAGGAGGGCGGCGGCCTCCTCTACCACCGCCCGGCGGACCTCGACTCCGCGGGCGACGAGAGCCGTCGCCGCTGGGCCGCCGGCGCGGGCTCCCGTCCGCGGCGCTTCGACCCGCGGTCCCTGCCGCGCGGGATCGCGCAGGCCTGCGGTCACACCTCCCACCGCAAGACCCTGGAGGACCTCGGCGCGGACTGGTCGACGGGCGACGGCCTCCGCGACGAGCGTCGGGACGGGATCCGGCTGTTGTCGGTGACCGGCGACCGCGTGTCCTACGACCGCTGGTCGGGCGAACGGCCCCCCTCCGGCCCGGGGGAGGCCTCGCTGCTGCTCGTCGATGCCGGCATGCACCGGGCGGACCTCGAAGCCTTCCCGTTGCTCGAACTGCGCGACGGCTGACCGGGCGGACATGCCGTCGCCTGCCCCGCCCTTCCGGCCGTCGGCGGGAGCTTCCAGGCGGCGAAACCGGGCATTGACCAGCCCCCGACGGGACGCTTGACTCCGGGGATGCGGATCGCGGGCGCCGACCGCCGGCTCCGGCCGCCCCGGGTCCCATCGGGGCACGCCCGGGCACGCGAGCGTGCCGGAGAGGCCGGGGGCCGTCCCGCACGAGTCGGGCGGCGCACGCTCGTCGCCGCGGGCCTCGCGATCGCGTGCGTCGTCGTCGCGTCATTCCCCCGGCCCGCCCGGGCGTCCTCGACCGTCGTCTTCGAGAGCGGGCAGGTGCGCCCGATCGCGCTCTCGCCCGACGGTTCGCGCCTGTTCGCCGTGAACACCCCCGACGGACGCCTCGAGATTCTCGACGTCACCTCTTCCGGACTCTCCCGCCGCGCCTCGGTCACCGTCGGTCTCGAGCCCGTCGCCGTCGCCGCCCGCTCGAACGCGGAAGTCTGGGTCGTGAACCACCTCTCCGACAGCCTGAGCGTCGTCGACGTCGCCTCCGACCCGCCCCGCGTCGTCCGCACCCTGCTCGTCGGCGACGAGCCGCGCGACGTCGTCTTCGCAGGCCCGTCGCGCTCCCGCGCCTTCGTCACCACCGCCCACCGCGGCCAGAACCGGCCCGGCGACGCGCAGCTGCAGACCGCGGGCGTCGGCCGCGCCGACGTCTGGGTGTTCGACGCGGCGAATCTCGGCGCCTCGCTCGGCGGCGACCCGCTCGCGATCGTGACGCTGTTCGGCGACACGCCGCGCGCGCTCGCGACCAGCCCCGACGGCTCGACCGTCTATGCCGCAGTGTTCAAGTCCGGCAACCAGACCACCGTCGTGCCGGAGGCGGCCGTGTGCGACGGCGGCGAGACGGCGACCTGCACCGTCGACGGCATGGTCGTGCCGGGCGGCCTGCCCGCGCCGAACACGAGCGCCGACGGGACGCCGCAGCCCGAGACCGGCCTGATCGTCAAGCGCGACCCGGCGACCGGCGCCTGGCGCGACGCGATCGGCCGCGACTGGCGCGCCGCGGTCCGCATCGGGCTCCCCGACCTCGACGTCTTCGCGATCGACGCGGTCGCGACGCCCCCGGTCGCGACCGCGAGCTGGGCCCACGTCGGCACGATCGTCTACGGGCTCGCGGTGAACCCGGCGACGGGCGCCGTCTACGCGACCAACACCGAGGCGCGGAACGAGACCCGCTTCTCCGGCGCGGGGACGTTCGGCGGCAGCACCGTGCGCGGCCACCTCCACGAAGCGCGCCTCACGATCATCGACGGCTCGGGCGTGCGTCCACGGCGCATGAACGGCCACGTCGACTACTCGGTCGTCCCGAGTCCGGCCGGCACCGATGCCCAGTCGCTCGCGATCCCGACCGGTGCCGTCGTGTCGTCGGACGGCTCGACCCTCTACGTCGCGGCGCTCGGGTCGAGCGCGATCGGCGTGTGGCCGACCTCGAGCCTCGCCGGCACGGGTGCCCTGCCCGCGCCGAGCGCTCGCTTCGAGGTTCCCGGCGGCGGGCCGACCGGGCTCGTGCTCGACGAGGCGCGCGGGCGCCTCTACGTGCTCGCGCGCTTCGACGACGCGATCGCCGTGCTCGACCGATCGAGCGGCGCCGCGATCGCCCACGTGCGCCTGCACGACCCCGAGCCGGCGATGGTGCGCGACGCGCGGCCGCACCTCTACGACGCGCGCTACGCCTCGAGCAACGGCGAGTCGTCGTGTGCGAGCTGTCACGTCTTCGGCGACGACGACGGCCTCGCCTGGGACCTGGGCGACCCCGACGACGTCGTGGTCGCGAACCCGAACCCGCTGCGCACGGCCGAGGGGCCCGAGCCCGGTCCGGCTACCCCCTTCCACCCGGTGAAGGGCCCGCTCGTCACCCAGACCCTGCGCGGCATCGCGACCAACGGCTCGATGCACTGGCGCGGCGACCGCAACGGCGGCCCGTCGGCTCCGGGCGACGAGGTCGAGTCCTTCCTCCAGTTCCGCGGATCGTTCGTCGACCTCCTCGGGCGCTCGAGCCACGTGCCGGCGCAGGACATGGAGGAGCTCGCGAACTTCGTGCTGTCGATCCTGCCGCCGCCGAACCCGGTGCGCGCACTCGACGACTCGCTCACGCCCTCGCAGGCGGCCGCGCAGGAGATCTTCGACCGCGACTGCGGAAGCCTCTGCCACACGATCGACCCCGGGCTCGGCCGCTTCGGGACCGAGGGCTTCGTCGCGATCAGCGGCGACATCAACCCGAAGCAGCTGATGAAGGTCCCGCGCCTCGACCAGTTCTACCAGAAGGTCGGGATGTTCTCGGTGCCGCAGCCGTTCAACTTCGGCGACACGAGCTTCCTCGGCGACCAGGTGCGCGGCTACGGACTCATCCACGACGGCTCGCTCGGCTTCTTCGTGGGCCATCCGGAGGTCGAGAGCTACCTGCTCGCCTCGGAGGGGCGCCTCGCCCCGATCGTCGGCCAGCAGGTCACGCTCGGCGCGTCGAACGCGCAGGCCGTGGGGCCGCGCATCGACCTGCTCCTCTCGCGCTGCGCCACGCCCTTCGCCTCGCTCGAACTCGGCACGGGCGCGACCGAGTGCGATCTCGTCGTGAAGGGAGTCGTCGGTGGACGCGAGCGCGGCTGGCTGCTGCGACCGTCGTCGGGCGCGTTCCGGCCCGACGCCTTCGGCGACCCGGTGCTCTCCCCCGCGGCGCTGCGGGCGCTGGCCGCGACGGCCGGACAGGAGCTCACCTGGACCGCCGTGCCCCCGGGCACGGGCTTCCGGGTCGCACTCGACCGCGACGACGACGGCTATCCCGACGGGACCGAGATCGCGGCGGGCACCGACCCGGCGAACGCGGCGAGCCAGCCGGCGATCCCGACCGCGACGCCCGAGCCGTCGCCGACGCCTTCGCCCACGCCCACGGCGACGCCGATCCCGACGGCCACGCCGCTTCCGACCCCGACCCCCGAGCCCACTCCGACGCCCGCGCCCCCTCGCTCCGACCGGGACGCCCGCGGCGCAGACGCCGACGCCGGCCCCGACGGCGACACCCGCCCCGACCGCGACGCCGATCCCGACGGCCACACCCGCCCCGACCGCGACGCCGATCCCGACGGCCACGTCCGCCGCGTCCCCGACGCCGACGCCGCTGCCCACGGCGACCGCGGGCCCCACCCCGACGCCCGGGCCGACCCTGGCACCGACACCCGGCCCGGGGTCCTCGGGGACGCCGACGCCCACCCCGGCGCTCGCGACGCCGACGCCCGTCGTCTCCCCGACTGCCACGCCCACGCCGCCTGCGACCGCGACGCCGGCACCGACAGCGACGCCGGCCACCACCGGCACGCCGGTGCCGACCCCGACGCCCCTGCGCATCGCGACCGCCCTCCTCGACCTCCGCGACTCGACCGACCCGGCGAGACGCTCGCTCACGTTCAAGGCCTCCGACGCCCCTGGCGCGCCGAGCGGCGTCACCGTCCCGGCGTGGGAATCCGACGCCGACCCCGTGCGTAGCGGTGCGCGCCTCGTGATCCACCGCGGCGACGGACTCCCGCCGGTCGCCGTCGTGCCGCTCCCGGCTGCCGGCTGGCGACGCTCCGGGACGTCGAGCCGCCCGGCCTACCTGTTCTCGTCGCACGCCGACACCTCGGCCTCGATCTCCTGGAAGGCCGGCAAGCTGGTCGTGAAGGCGAAGGGAGCGCTCCTGCGCTCGCTCGCGGACGCCCCGCAGGGACGGCTCGTGCTGCGGCTCGAGCTCGCGAGAGGATCGCTCTGCGCGTGGCCGAGCGGCGCGCTCGTCGACACGACGTCGCGGTGGCAGGCCGCGAAGTCGCCTCCCGCGTCGGCCTGCCCCGCGATCCCGCCGACGCCGACGCCCGCCGCCCCCTGAGGCGGCGGTCCGCTCGACGCTCCGTCAGCTCGTGCCGCCCAGGTTCAGCCGGACGTCGACGTCGCTGATGTCGGGCACCTCGCTCACGAGGAACTCGCGCAGCCGTCGCTTGATCCGCTCCTCGATCTGGCGGACGCGCTCGCGGCTGATCCCGTAGCGCTCGCCGATGTCCTGCAGCGTGAGCGGGTCGTCGGCGATCATGCGATCCTCGAAGATCAGCTTCTCCTTGTCCTGCAGGGTCGCGCCGAACTCGCGGATCTTGCGGGACACGAGGTCCCGCACCTGCGCCTCGCCGAAGCGCGCCTCGGGCTCCTCGCGGCTGTCGGGCAGGACGTCGAGCATCGAGCCGTCCGCCTCGGGACCGAGCGGGGCGTCGACCGAGACGTCGCGCCCGGCCATGCGCTGCTCCATGTCGACGACTTCCGAGGGCTTCACCGAGAGCCGCTCGGCGATCAGCGCCGGGTCGGCCTGGAAACCCTCGCGCTCGAGGCGCTCCTTCTCGCGCTGGAGGTTGAAGAAGAGCTTGCGCTGCGCCTGCGTCGTGCCGAGCTTCACGAGTCGCCAGTTGTTCATCACGTACCGGATGACGTAGGCGCGGATCCACCAGGCGGCGTAGGACGGGAAGCGGACGCCGCGGTACGGATCGAAGTTCTTCACCGCTTCCAGCAGGCCGAGGTTCCCCTCCTGCACGAGGTCGATGATGTTCTTCAGCCCGTGCTGGTACTTGCGGGCGATCGCGACGACGAGCCGGAGGTTCGCGGTCGCGAGCTTCGCCGCCGCGACCTTGTCGCCCTCCTCGTGCCACCGCACCGCCAGGCGATGCTCCTCCTCCGCGTCGAGCAGAGGGTAGCGGCGGATCTCGGCGAGGTAGCGCTGCAGGCTGTCCGACGGGACGATCGCGCCGCCGACCGGCTCGGCGCCGTCCGCCGGCTCGATCTCGACGACGCCGTCGTCCTCCCCGCCGCCCGCGGCCGGTCCTTCGTCGGCGCCCAGGTCGAGGAGACCGGACTCGCCCCGGCCCTCGCGCTCGTCCTCGTCGTCCTCGTCGTCGACGACGATCTCGGGCTCGTGCACCACCGGCTCGCGGGAGCCCGCCGAGGAGGGCGCCGCCCTCCCGCCCCGGCCGCGGGAGGCCTTGCCGCCACCGCTCGCGGGCGAGCCGCGCTTCACAGCCGCAGGTCCTTGCGGACATCCGCGCCGTAAGCCGCCTCGAGGGCGCCGATCGCGTCGCGCACCCGGTCGCCGTCCTCGGGAACCTGCACCATGACCCGGACGTAGAGGTCGCCCCGTTCGCCGCCCTGGAGCCGGGGCACGCCCTTGCCGCGCAGGCGCAGGCGGCGCCCGCTCTGCGTGCCCGCGGGAATGCGCAGCGCGACCTCCCCCTCGGGCGTCGGCACGGTCACGGTGGCGCCGCGCATCGCCTCGGGGACCGTGACCGGCACCTCGAGCGTGAGGTCGTTCCCCTCGCGCTGCAGGAGCGGATGCGGCTTCACCTCCACGACCATGAACAGGTCGCCCGCCGGCCCGCCGTCGATGCCCGCGCCACCCTTGCCGGCGACGCGCACCCGCGACCCGGTCTCGACGCCGGCCGGGATCTTCACGTTGAGCCGCACCGGGTCCTCGACGACACCGCTGCCGGAGCACTTCGCGCAGTCGCCGCGAGGGGTCTCGCCGGTGCCGTGACAGGCCGAGCAGGGCTGCGGGCGCCGCACCGAGATCGACCGCGACGCGCCCCGCACCGCCTCGAGGAAGTCGACCGGCACCGCGACCTCGACGTCCGCGCCGCGCTCCGGCACCGGGCCGCGGTTGAACATCCCGCCGAACAGGTCCTCGAAGCCGCCGAAGCCCCGGTCGCCGCCGCCCGCGCCGAACGGCGAACGCGCTCGACGGCCGCGACCACCGCCCCCGGCACCGCCGGTCCGCGACGCACGCTGCCAGTCGCGAAACTGGCGCGCGCGCTCGGGATCGAAGCCGGCCTGGAGAGCGTCCGCGCCGAACTCGTCGTAGAGCGCGCGCTGCTTCTCGTCGGAGAGCGCGTCGTGCGCCCGCGAGATGCGCTTGAAGCGCTCCTCGGCGGTCTTGTCTCCCGGGTTGACGTCCGGGTGGTACTTGCGCGCGAGCTTCCGGTAGGCCTTGCGGATCTCGTCGGTCGTGGCGGCGCGCGGGACGCCAAGCACCGCGTAGAGGTCCTCCTCCGCGGAGCGGCGGCTCTCGTCGTCTCGGGTCGGCATCCGTCTCGTCGACCGGAGCCCGGCCGCGGGGCGGCCGGGCTCCCGCCTACTCCTTGTAGACCGGCTGGACCTTGTCCTCGGCGATCTCCCGCAGGGCGGTCACGACTTCCTTGTTGTGGGACTCGACGAGCGGCCGGGCGCCCTTCAGCAGCTGCTTGGCGCGGCGCGCCCCGAGCAGGACGAGCTCGAAGCGGCTCGGCACCCGGACGAGGCAGTCTTCGACGGTCACGCGGGCCATGGGTCACTCCTTCGGGGCTGCCGCCCAGGGGGCGGCACGGCTGGGCCGAAATCCCAAAGTAGCGGACTCGCCCGCGGAAACAAGGCGGCGCGGAGCCCCCGGGCGGGCGCCGGGACGGGGGCCGGAGCGAGCCCGGCTCAGTCGAGGGCGTGGGGGTCGGACCGGGCGACCAGGTCGTTCAGGTCGTCCCGGTTGCGGGTCGAGGCGTCGAGCACGCTGCGCACGACCGCCGCGTCCTCGGAGGACTCGTCGTCCCAGCGCACCCAGAGCTGGGAGAGGCGGCGCAGCAGGGCGCGGTAGTCGTCGCTGTCCTGGATGAGCCGCTCCCAGGAGTTGCGCCCGGTCCGAATGGCGCCGGCGCTGCTCGCGAGCGGCTGGCGCCCCAGCGCCATCAGTCGCTCGCCGATCCGCCGGGCGTTGCGCTCCTCGTCGTCGCTGATCCGCTTCAGGCGCTCGGCCATGAAGGGATAGGGCGCGAGCTCGGAATGGTACTCGATCTGACGCGCCAGCCGGAGGATCTCGTCGTGCGCGGCCTCGAGGCCGTCGGCGACCCGGTCGGAATCGGTCTTGAACCAGCCCACGGCCGCGTGGCTACCGACGCGGGACCGGACTGTCAACCGGCACCGTCCCCGGGCGCGCCCCCGACGCCCGGACCGTCCGGGAGCAGGTGGACGAGGAGTTCCACGTTGCCCTTCTTGGCACCCCGGATCGGCGACTCGCACGAGCCCGCGAGGCGCAGGCCGAGCCCGCGCGCGGACTCGACGACCGCCGCGACCGCGTCGGCCCGCAGCTCGGGCTCGCGCACCACGCCGCCGCGACCCACGCGGTCCCGACCGACCTCGAACTGCGGCTTCACCAGCGCCACGATCTCGCCCGGCGCCTCGAGCTGCGCGAGGATCGCCGGCAGGAGGAGTCGCAGCGAGATGAACGAGGCGTCGACGACGGCGAGCGACGGCGCCGGGTCGAGCGCGCGCGGCGGCAGGGTGCGTGCGTTGGTGCGTTCGTGGACGACCACGCGCGGGTCGCAGCGAAGCTTCCACGCGAGCTGGCCGTAGCCGACGTCCACCGCGTGCACCCGCTCCGCGCCCCGCTGGAGCAGGCAGTCCGTGAAGCCGCCGGTCGACGCGCCGACGTCCACGCAGGTCCGGCCCGCGACGTCGATGCCGAAGGCGTCGAGTGCGTGCGCGAGCTTCACTCCGCCGCGGGAGACGAACTCGTGGTCGGCACCCTCGACCCGGATCTCGGCACCCTCGCGCACGCGGTCGCCCGCGTGCGCCGCCCGCCGGCCGTCGACGAACACGAGGCCCGCCAGGATGAGCCGTCGCGCCCGCTCGCGGCTCGGCGCGAGGCCGCGCGCCGCGAGCACGACGTCAAGACGCTCGGTCGACGACACGTTCCACGAGCGCCCGCAGCACCGCGGCGCGATCGCCGAAGGGGCCGACCGCGGCGAGCGCCCCGCGGCCGGCCCGGTGCATCGCGGCGCGCGCGCCGTCGAGCCCGAGCGCCGCCGGGTAGGTCGCCTTGCCGCGCTCGGCGTCGCCGCCCCCGCGCTTGCCGGTCACCGCCGTCGTCCCCGTCTCGTCGAGCACGTCGTCGGCGATCTGGAAGGCGAGCCCGAGTTCCTCCCCGAAGACCGTGACCCGCGCGAGGTCGCGCTCGCTCGCTCCGGTGCAGATCGCTCCGGCGCGGACCGCGGCCCGGATGAGCGCACCGGTCTTGCGACGGTGGATGCGGGCGACCAGCGCCGCGCCCACCCGGTCGCGCCCCTCGCTCTCGAGGTCGAGGGCCTGCCCGCCGACCATGCCCGCCGCACCGGCGGCCGCCGCGAGCTCGGCGACCACGCGCAGGCGGCGGACCCGCTCGTCCGCGTTCGAGGACGGACCGTCGCCCGCGAGCACCGCGAACGCCTCGGTGAGGAGCGCGTCGCCGGCGAGGATCGCGGTCGCCTCGTCGAACCGGACGTGGGTGGTCGGACGACCGCGACGAAGCCGGTCGTCGTCCATGGCCGGCAGGTCGTCGTGCACCAGCGAGTAGGCGTGGATCATTTCCAGCGCGCAGGCGGCGTCGCGGGCACAGACGACCGGACGCGGCCCCGTGAACATCGCCGCGGTCTCGAGCACGAGCACCGGTCGCACCCGCTTGCCCGGGCCGAGCAGCGACCAGCGGATCGCCGCGCGCAGCCGAGGGGGCCAGCCGGTCCCGCGGGCGACCACCGCGCGAAGATCCGCGTCCACCTCGCGGCGGCGCGACGCGAGCCGCTTCTCGAGCGCCGCCGGTGTCACTTCCCGCCCGTCGAGCGGACGCGCAGCACGCCGGAGGCATCGCGCTCGAGCACCTCGACGCGCTTCTCGACCTCGTCGAGGCGGCCGTGGAGCACCCGGAGCAGCGCGATCCCGCGCTCGAATCCCGCGAGTGCGGCGTCGAGGGTCGGGCTGCTCTGCTCGAGTTCGGCGACCACCGACTGCAGCTCGCGCAGCGCCTCCTCGAAGCTCAGGTTCCCGACGTCGACGGCCTGCTCGCTCACGTGTTCTCCCCTCGCCCCGGGGTCCTGCCGCCGGGGGACGTCTCGCCGTCTCCCGAAGCCGTCGAGAGCGACCTCCCGCCCGGACCGGACGAGGTGTCGACCTCTAGCACGGACGCGCGCGCCGCGCCCTCGGCGAACGACAACCGCAGCTCGTCGCCCGGCTCGAGGCGGGCCGCGTCGCGCACCACGGAGCCGTCCTCGCGGCGCGCGACGGCGAAGCCGCGCGAGAGCACCGCGAGCGGCGACAGCGCGTCGAGTCGAGCGCCCTCGCGCCCCGCGTCCGCGATCGCGGCCGCGAGCCGCGCCCGCATCGCGGGGTCGAGGCGGTCGCCCAGCGCAGCGACCGACGCACGCAGCACGGGGACGCGGGGGCGGGTCGCGTCGAGCCTGGCACCGAGAGCGAGCAGGCTCGTCCCGAGGTGCCCCACCCGCGCCGCGAGCACGTCGCGGGCGTGCTTGACCAGCCGATCGACCTCGCCCCGGGTCTCGCGCAACCGGCTGCGCGGATCGCCGAGGCGCGCATCCAGCGTCTCGGTCTCGCGACGCGCGAGCCGCACGCGACCGGTAGCCGCGGCGCGCAGGCGTTCCGCGAGTCCGGCGAGCCCCTCCTCGAGCTTGGCGCGCGACGGCATCACCGCGGTCGCCGCCGCCGTCGGCGTCGCGACGCGCAGGTCCGCGACCAGGTCGGCAAGCGAGACGTCGGACTCGTGCCCGACGGCCGAGACGACCGGGAGGCGCGACCGCGCGATCGCGCGCACCACCGCCTCGTCGTCGAAGGCGCGCAGGTCGGTCGAGGAGCCGCCACCTCGCGCGACCACGATCACGTCGACGCTGCCGTCGCGGTTCAGGTCGTCGATCGCGGCCGCGACCTCCGCCGCGGCCCCGGCGCCCTGCACCTTGCAGTCGCGGACGAGCACGCGACGGGCGGCGAAGCGCGAGTCGAGCGTCTTCAGCAGGTCCTGCAGGGCGGCGCTCCCGGAGGCCGTCGCGATCCCCACGGCACGCGGCAGCAGCGGAAGGGGGCGCTTGCGCTCCTCGGCGAACAGTCCCTCGGCCTGCAGTCGCCGGCGAAGTTCCTCGCGCGCGAGGTGGTCCGCCCCCTGCCCGAGAGGCTCCATGCGCTCGACGTGGACGCTCAGGCGGCCGTGATCCCCGTAGAAGTCGACCTTCGAGACGAGCACGAGGACCTGCGTGCCGATCGCCGGCTCGAACCGCAGGGCCGCGCGCCGGCTGCTCCACAGGATGGCGTTGACCTTCGCCTTGCCCTCCTTCAACGCGAAGTAGGCGTGGCCGGTGCGAACGTTCCACTCGGCGAGCTCGCCCTCGACCCAGAGCCGGGCCGGGAAGTTCTCGTCGAGCGCGAGCTTGATCCGGTCCACGAGGGCCTGGACGCCGATGCCGCGGGGCACGATCCGCCCGACGACGTTCGGGCCCGGGCCGGAAGCCGGGGAAGGCGGCATCGCGCGCGCCCGCCTCCCGTCAGCCCTTCTTCGCCTGCATCGCCTTGAAGACCTGCCAGCTCTTCAGCAGGTCGATCGCGCGATCGAGCTGGGGGTCCTTGCCCGGCTCGCCGACGACCGTCAGGCTCGACTCGACCTCGTCGGCGTCCTCGTCGTCGTCCGGCTGCGCCTTCGACCGCTTCCCGTCGGGCCTGGCCGCCGCCGGCGTCGCCTTCGGCGCCGGCTGCTCGTCGCCGGTCGGGTTGTCGAGGTGCTTCGGCAGGTTCGCCTCTCGCAGGAACTGCGGGTCGAGCCCCCGGGTGCCGCCGCCGGCCAGCCGCACGACGTTCTCCATCTCGATGTCGGGCTTGATGCCGGTCGCCTGGATCGAGCGCCCGTTGGGCGTGTAGTAGCGCGCCGTCGTGAGCCGCAGCGCCGACTGGTCGTCGAGCGGCAGGATGGTCTGCACCGAGCCCTTGCCGAAGGTCTGGGTCCCGAGCACGAGCGCACGCTTGTGGTCCTGGAGAGCGCCCGCGACGATCTCCGCCGCGCTCGCCGTGCCGCCGTTCACGAGCACGACGATCGGGAAGTCCGTGTGGCTGCCCTGCTTGCGCGCGAAGTACTTCTGCTTCTGGTTCTCGAGCCGGCCGTCGGTGTAGACGATCATCCCGGAGTCGAGGAAGGCGTCGGACACCGCGACCGCCTGCGAGAGCAGGCCGCCGGGATCGTTGCGCAGGTCGAGGACCAGCCCGTGGAGGTTCCCGTCGTCGCCGCGCGACAGCTTCTTCAGCGCCTCCTCGAGCGCCTCCCCGGTGTGTTCCTGGAACTGGGTGATGCGGACGTAGCCGTAGCCGTCGCCGAGGTCGCGGAACTTGACGCTCTGGACCTGGATGTTCTCGCGCACCAGCGTGAAGTCGAGCAGCTTCGAGACGCCCTCGCGGCGGATCGACAGGCTCACCTTCGTGCCGCGCGGGCCGCGCATCTTCTTCACCGCGTCGGCGAGCGACATGTCCTTGGTGAGGTCGCCGTCGATCTTGATGATCTGGTCGCCGGGGTGGAGGCCTGCGCGCGCGGCCGGGGTGTCCTCGATCGGGGAGACCACCGTGAGCACGCCGCCCTTGTTCGTGATCTCGATGCCGAGCCCGCCGAAGCTGCCCTTCGTGTCGACCTGGAGCTCCTTGTAGAGCTCGGGCGTCAGGTAGGCGCTGTGGGGATCGAGCGACCCGAGCATGCCGTTCACGGCTCCCTCGAGCAGCTGCTTCGTGGTCACGTCGTCGACGTAGTTCTTCTGGACGATCGAGAGGATGTTCGTGAAGGTCTCGAGGTCGTCGTAGGTCTCCTTGGGCACCGCGGAGACCCGCTCGACGGCTCGCCCGCCCGAGAACAGGAAGGCCATGCACGCGGCGAACGCGAGCAGGGTCAGGGTGGCACGGCGGCGGCCGCTGCGGGGGGCGCTCATGCGGATCGTTCTCCCAGCGGGTCGCGAACACCGCAACCCTCCGCTCGACGGTAGCGGATTTCCACGACGCGCGCCCGTCGCGCCCGGTCGGGCGGGGAGCCGAACAGAGCCGGCCACCGCCCCGGGCGGCCGTTCAGTGGGCGGAGACCAGCGGCGCGCGCGCGGCGCCGGGCGCCGGCGCGGAATCGGCGGGCCGGGCCCCGGCCTGCAGCGACCGCAGGAAGGCGACGATCGACCACCGCTCCGGCTCGCTCAGCGAGAAGGCGAACGAGGGCATCGCCGTGCCGCGCTTGCCGTGGGCGATGCGCCAGTAGAGCCAGCCGTCGGGATGCTTGGGGACCACCTCGGGGCCGGCCAGGTCGGCCGGCGGAGGCCGGAGGCCGACCGATCCGGGCCCACGGCCGTCGGCCTCGGCGCCGTGGCACGGGGCGCAGTTCTGCAGGAAGAGGCCCTGCCCCCGGCGGACCGCTGCCGGGTCGCCCGCGACCGGGTTCGCCATCGACGCGACGGACGGCGGCGGGTCGTCGGCGAGAGCAGCCGCCGGCAGCCACGCCGTGAAACCCGCGACGAGCGCGAATGCAGCTGCGCGGACGAGGGCGGACGGAGACACGAGGATCAGGCCGCGTGGCGGGCGGCCGCGGCTCCCACCCGGGGCTCGCCCGAGCCCCGCGCCCAGAGCCATCCGAACAGGAGTGCCAGCACGAGCAGGCCCTGGAGCGAGAGCGCGAGCGCGTCGGGAAACACTCCGAGCCAGTCGCGCAGGAAGGAGGTGTCGGGCACCCAGGCGAGCGGGTGCTGGCCGAGCCAGCCGGCCTCCTGGAGTTCGAGGATTCCGACCCCCGCGAACTTGATCGCGAGCAGGTAGAGCAGCCCGCCGGTCACCGCGAAGAACGGCCGCATCGGGACGTGCACGCCGAACCAGCGGATCGCCGCGTAGAGGATCGACAGCAGGACGAGGCCCGCCACCAGCCCTCCCGCGACCGCGGCCATGCCGGCGGCCGTCCCACCCGCCTCGACGACCAGCGCCTGGTAGAACAGCACCGTCTCGAAGCCCTCGCGGAACACGACCAGGAAGGCGAGCATCGCGAGACCGCCGAGCCGCTCCGAGGACGCCGCCCGCTGCACGGACTCGCGGATGAACTGCTGCCAGCGCCGGCCCTCGACGCGCGAGATCAGCCAGTACGAGGTGAAGAAGAGCACGACCACGGCGAGCAGGCAGGTGAGCCCTTCGATCGCCTCCCGCCCGGCGCCGAAGCCGCCGACACGATGGGCGACGAGCGCGAGCGCGAGGCTCGCCGCGACCGCCGCGAGCG
Source organism: Alphaproteobacteria bacterium (assembly GCA_017853315.1). GTDB lineage: Bacteria > Desulfobacterota > Binatia > UBA12015 > UBA12015 > REEB422. Next base: position 25,378 of record JAFMJW010000017.1, read on the forward strand.
CGCCTCCGTAGAACGGCCGAAGCGCCCCGGTGCGACCCGACGCGCGCAGCGAAGCCGCGACCGCGGAGAGGATCAGGATCGCCTCGAACCCCTCGCGCAGGATGATGAGCAGCGAGTTCGCGAACAGCGAACCACGCCCCGCCGCCGCTCCCGAGGAGGCCGCGCCGGCGCCGAGGCGCGAGAGCACCGCCGTGCGCAGGCCGTCGATCTCCGACGCGGGAGCCCCCGCCCGCATGCGCGAGACGAGCTTCATCCAGTCGGCCTCGAGCGCCTTGTAGGCAGACGGGTCGCGAGCGGCGAGCGTACGGTCGATGCCCGAGGACTCGAAGGCGAGGAAGGCCTCGCCCGCGATCTCGCGCGCACGGACCGGCTCGGTCGGGTAGATCCGCCCGGCCTCCTCGATGCGCGCGGTCAGGCTCGCGATGCTCTCCTCGGCGGCGCAGGCCTCTCGGACCGGGAGGAACGGGGCCGCGAGAACCGCGGCGAGGACGAGGCTCGCGAGACCGCAGCGGGCCGCAGCACGAAGTACGCGGTCGATCGTCGTCATCCCTGCTTCTCCTGGGTGGGGGGCTCGACGCGCCAGTCGAACCGCGCGGAGGCGCTGCCGAGGAAGTGCGGCTCGCCGAGGACGGCGGTCGCCGGAGGAGCCACGTCGACCTCGACGCGGTAGTCGCCCGGCGGCACGCGAAGCGTCTCGCCGTAATGCTGGAAGGCCGAGAGCAGCCCGTGCAGCGGGACCACGACGGGCTCGCCTCCGGTCTTGGGCACGAGCCGGAGCGAGACGGCGGCCTGCGGCACGAGCAGTCCGGTCCCGCGGTCCTGGAGCACGATCTCGAGGTGATGGGTGTCCTCGGGACGCACCGCCTTCAGCGTCGGCCCGTCCTTCCACTCCCAGAAGGGCTCGGGCGCCTCGGTGATGAACCCGATCCGGTAGCCGCCGGCCTCGGCCTCGCTGCGCGCGGCGGCGAAGCCCTCGAGGATGTCGTCGCCGATCGCGTAGTCGGCGTCGACGGGCACCGGCGGTGCGGGCGGCACGACGGGGCGGCCCGAGACCAGGGCGACGTCGAAGATCGCCTCGGCCGGCTTCGCCGCGACGCCCAGCATGTCGCCGTGGCGCGCATGGTGCGGCGGCTCGACGCGGATCCGGAGCCTTGCCTTCGCGTCGGGCAGCGGCGGGAGGTTGGCACCGTACTGGGGGAAGTCGCCCCACAGGGGATCGAGCTCGGACTTCGCGACCACGCGGTCGCCGTCGAGGATCTCGGCCGTCACGACCGATCCGGGGAGAAAACGCTTGCTGCGACGCTCGCGCAGGACCACGCCGAGGTAGGCCTTCGAGCCCTCCGGGACCGACACCCGCTCCGGCGCACCCGACGCCGAGCGGCGCCAGATCGGCTGCACCGGCTCCACGAGCACGCCGACCCGGTAGTCGAGCGCCGCCTGCTCCGCCTCGATCGCGCGATCCGCTTCGGCCGTCGCGGCGCGAAGCCCCGCGGTGGCCCCGCTCTCGCTCGGCCCGAGCGAGAGAACCTGCTGCGTCGTCGCCCGCGACAGCGCCGCGACCTCGCCCGGCGACTTGCGCGCACCCACCGCCGCGACCAGGGCGTCGAGCGACTCGCGCCCGCGCGCGATTGCGGCCGGGTCGGCGCCGAGGCGCGGGGCGATCTTGTCGAAGCGCAGCTTCGCCTGGTCGCAGAACAACTCGGCCTCGCCGATCTCGACCTCGTCCTTCACCCTGCCGCCGTCGTCGACCGCGAGCGCGTACTCCTGTGCGACGAGCTTCACCGCGGCCGCCAGCGTCGCGAGGTCGTCGGCGAGGGCAGGGTCGGTCGCGGGGTGCGACGCGGGAGCGGCGGTGGCGACGGTCGCGGCCGACGGTGCCGAGGCCCCCGCCCCGGCCGGCGCTGCGGGCTCGATCGCGGCGACGGCGGCCCCGGGCGCACCGCCCCGGTCGCCCGCCTCGCAGGCGAGCAGGCAGGAAGCGAGAAGGATCGCGGCGGCCAGGTGGCGAGGAGTCCCCATCTCGATGAAAACGACTTTCAAGATCAGCAGTGACACGGGCGCGCAGGAGCGTCAAATTCGCCGTCCGGGCGCCCGGATGCGGCTCCTCGTCGGGCGGGTCCGGGGAAGCGAGGCGGCCCGCCCCCCGGGTGGGGCCGCCCGGCCGTTCGGACGCCGGTCAGTTCCCGTCGGGGCCCCGGACCCACTTCCCGGTGTCGATCAGGGTCTTCAGGTCGCGGACGATCGCCGGGTCGGTCCACTCGCGGGGGCCGATGAAGCGCGCGAGCTGTCGCCCGTCGCGGTCGATGATGAAGGTCTCGGGATAGCCCGTGATGCCGTAGCGCCGGCCCACCTCGCCGGTCGGGTCGACGAGCACGGGGAAGTCGAGCTTCATCTCGTCGACGAAGCGCTTCACCTGCTCCGGCGAGTCGTCCTCGCTCACCGCGAGGACGACGAAGTCCTGCGCGCCCATCTGCTTCGCGAGCGCCGCCATCGCGGGCATCTCGCTGCGGCACGGCGGGCACCAGGTCGCCCACAGGTTCAGGAAGACGACCTTGCCGCGCTGCGAGGACAGGCGGACCGCCTGCCCCGCGAGGTCCTGCGCGACGAAGTCGGGAGCGGTCGGCGAGCTCGTGCAGCCGCTTCCGAGCGCGGTCGCGCACACGAGCACCATCGCGAGGCCGGCGATCCGGTCGCGGTGGCGACGCGCCCACGCCATCCCGGCGAACCCGGCGACGACGCTCGCGACTCCGAACCATTGCGCCTCGGTGATCCCGAGCCACAGCCGCGGCTCGATGCGCACCGCCTCGACGAGGAAGCGCGCGATCCCCGACAGCACGAGGTACCAGCAGAGGACGGTCCCCGGGGCGATCCGCTCGTCCTCCTCCCGGCGCGAGAGCGAGAGCAGCCAGAGGAAGATGCCGGAGTAGAGGAGACTCTCGTAGACCGGCGCCGGGTGCACGCGGTAGCCGGCCGGGTGCGGCCAGCCGAAGATCGCGTTCGGGTAGGGCATCGCCCACGGGAGCGTCGACTCGTGGCCCCAGTCGCCGTCGCCGGAGAGCTGGCAGCCGACCCGGCCGATCGCCTGCCCGAGGGCGAGTCCGGGCGCGATCGCGTCGACGACCAGCGGCCACGGTAGCCCGCTGCGGAGCACGTAGGCCGTCACCGCGAGGAAGCCGCCGACGAGTCCGCCGTACCAGACGAACCCGGCCCCGGTGACCAGGCGATCGAGCGGGGCCGAGAGGAACGCCTGCCAGTCGTTCAGGAGCGCGAGGATCCGCGATCCCAGGATCCCGCCGATCGCGGCCCAGGTGACGATCGGGGTGACGTGCGACCGGTCGAGGCCGCGACGCTCGAGGCCCTGCTCCATCACGGCGCCGGCCCCGAGGAAGGCGAGCGCGAGCATCGCGCCGAAGGTGTAGAGCTTGATCGGGCCCAGCTCGACGAGGACGGGGACCATCGGTGCGCCGATCTATCCGATCCGGACGCTGCCCGCCATGCGCACCTCGTCCCGGGGGCACCTCCCCGCCCCGACCCGCTCGAGCGGCGGCTCGCCGGAAGAGCATTGTCGGGCGTGGTCGGCTGCTGCTAGGAGCGGCGCCGGAGGATGTCCATGATCTCTCGCGCCACCCCTCGCAGCTTCCCGCGGCTCCCGGCCCTCGCCGCCGGACTCGCCGCGATCGCGCTCGCGGCCTGCTCGAACGACGCCGGGCTTCCCGGCCCGGCCGGCGACGCGATTCCTGCGACCGGACCGTGGAACGCGGGCGTGCACCTCCCGGCCGAGCCGCAGGAGGCGGGCGACCCGGAGAACGGGCGGCGCCTGCTGCTCAACGGCGACTTCATGACCTGCGGGATCCCGTGGTCGCTCTACTCGAACCCCGTGTGGGGCCCGGTCGTCTCCGGCGGCTTCGGCGCGACGACCGTCGACCGCATCCCGGGGCGCGAGGGCAAGAACGCCGACATGCCCTACTCGCTGAACGTCTTCACCGCGCCCGACGGGGCCGAGGTCGTGAACGCGAACTGCCTCATGTGCCACGGCGGCAAGTTCGACGGCCAGGTGGTCGTCGGGCTCGGCAACGCGACGGCCGATTTCACCGGTCGGCTGGGCGGCAATTCGACGGGCCCGCTCGACCCCGGGATCCTCGACCTCCTGGGCCTCACGCCCGCCGAGGAGGCGAACCTGAACAAGATGCTCGGCCGCGCCGCCACGCTCGCGCCGGCGACCGTCATGCGCAGCGTCGGCAACAACCCGGCGGAGCTCTACGCGGTGATCCTCATGGTGCACCACGACCGCGACACGCTCGCCTGGAGCGACGAGCCGGTCACGCAGATCCACCCGGTCGACGTCGACGGGAGCCCGATCACCGACTACACGCTCACCTCCGACCCTCCCCCCTGGTGGCGGGCGCACAAGAAGAACGCGCTCTTCTACAACGGCATGGCGCGCGGCGACCACCGCGGCACGATGGCACTCGCGACCTCGGTCTGCGTCGACGACGTCGACCGCGCGCGCGAGGTCGACGCGATGTTCCGCGACATCCAGGCCTACGTCTCGAGCCTGCGGGCGCCGACCTGGTCCCGCCCGGTCGACCGCGACCTCGCCGCGACCGGCAAGGGCCTCTTCACGAAGAACTGCGCCGGCTGCCACGGCACCTACGCGGACGACCCGCAGGACGACGAGCACGACACCTACCCGAACCTGCTCCTGCCGCTCGACGTGATCGGAACCGACCCGGTCGTGGCGAACCTGGGCGTGATCCACTCCCCCGAGCTCGTCGACTGGTACAACGCGTCGTTCTACGGCGGGATCACCCGCATGGTGCCGAACGACCCGTTCCCGGGCTACATGCCCCCTCCGCTCGACGGCATCTGGGCGACCGCCCCCTACCTGCACAACGGCTCGGTGCCCACGATCGAGCTCGTCCTGAACAGCCGCGCGCGCCCCGCCGCCTGGCGGCGCGTCGACCTCGACAGCACGCACTACGACGCCGAGGCGCTCGGCTGGCCGTGGATCGAGGTTCCCGGCGGCCAGGCGTCGGTGCCGGAGGCGGAGCGCAAGTTCGTCTACGACACCTCCTTCTGGAGCCAGTCGAACGCGGGGCATCCGTTCGGCGACCACCTCACCGACGCGGAGCGCCGCGCGCTGCTGGAGTACCTGAAGACGCTCTGAGCGGGATCCGCGCGAAGCGATCCGTTGCCGGCCCCCGGGACCGGCGGTATCGTCCGGGGATGGCGCGCGCGGGCTTCTGGGCGATCGAGACCCGCGCGATCCGCTTCGGGCGCGACGGCCGCTGGTACTCCGACGACGAGCCGATCGAGAATCGGCGCATCGCCGACCTGTTCTCGCGCCACGTCGTGCGCGGCGCGGACGGCGGCTGGTGGCTCGTGATCGGAGACGAGCGCCAGCGGATCACGGTCGACGACACGGCCTGGGTCGTCTCCCGGGTCGACGGCGATCCCGCGAGCGGGTTCACGATCGAGCTGAACGACGGCTCCCGGGAGGCGCTCGACGCCGGGTCGCTGCGCTTCGGCGACGGCGACGTGCTCTATTGCGACGCGCGAGCCGGGCGCGAGCGGGTGCGCTTCCTGCGCGGGCCGCAGGTCGAACTGCTGCGCCACGTCGAGGAGGCCGGAGACCGCTTCCTGCTGCCGCTTCCCGGGGGCGTGCGACAGGAGATCCGGCCGGATCCCGCCGGCTGACGCGCGTGGAGATCGTCCTCGTCGAGCCGGAAATCCCGCAGAACACGGGATCGGTCGCCCGCCTCTGCGCCGCGACCCGCAGCCGGCTCCACCTCGTGGGCCGTCTCGGTTTTTCGCTCGAGGACCGCTACCTGAAGCGCGC
>JAFMJW010000145.1 GCA_017853315.1 Alphaproteobacteria bacterium
GGAGCCGCGACGAGCCAGTTCGAGAACCACCTGCGCGCCGTCGCGGGACTGCCGCTCGGCTCGACCGAGGCCGTGGGGTGCTCGCTGCTGCTGAACCTGCTGGGCGAGGCGCCGGACGCGGCCGCGCTGCTCGCGATCCCCGACGTGCACCTCCACCTCTACGGGAAGGCCCCGAGGCGGGGGCGCAAGATCGGGCACGTCACCGCGCGGGCCGCGAGCACCGCCGTCCTGGGCGAACGCCTCCGGTCGATCGAAGCGGTGATCGGGACTCAGGACGCGATTTCGTAGTCCGCGAGGAACTCGGGAGTCGAACCCGAGGCGAGCGCGCGTTCGAGCCAAGGCAGCGACGGGACCGCGCGGGCCGGGACCCGCACGCGCTCCACGGGCACGTGCGTCCCGAGCAGGAGGTCCCAGATCGGCGTGGTGACGCCGTGGTTCGCGCGCGGGTTGCGGAAGTGGTGCTCGAGGTGGTGGCGCGCCGCCCACCGGCTCCAGGCGGATCGCGGACCGTTCACGTGGATCGACTGGTGGACGACCTCGTACACGGTCCAGCCGGCCGCGATGCCGATCGTCGCCCCGGCGCCGGCCCAGGCACCGAAGGCGGCGCCTGCGCCGAGCAGCACCGCCGAGAGCACCGGGATCGCACCTCGGACCTTCAACGCGAACGGCGTGAAGTAGAGGATGTCCGCGTGGTGGGCGAGGTGCTCGCGCGAGGTCAGGATCCGTCCGCGCGGCAGGTGGCCCAGCCAGAAGTGGATCGCGTATTCGAGCAGCGTCCAGCCGACGAGGCCGCCGGCCAGTCCCGCGAGGAGTCCGATCGCGTTCGCGCCCATCAGAGCCGTCCGAAGAAGTCGTTGCCCTTGTCGTCGACGACGATGAAGGCCGGGAAGTCCTCGACCTCGATCTTCCACACGGCTTCCATCCCGAGCTCCGGGTACTCCAGCACCTCGACCTTGCGGATGTTGTCCTGCGCGAGGATCGCCGCGGGGCCGCCGATCGATCCCAGGTAGAAGCCGCCGTGCTTCCTGCAGGCCTCGGCGACGGCCGGCGAGCGGTTGCCCTTCGCCAGCGTGACGAAGCTGCCGCCGTGCTGCATGAACAGGTCGACGTACGAGTCCATGCGGCCGGCCGTCGTCGGTCCGAACGAGCCCGAGGGGAGCCCCTTCGGCGTCTTCGCGGGGCCCGCGTAGTAGATCGGGTGGTCCTTCAGGTACTGCGGCAGTCCTTCGCCGCGGTCGATGCGCTCCTTCAGCTTCGCGTGCGCGATGTCGCGGGCCACGACGAGGGTGCCGGTCAGCGAGAGCCGCGTCTTGATCGGCCAGCGCGAGAGCTCGGCGCGGATCTCGTTCATCGGCCGGCGCAGGTCGATGCGCACGACGTCGCCCGACAGCTTCGACTCGTCGATCTCGGGCAGGAAGCGGGCGGGGTTCGTCTCGAGCTGCTCCAGGAAGACGCCCTCGCGCGTGATCTTGCCCTTCGCCTGCCGGTCGGCCGAGCACGACACGCCGATGCCGATCGGGCAGGAGGCGCCGTGGCGCGGCAGGCGGATCACCCGCACGTCGTGGCAGAAGTACTTGCCGCCGAACTGCGCACCGATGCCGGTGCGCTGGGTCATCTTCCACACTTCCTGCTCGAACTCGGGGTCGCGGATCGCGTGGCCGAGGTTTCCGCCGCGGGTCGGAAGGTCGTCGAGCGCGCGACAGCTCGCGAGCTTCACGGTCTTGAGCGTCGCCTCGGCCGAGGTGCCCCCGATCACGATCGCCAGGTGGTAGGGCGGACAGGCCGCGGTGCCGAGCGTGCGGACCTTCGCGTCGAGGAACTCGAGCAGCGACTTGGGGTTCAGGACCGCCTTGGTCTCCTGGTAGAGGAAGGTCTTGTTCGCCGAACCGCCGCCCTTGGTGACGAAGAGGAAGTGGTACTCGTCGCCGTGGGTCGCGTAGAGCTCGACCTGGGCGGGCAGGTTCGTGCCCGTGTTCACCTCGTCGAACAGGTCGACCGGCGACATCTGCGAGTAGCGCAGGTTGGTGTCGACGTAGGTCCGGTACACGCCGCGGGCGATCGCCTCCTCGTCGTTGCCGGGCGTCCAGACGCGGTGGCCCTTCTTGCCGACCGCGATCGCGGTGCCGGTGTCCTGGCACGACGGCAGGACCATGCCCGCCGACACGCACGCGTTGCGCAGCATGTTGAGCGCGACGAAGCGGTCGTTGGGCGAGGCCTCGGGATCCTCGAGGATCGTGCGCAGCTGGCCCAGGTGGCCGGGGCGGAAGAGGTGGCTCACGTCGCGGATCGCTTCCGCGGCGAGGCGCGTGAGCGCCGAGGGATCGACGACCAGCATCTTCTCGCCGCGGAAGGTGTCGGTGCCGACCCCTTCGCCCTCGAGGCGACGGTAGGTCGTCGTGTCCTCCCCGTGGGGGAACATCTCCTGGAAGCGGAACTCCGGCATGCCTGCTCCTGTCGCGACCGGGCGCCGGACGGCCACCCGGAACGGCGGCCCCGACCGCGGCGCCGCCGCGGCCGACGATACCCGACGCGCGGGGCGAAGCCACGCGGGGCGGCTGCGCGATCGTCCCCACGCCTGCCCCCGGGTCGAGGTCCGCGAGTTCGACTTCGTTCACCACGCCCGGCCGGTCGAGGCGATGGAGGCCCGGCATCCCCCGGGACTGAGGCGGTTCGGCCGCCGCCGCAGGCCGGTCCGCTCCCGCCGGGCCGGCTGGACTGGTAGCGGGAAACGGCAGGAGAGCCGATCGCGTGCCCGATCCTTCCGACACCGCCCGGGAGCGGGGATCCTCCCCTCCGCCCGTGCACGGTCTCTGCGAGCCACGCTTCTCCGGCGTGCGCGAGGCCTTCGAGGCCAACTTCCGCGAGCGCGGCGAGGTCGGGGCGGCCGTGTGCGTGATCGTCGACGGCCGCGTGGTCGTCGACCTCGTGGGCGGGTTCGCCGATGCGGCCCGCACCCGGGAGTGGCGCCCCGACACGCTGGTCGACCTCTACTCGGTCGGCAAGTCGCTCGTCGCGCTGCTCGCGCTCCGGTCGGTGGCGCGAGGCGCGATCGCGCTCGACGACCCGGTCGCGGCGGCGTGGCCCGAGTTCGCAGCCGGCGGCAAGTCGACCGCGACGCTGCGCCACGCGCTCTGCCATCGCGCGGGCGTGCCGGCGATCCGCGAGCGCCTCGCCGACCTGGACCTGTTCGACTGGGATCGCATGACGGCCGCGCTCGCCGCGACCGAGGCCTGGTGGGAGCCCGGGACGCGGCACGCCTACCACACGAACACCTACGGCCACCTGGTCGGCGAGATCGTCCGCCGGACGACCGGCGCGATGCCCGGCGGCGTCCTGCGGGAGGTCGCCTCGGGATGCGACGCCGACCTGTGGTGCGGCCTTCCCGACGCGGAGGCGCAACGCTGCGCCGAGGTGATCTGGGATCCTCCGCCGGGACGCGACCGGATCGACCCGTGGCCGCTTTCCGGCGACGCGCGGATGATCGCGCTCGGCTACTTCAACCCGCCGGGCTACTCCTCGGTCGGCCTCGCGAACGATCCTCGCTGGCGACGCGCGCAGGTTCCCTCGACGAACACGCACGGGACCGCGACCGGGATCGCGCGGCTCTACGCGGCCCTGCTCGAGCCGGGACGGCTCCTCCCGGCGTCGCTGCTCGCCGAGGCCACGCGAACCCAGTCGGAGGGCTTCTGCCCCGTGCTCGGCGAGGAGGTCGCCTTCGGGCTCGGCTTCGTGCCGACGACCGCGCGGCGTCCGCTCGGCCCGAACCCCCGCTCCTTCGGCCACTACGGCACGGGCGGCGCGCTCGGCTTCGCCGACCCCGACGCCGGCGTCGCCTTCGGCTACGCGATGAACCACGTGATCCCGCGCTGGCAGAGCACGCGCAACCGGTCGCTCGTGGAAGCGCTCTACCGCTGCTGAGCCCCTCCCTCGCCCGCGCCGCACGCGCGCGGCGACGTCGGACGGACGGGTCCCGTCAGCCGGGCTTGCCGGCTTCGACGGCCGGCGAGACCGCCGGTGCGGGAAGCGAGCGTGCGCAGCGGAAGCCCGTGTGGGACAGGCCGGTGTCGGGCGTCGTCTTCATGCGCGCCGACGACCGGTAGCTCGAGCAGTAGGAGACGCTGCACAGGAACGAGCCCCCGCGCTGCACGCGCTTGGCCGCGTGCGGCTCGTCGGGGTCGTAGCTGTCCGCCGGGCCCTGCGGGTTCACGATCGGCGCCTTGTCGGCCCGCATCGCGTAGGTGTCGAAGCGGTACCAGTCGCTGCACCACTCCCAGACGTTGCCCGCCATGTCGTGGAGCCCGAAGCGGTTGGGCGGGTAGGACCGCACCGGCGAGGTGAACTCGAATCCGTCGCGCTTCGTGTTGCTGCCGGGGAAGACCCCGTCCCAGGTGTTCGCCTTCGGGCGACCCTCCGCCGGCGGCTCGTCGCCCCACGGCTGGAGCTTCCCCGGCACGCCGCCGCGCGCTGCGTACTCCCACTCGGCCTCGGTCGGGAGACGCTTTCCCGCCCACTTCGCGTAGGCCTGCGCGTCGTCCCAGGACATGTCGACGACCGGGTGATCCTCCATGCCCTCGATCGAACTCCCGGGGCCGCGGGGATGGCGCCAGTCGGCTGCCTTCCTCCACGACCACCAGTCGTTCCTGCGCAGGTCGCCCGAGGACTGCTCGGGCGTGAACACGAGCGCGCCGGGGTCGAAGGCGTCGTCGGGCGGCTTCTCGGTGCCCTCGGGCAGGTCCTTCTTGATCTGCTCCCATTCGACGCGACGCTCGGCGGTCGTCCGGTAGCCGGTCGCTTCGACGAACTTCGCGAACTGCCGGTTCGTCACCTCGGTCGCGTCCATGAAGAAGCCGTCGACGCGCACGCGGTGACGCGGCCGCTCGTCGGGGCGTGCGTGCGTGTCGTCGTCGAGGGCGCCCATCTCGAATTCGCCGCCCGGGATCCAGACCATGCCCTCGGGCGCGACCGGCGTCGCGGCCGCGGCGGGAGCGTCGCCGGGAGCGTGCTCGGCCGCGCGCGCGGAGCCCGCGCCCGCGTCGCCCGGGCGTCCTGCGGCGGCCGCTTCGGCCGTCGCGGCAGCACCCTCGGTACCGGCGATCGCCTGCAGCTTCGCCGCGGCCGCGCCGCTCTCGCAGCTCGGGTCGGCCCCGGCCGAAGCGGCGAACGAAAGTGCGAGACACGCGGCGATCGCCGAGAGGAGCGGCGAACGACTCGACGGGGGAGTGCTCACGAGCCCCCGTGCGCCCCGTGGCTGCCGTGGCTCCCGTTCCCCGTGCCGTCGCAGATCTTCACGTCGGGCATCGGCTGGGCCGGGTCGTACACGTAGATCGAAGCCATCATTCCCTGGTCCGCATGCTGCACGATGTGACAGTGATACACGAACTCGCCGACGATCACGGGATTCGTGAACGGGATGATGACGACGGTCCGGCTCGGGACGAGCTGCCCGGTCGCCCGGTCCACGGTCGCCGAAGGCAGGTTCACCGTGTCCTGGTATCCGTAGAACGGCACCTCGAGCCCGCCCCGAGTCACGACCTGGAAGTCGACCTGGTGGATGTGGAAGACGTGCTCTTCCTGCGCCTCGTTCAGGATCGTCCAGCGCTCGACGTTGCCCAGCGGCACCAGGGTGTCGACGCACGACTCGTCGAACACCCGCCCGTTGATCGTGAAGAGATCGGGATTGCCGCCGGGCTGGCCCGGGTCGGTGAAGACGAAAGTCCGGTCCTCGTCGATCGGCTCGCCCCGCAGGTCCTTCACCTGCGCGAACTGCGCCGGGATCGCGATCGGCGCCACCGGTCCGCCCGAGGACTCGACCGTCGCCATGAGCTGCTCGGGATAGTGGTCTCCGGCCGGTCCCGTGTCCTGCGGGAGCGCGACCAGCCGCCAGGTTCCCGCGGGCGGGCCGTAGACCAGCACCTCGAGGCGCTTTCCCGGCGGCAGGAGCAGGGTGTCGACCTGTCGCGGGGCGGTCTGCAGGTTGCCGTCCTGGGCGAGGATCCAGAACGGCTGCCCGCCGAGCGTCAGCTCGTAGTAGATGTTCGCGCCGATGTTGCCGACGCGCCAGAACTCGAGCTGGCCCGGACGCATCGCCATCGTCGGCTGGAAGATTCCGTTGATGGTGCGGTTGGTCGCGCCGGTCGGATCGGGATCCGGCGGCGGGACGCCGTCGACGGGATCCTTGATGTCCTTCAGCAGGAGGAAGCGCTCGGGGATCCCGTGAAGCTCGGGAAACGGCGCCAGGATGTCGCCGACGACGAGCCCGCCCGAGAGCCCGCCCGCGATCTGGTGGTTCACCAGCGGGTGGAAGTGCGGGTGGTACCAGAACAGTCCCTGCGGGTGGTCCGCCGGGATCGGCATGTCGTAGCGATACGAGGTCTCCGCACCGATCGTGAGGTAGACGTCGTCGCCGCCCGGCAGGGGCGACACGTTGAAGCCGTGGTAGTGGACGTTGGTGTCCTCGCGCGACCGGTTGTCGACGTCGAGCCGGACGACGTCGCCCGGGTTCACGTGGAGCACCGGGGGCATGTACTCCCCGTCGTAGAGGGCCGGGAAGGCGTAGGTCTGGCCCGCGATCTCGCGGGTCGCGCTCTCGATCCGGAGCGTCGCGTCGAGCACGCCGTCGCGGCTGTCGATCACCCGGGGGTTCCGGAAGGTCTCCGCGGATCCCGGCGAGCTCACGTCGTCGCAGGCCGCGGCGGCGAGGAGCAGCGCGGCGAGCGCGGGAACGAGGGGCGAAGTCGCTGCGTGGCGCATGTCGATCCTTTCCGCGGCCCCGGTCACCGACCGCGAGCCGAGGACGTACCGCATGCGGGAAGTCACGCCAAGGACGAGGTGGACGACTCCTGCACCGGCTCGCCGAGGCCCGATGCGACCGGCCGGGATCGCCCCGGGGAGGAGCGCCCGACCCGGATCCGGGCGCCTCAGTTCGGCGCGCAGTAGACGGCGGCGGTCAGCGTGAACATGAGATCGCGGAACGCCGCGATCGCCTGCTCCTTGGTCGTGCCGTCGAAGATGCAGGCGGGCGACCCGCCCGTCTTCGCGCGGAGCTTCTCGAACTCCGCCTCGCCCTTCGCCTGGGCAGCCTGGGCGCATGCGGTCACGCCGCCGTCGCCGGACGCGCCGGCGGCGAGCGCCTGCACGGCCTTGTCGATGCACTTCTGCACCGCGGCACCGGCCTTGCCGAAGATCGAGATCGCCTTGACCTCGGCCTGCAGCGTCGCCTTGTCGTCCGGGAGCTTCGCGCCGGTGCCGAACGCGGCGGGGAGGTCCCCCGTGCCGGAGCAGAACGCGCGCGGCAGGAGCCCGGAGGTCTGCGACTGGAGCCCCGTCAGCACGCCGACGTTCGCGAGCAGACAGGTCTGCACCGAAGCGGGGAACGTCGGGTAGAGCCCGATGATCAGGCTCTGCGCCTTCGCGGCCACGCCCTTGTCGGGATCCGACACGCAGGCCTGCGCGCCACCGTCGCCGGCGGTTCCCGCGCGTCCCTTGAAGACGTTCGTCGCGCCCTTGGTGAAGCAGGACTGACCCGCGTTGAAGGCCTTCGCGATCGTCTTCATGATGAACTGTTCGGTCTTCAGCACGGCCGCGGTCGCCGGCACGTTCCCGCCGGTGAACGGCGGACTCGGCAGCGGGGTCGCCGAAGCGGAGGCCGCCGACAGGAGAAGTGCCGCGCTCGCGGCGAGGATCGAGGGGGAAAGGGTGGCTCTCGCGTTCATGGGGACCTCCTCGGAGGGCTCGTAGAGCAGGAGAGACGGGGGTCGATCAAGCGCATTCCCGGGCGTCGGCGCCCGACGCGTGCGGAACCCGGGGTGGCTCCCGCGGATCGAGCCGCGCGCCTCGCGGTCGGCTCGGTCGCGAAACGTCTCGCCCGGCGCGGCGCACCCGGGCCGCGCCCGCCGCTCGCGACCGGGGCGGCGCTCCCGGCTCGCCGACGCTCAGGCGCGGACGCCGGGCGCCTCGTGCCCGCTCTGCGCGACGTACTCGCGATAGCCCCCCGCGTAGGCGTGTGCCCCGTCGGGTCCGAGCTCGAGCACGCGGTTCGACAGCGACGCGAGGAAACGCCGGTCGTGCGAGACGAAGAGCATCGTCCCCTCGTACCCGCCGAGCGCCTCGACGAGCATCTGTTTCGTGTCGAGGTCGAGGTGGTTCGTCGGCTCGTCGAGGACGAGGAAGTTCGGCGGGTCGTAGAGCATGCGGGCCAGCACGAGTCGCGCCTTCTCGCCGCCCGAGAGCACCCGGCACGGCTTCTCGACGTCGTCGCCCGGGAATCCGAAGACGCCGAGGAGCGTGCGGAGCGAGCCGACCGACGCGAGCGGGAAGGCGGCCTGCACCGTCTCCCAGACGGTCTGCGCCGGGTCGAGCAGCTCCATCGAGTGCTGGGCGAAGTAGCCGAGCTTGACGCTCTGCCCGACCTGGACGGAGCCCGCGTCCGGCTCCGCCGCCCCGGCGACGAGCTTCAGCAGCGTCGACTTGCCGGCGCCGTTCACGCCCATGACGCACCAGCGCTCGCGGCGGCGGATCGCGA
>JAFMJW010000018.1 GCA_017853315.1 Alphaproteobacteria bacterium
GGGACCACGGGCTCTCCCAAGGGAGTCGTCCAGTCCCACGAGAACCACCTCGCGATGATCGAGAACAGCGCCAGGATCAACGTTCTCGACGAGGGCGAGGTGGACTTCTTCTTCCTGCCGCTCGCGCATTCCTTCGCACGCTTCGTCGGGTACTTCGGGCTCTACGCCGGCAGCACGACCGCGTTCGCCCGCAGCATCGACACGCTGGCCGACGACATCAAGGCGACCCGGCCGCACGTGATCCCGGCGGTGCCCCGGATCTACGAGAAGATCTTCGGCAAGATCCAGTCGACGGCGGAAGCGGGCGGCGGGCTGAAGAAGCAGATCTTCGACTGGGCGGTGGGCGTCGGCCGGCGTCGCAGCGCGCACATCCAGGCGAAGGAGGCGGTTCCGGCGCTCCTGCAGCTCCAGTACGCGGTGGCCGATCGGCTCGTCTTCGCGAAGCTCCGCGACCTGCTGGGCGGCAACATCCGGATCATGATCTCCGGGGCCTCGCCGCTCGCGCGCGAGATCCAGGAGTTCTTCCACTCCGCCGGACTGCTCATCCTCGAGGGCTACGGCCTCACCGAGACCACCCCCGCGCTCACGATGAACCGGCCCGACGACTACAAGTTCGGCAGCGTGGGCAAGCCGATCCCGGAGGTCGTCCTCCGGATCGCCTCGGACGGGGAGATCTTCGCCAAGGGCCCGAATGTCGCGCTGGGCTACTACCAGCGCCCCGAGGAGACGGCCGCCTGCTGGGACGAGCAGGGCTGGTTCCACACCGGCGACATCGGCGAGATCGACGCCGAGGGC
Organism: Alphaproteobacteria bacterium; assembly: GCA_017853315.1. Lineage (GTDB taxonomy): Bacteria > Desulfobacterota > Binatia > UBA12015 > UBA12015 > REEB422. The sequence continues at coordinate 796 of JAFMJW010000018.1, forward strand.
TTCCTGCGGATCACCGACCGCAAGAAGGACCTGATCAAGACTTCGGGCGGCAAGTACGTGGCGCCCCAGAAGATCGAGAACCTCCTCAAGATGCAGCCGCACATCAGCCAGGCCGTCGTGATCGGCGACAACCGCAAGTACTGCACGGCTCTCGTCGCGCTCGACCCGGACTCGGTCCCGGCCTTCGCGCAGAAGCACGGCGTCGCCAACGCTCCCGAACAGGTCGCTCGTCACCCCGAGGTGCAGAAGGCGATCGAGGAGCAGGTGAAGAAGGTGAACGAGAAGCTCGCCTCCTGGGAGAGCGTCAAGTACGTCCGCATCCTGCCCCGGGAGCTCTCCGAGGCCGGCGGCGAGCTCACGCCTTCCCTCAAGGTGAAGCGCAAGGCGGTCGCGGCCCGCTACGGCGACCTGATCGAGGAGATGTACTCCTAGAAAGCCGCCGTCTTCCGGGAAGTTGCGGCCCGTGGCGCCGGGTGTTAGTTGCCCGGAGTCCCAAGGCCGTCTTAGGAAAAGCGGGCCACGTGCCCGCTTTTTTTTTCCGGGAGACGGTCCGGGACGTTCCGGGAACAGGCAGGGAAGACGAAGGAGCGGTCGGGCTCCGCCGACGGCGGGGCCGGGTCCGGCACGACGATGGCGAGGAGCTCGGTGGAAGAGAACGTGACACGACTGGTCGAGCCGGTGGCGCGCGAGCGCGGGCTCGAACTCGTCGACGTGGAGTTCCGCCCCGCCGGCCGCCGCTCCGTCCTGCGCGTCACCCTCGACCGCGAGGGCGGAGTCGGCCTCGACGACCTCGCCGAGGCGAGCCGGGAGATGTCCGACGTGCTGGACGTGCACGACGCGGTGCCGGGGGTCTACACCCTCGAGTGCTCGTCGCCCGGGGTGAACCGGCCCCTGCGACGCCCCGAGGACTTCGCCCGCTTCGTCGGGAGCAACGTCCGGGTCCGGACGCTCTCGCCGATCGGCGGGGCCCGTACCTTCTCGGGCCGGCTGGTCGCGGCCGAGCCCGACCGGATCGAGATCGAAGACGCGTCGCGCGGGCGGGTGTCGGTGTCGCTCGCCGAGGTGGAACGCGCCAACTACGAGCACGAGTTCGCGACGGGCCGGCGCCCCGGGCGCGCCTGAGCGGACGGGGAGATTCGCGATGGAGCAGATGCAGCTTTCGCGGGTGATCGAGCAGGTCAGCAAGGAGAAGCAGATCGATCGCGAGGTCGTCGTCGAGGCGATCGAGAGCGCCATGGTCCAGGCCGCGAAGCGCCAGTACGGCCTGAACCGCATGATCGAGGCCAAGTTCAACGTCGAGATCGGCGACGTCGAACTCTTCGAGATCAAGCGCGTGGTCGACGTCGTCGCGGACCCCGAGAACGAGATCACGATCGACATGGCCCGGGCCGACGACGACCAGGCCGAGGTGGGCGACGAGATCCTGAAGAAGCTCCCGCGCATCGACGGCCGGATCGCGGCCCAGACGGCCAAGCAGGCGATCATCCAGCGGGTGCGCGACGCCGAGCGCCAGATCATCTACAACGAGTTCAAGGACCGCAAGGGCGAGATCGTCTCCGGGACGGTCCAGCGCTTCGAGAAGAAGAACATCATCGTCAACCTCGGCCGCACCGACGCGATCCTGCCCGAGAAGGAGCAGATCCCGCGCGAGCGCTACCGGCAGGGAGACAGGATCCGGGCCTACATCTACGACGTCGACCTGACGGCGAAGGGCCCGCAGATCGTGCTGAGCCGCACGCACCCGAACCTGCTCATCGAGCTCTTCCGGCAGGAGGTCCCCGAGATCTACGAGGGAATCGTCGAGGTGAAGGCGGCCGTCCGCGAGCCCGGGGGGCGCGCGAAGATCGCGGTCGTGTCCCACGACCGCGAGGTCGACCCGGTCGGCGCCTGCGTCGGCATGCGCGGAACCCGCGTGCAGTCGGTCGTGCAGGAACTCCGCGGAGAGAAGATCGACATCATCCACTTCACGCCGGATCCTGCGGAGTTCGTTTGCCGCGCGCTCGCTCCGGCGAAGGTGTCGAAGATCATCCTCGACGAGATCGACCACTCGATGGAGGTGATCGTCCCCGACGACCAGCTCTCGCTCGCGATCGGGAAGAAGGGCCAGAACGTCACGCTCGCGTCGCGTCTCACGAGCTGGAAGCTGGACATTCGCGGCGAGGCCGAGGCCGACGAGGAGGCGCGCAACGCCCGTGCGTCGATGCTCGCGATCCCCGGCATGAGCGACGTGACCGCCGAGCTCCTGCTGCAGAACAACTTCAAGTCGGCCGAGGACCTGGCATCGGCCGAGCTCGACTCGATCGTGGAGATCGAGGGCATCGGCCCGGAGCGGGCCGTCGGGCTGCTCGAGTCGGCGAGGGAGCACGTGCGGGAGAAGGAGGCGCGCGCCGCCGAGGAGGCGGTGCGCCAGGCCGAGGAGGACGCCCGCCTCGCGGCCGAGGCGGCGGCGAACCCGCCTGAGACCCTGGTTCCCGACCCGCAGGCCCCGCTCGGGGAGACCGCGGCGGCGTCGCCGGGCGGGGAGACGGAGCAGGGGTGACCCGGGCCCGCAACATGCCGAAGGCGAGCCCCCGGGGACCCGCGGTCGTCCGGCCCGCCGGATCGAGGCCTGCGCGTACACCGGTCCGCACTTGTGCGGGCTGCGGCGTCGCCGCGCCCAGGAACACCCTCCGCAGGCTCGCGCTCGCGGCGCAAGGCGCCGCCGTCGAGTGGCGCGACAGCGGCGGGCGCGGTACCTACCTGCACGATGCGGACGACTGCCGGCGACGTTTCGTCGTCGGCAAGAGGAGACTTCCCGGGCTGCGCGCGGCAGTGTCGCGCGAGGCGCGGGAGGTGCTCGTCGGCCCGCTCGGCCCGCCACGCGCGGGCGAGAGTCGGTAAGAAGGACCCTACAGCGATATGTCGAAGCGGATCTCGGAAGTCGCGAAGGAATGGGGCGTCCCCGCGAAGGACGTCATCGCCAAGCTCGAGCAGCTCGGGATCAAGAACCGGCGTGCGCAGAGCGGGATCGCCGACGACGAGATCGCGCGGGTCCGGGTCGAGATGGGCCTCGTCCAGGAGCCCACGGTCTCGGTGGGCGGCGAACGCGTCGTGGGCGAACGGCTCGTGACCGAGCACGGCGTCGGCGCCTCCGTTACCTCCCGCGAGCAGATCGTCGAGGCCCGCGTCCGCCCGAACGTCATCCGGCGTCGCACGCAGCGCGTCGAGGTGGTGAAGGAGGAGGCGGCCGCACGGTCCTCCGCGACCGACGACGGCGCCATCTTCGGCGTCGCCGACCTCTCTTCCCGCGCCGAGGACACGGCCGGGTTCAGCGGCGACATCGTGGGACTCGAGACCTCCTTCGAGCGGCCCGACGACAGCGCCGCGGTGGTGGACTTCGGCCCCGCCGTCGAGACGCCTCGGCCGGCCGTGCCGTCGCCTCCGCCTCGGGTCTTCGAGCCCGCGGCGGCGGCCGCCGAGACGGAGGTCCCGGCTCCCGCGGAACCCCAGCGTCCCACGATCATCTCCCGCGTCCCCTCGTCGGCGCCGAGCCTCGACGACGGCATGCGGCGCGTGCAGGTCCTCGGCAAGATCAACCTGACCAAGCCCGAGCCGCCGTCGCGCCCGCGTCCCCCCGTCCCGGCGGCGCCAGGGGCCGCGGCCGCTCCCGGGACGGCCCCGGCCGACGACGCGCGGCGCCGCACCGGCAAGAAGGTCATCCGCAAACCCGGGCAATTCGACCCGTTCGCCGAGCGCGCCTCGCGCATGGGTCGCAAGCCGCTCAAGAAGCGCGCGGCGCCCGGCAAGGAGCAGAAGCGCACCGAGATCACGACGCCGTCGGCGCGCAAGCGCATCGTCCGCATCAGCGAGGTGATCACGGTGGGCGAGCTCGCCCGCGAGATGGGTCTCAAGGCCGGCGAGGTCATCAAGAAGCTCATGGACCTCGGCGTCATGGCGACGATGAACCACGTGCTCGACCACGACCACGCGGTGCTCGTCGCCTCCGAGTTCGACTACACGGTCGAGAACGTCGCCTTCGACGCGGAGAAGGAGATCGAGGCCGACACCGCGGAGGAGGAGCGCGGCGACAAGGTTGCGCGCGATCCCGTCGTGACCGTCATGGGGCACGTCGACCACGGCAAGACCTCGCTGCTCGACTCGATCCGCACGACCAACGTCGCCGAAGGCGAGGCCGGCGGCATCACGCAGCACATCGGCGCCTACACCGTCCACGTGCGCGACCGGCACATCACCTTCCTCGACACGCCCGGCCACGAGGCGTTCACGTCGATGCGCGCGCGCGGCGCGGGCATCACCGACATCGTCATCCTGGTGGTCGCGGCCGACGACGGCGTGATGCCGCAGACGGTCGAGGCGATCAACCACGCGCGCGCGGCCGGCGTGCCGATCATCGTGGCATTGAACAAGATCGACAAGCCCGGCGCCCAGCCCGACAAGGTGAAGCAGGGGCTCGCCGACAACGGTCTCGTGCCCGAGGATTGGGGCGGCGACACGACGATGGTCCCGGTGTCGGCCAAGACGAAGGAAGGCATCGACCAGCTCCTCGACATGGTGCTCCTGCAGGCCGACGTGCTGGAGCTCACGGCCCACTCGGACTGCCGCGCCCGAGGCACGATCGTCGAGGCGAAGCTCGACCGCGGTCGCGGTCCGGTGGCGACCGTCCTGATCCAGGAGGGTACCCTTCGCGCCGGCGACCCGTTCGTGGTCGGCCTCCAGTACGGGCGCATCCGGGCGATGCTGGACTCGCGCGGCGAAAAGCTCGAGGCGGCGGGTCCCTCGACTCCGGTCGAGATCCTGGGCCTCTCCGGCGTGCCGGAGGCCGGCGACCAGCTCGCCGCCGTGGCCGACGAGGCGACGGCCCGCCAGGTGGCGGAGCACCGGCGCGAGAAGCAGCGCCAGACCGAGCTCTCGAAGCCGAGCAAGATCTCGCTCGACGACCTCTACAAGCAGCTCGAGAAGGGCGTGGCGAAGGAGTTGCGCGTGGTCCTGAAGACCGACGTGCAGGGCTCGATCGACGCGCTTCGCGACGCGCTCGCGCGGCTCTCGACGGACGAGGTCCAGCTGACGGTGCTGCACGCGTCGGTGGGCGGCGTGACCGAGTCCGACGTGCTGCTCGCGTCGGCGTCGAACGCCATCATCATCGGGTTCAACGTCCGGCCCGAGGCGAAGGCGGCGCAACTCGCGGAGCGCGAGGGCGTCGACGTGCGCCTCTACACGATCATCTACGACGCGATCAACCAGGTGCGCGAGGCGCTCGAGGGCATGCTCGCGCCGACGATCCGCGAGAAGACGGTCGGCCGCGCCGAGGTCCGCCAGGTCTTCGGCGTGAGCGGGGCCGGCACGATCGCGGGCTCCTACGTGACCGAGGGCAAGATCGTGCGCGGCGCGCTCGCTCGGCTGGTCCGGGACCACGCGGTCGTCCACAGCAGCAAGGTGGGAAGCCTGCGCCGTTTCAAGGACGACGTCCGAGAGGTGCAGTCCGGCTACGAGTGCGGCATCGGCCTCGAGTCGTTCAACGACCTGAAGCCGGGCGACGTCATCGAGGTCTACGAGACCGAGGAAGTCGCGCGTCGGATCCAGCCGGCCGCAGCCCAGGGCAAGGGACAGCTGGCCGAACGCTACGCCTGAGCCGCCGTCGGCGGAGGCTTCGTCGTGGCTCGAGGGAAGGGTGGCAAGGGCGGCGGAGAGGCCCGCACGGGCGAAGAGTCCCGTCGCGCCGGTCGCGTGGGGCACGAGATCCAGCGCGTCCTCTCGGAATTGCTGGTGCGCCGCAGCAAGGACCCCCGCCTCGCCGACGTGACGATCACCGCGGTCCGGGTCACGCCGGACCTCCGCCTGGCGCGCGTGTACTTCACGCTCCTCGACGAGGCCGCCGACCGCAAGGAGGTCCTTCGCGCTCTCGAGCATGCCACGCCGTTTCTCAAGCGTGGCGTCGCCGAGGCGATCTCGCTGCGCTATGTGCCCGACCTCGACTACCGGTTCGACGAGGCCCTGGTGGGTGCGCGCCGCATCGATTCGCTGCTGCGCGGGCTCCACGACGAGGCCCGCGCTCCGGCCGAGGCGGACGCGGACGTGGACGTGGACGAGGACGGCGACTCCGTGCCGGACCGGGACGGGCGAGAAGATCGTTCCCGCGACCCGGAGGACGGGGAGTGAGCGAGGGCGGGATCCTGCTCGTCGACAAGCCCGAGGGACCGACCTCGGCCGACGTCGTTCGGGTGGTGAAGCGGCGCTTTCGTCCGGCCGCGATCGGGCACCTGGGAACGCTCGACCCGATGGCGACCGGGCTCTTGCCGCTGTGCATCGACGCCGGGACCAAGATCGCGCAGTTCCTCGCTGCGGAGCGCAAGGCCTACCGCGGCCGGATCCGGCTCGGACGCTCGACCGACACCGCCGACCGCACGGGTCGGACGACCGGCGAGGCGTCGGTCCCCGTGCTCGATCGCGACCAGCTCGAAGCGCTCGCTCGCCGGCTGCTCGGGCCCGGCCACCAGCGCCCGCCGATGTACTCGGCGGTCAAGCAGGGCGGTCGCGAGCTCTACAAGCTCGCGCGCGAGGGCATCGAGGTCGAACGCGAGCCGCGTCCGATCGAGATCCACGCGCTCTCGCTGGTGGCGGCGCCCGACGATGCCTCGGCGCTCGACTTCGCGGTCGAGTGCTCGAAGGGAACCTACGTGCGCGTCCTCGCCGAGGAGGTTGCCGCCCGTCTCGGCACCCTCGGCTGCCTCGACTCGCTGCACCGGACCGGCTTCGGGCGCTTCTCGATCGACGAGGCCCGGCCGCTCGACCAGTTGCTCGAGATGGAGGCGCTCCCGCTCCTGGCCCCTCGCGAGGCCCTGCGACCGACCCGGGAGATCGAGGTGGACCGGGGCACGGCCTTCGCCATTGCGGCCGGGCAGCGGGACGCGCTCGGGCGGATCGACCCGCCCCGGCCCGGGGAGAGGTTCGGGGCCGTGATCGCCCCGGGGGGCCGGCTGCTGGCGGTGCTGGAGGCGGGGGGCCCGGGCTGGCGCCTGCGCAGGGTCCTCGACCCGGACGCGACCCGGCTTTACAGGTCCTGAGGGGCCTGTTACCTCAAGGGGTCGAATGAAAACGGAGGAAAGACAGTGGCGTTAGCCTCGGCGCGCAAGGCGGAAGTCATCGGGAATTACCGCCTTCACGAGAAGGACACGGGCTCTTCGGAAGTGCAGGTCGCTCTCCTGAGCGACCGGATCAGCCAGCTGACCGAGCACTTCAAGACGCACGTGAAGGACCATCACTCCCAGCGGGGGCTGATCAAGCTCGTCGGTCAACGGCGGCGGCTGCTCGACTACCTGAGGAGAGAGGACCCGGCGCGTTACAAGCAGGTCATCGACCGGCTCGGACTGCGCAAGTAGCGTCCCTCCACTGCCACACTCCCTAGCGCCGCGCACCAGGAACGCGTCGCGCGGCAGGAGAAGTTCATGCAGCCCAAGGTAGTCACGACCGACATCGCCGGTCGTCCATTCTCCATCGAGGTCGGGAAGCTCGCCAAGCAGGCGGGCGGCTCGGCCGTCGTCCGGTGCGGCGACACGATGGTCCTCGTCACCGCCACCGCGTCGCCGACCCCGCGCGACCAGGTGGACTTCCTGCCGCTCACGGTCGATTACCAGGAGCGCACCTTCGCGGCCGGCAAGATCCCCGGCGGCTTCTTCAAGCGCGAGGGGCGCCCGACCGAGAAGGAGGTCCTGACCTCCCGCCTGATCGACCGTCCGCTTCGCCCGCTCTTCCCCGAAGGGTGGCGCTGCGAGACGCAGATCGTCGCGACCGTGCTCTCGGCCGAGAAGGACAACGACCCCGACATGCTCGCCATGTGCGGCGCGTCGGCGGCCCTCATGGTCTCCGAGATCCCGTTCGCAGGCCCGATCGCGGGCGTGCGCGTCGGTCGCGTCGACGGCAAGTTCGTCGTCAACCCGACGTCGGCGCAGCTCGAGAAGACCGACATCAACATGATCGTCGCCGGCAGCAAGGACGCGATCGTCATGGTCGAGGGCGGCGCGAACATCGTCCCCGACGCGGTGATGCTCGAGGCGCTGTTCGCGGCGCACGAGGCGCTCCAGCCGATCCTCGCCCTCCAGGAGGAGCTCCGGAAGGCGATCGGCAAGGCCAAGCGCGAGGCCCCCGCGGGCCCCGACGACAAGGCTTTCCGCGACCGCGTGCGCGCGGTCGCCCGTCCGCTGATCGCGACCGCCCTCGCCACGACCGCGAAGCAGGAGCGGGCCGCGAAGTTCGACGAGGCGAAGAAGGCGACCCAGGAGAAGCTCGCGGCCGAGTTCCCCGACGCGGCCAAGGCGATCTCCGCCGAGTTCTCCGAACTCAAGTACGACGCCGTCCGCGAGATGATCGTGAACGACAAGAAGCGCCTCGACGGGCGCGGGCTCGAGAACGTCCGCCAGATCACCTGCGACGTGGGCGTCCTGCCCCGGGCACACGGCTCGGCGGTGTTCACCCGTGGCGAGACGCAGGCGCTCGTCGCCACCACGCTGGGCACCTCGGGCGACCAGCAGCGCATCGACGCGCTGCTCGGCGAGAGCTTCAAGCGCTTCATGCTCCACTACAACTTCCCGCCCTTCAGCGTGGGCGAGGTGAAGTTCCTGCGCGGCCCCGGCCGGCGCGAGATCGGGCACGGCGCCCTCGCCGAGCGCGCGATCTTCCCGGTCCTGCCCTCGAACGAGGAGTTCCCCTACACGATCCGCATCGTGTCCGAGATCCTCGAGTCGAACGGCTCGTCCTCGATGGCCTCGGTCTGCGGCGCCTCGCTGTCGCTGCTCGACGCGGGCGTGAAGCTGAAGGCCCCGGTCGCCGGCATCGCGATGGGTCTCATCAAGGAGGGCGACAAGATCGCCGTCCTGTCCGACATCCTCGGCGACGAGGACCACCTGGGCGACATGGACTTCAAGGTCGCCGGCACGGCCGAGGGCGTGACCGCCCTCCAGATGGACATCAAGATCGGCGGCGTGACCCGCGAGGTCATGAAGGCCGCCCTCGAGCAGGCCCGGGCCGGCCGTCTCCACATCCTCGGCGAGATGGCGAAGACGATGTCGTCGGCCCGCACCGAGATGTCGCCGTGGGCGCCCCGCATCACCACGATCAAGATCCGTACGGACAAGATCCGCGACGTCATCGGCCCGGGCGGCAAGGTGATCCGCGCGCTCGTCGAGGAGACCGGCTGCACGATCGACGTCGAGGACGACGGCACGATCCAGATCGCGTCGAGCGACGGCGACGCCATGAAGAAGGCGATCGACCGGATCATGGGCATCACCGCCGAGGCCGAGGTCGGCCGCATCTACGACGGCAAGGTCCGCAAGATCATGGACTTCGGCGCCTTCGTCGAGATCATGCCCGGCACCGACGGGCTCCTGCACATCTCGCAGATCTCGAAGGAGCGCATTCGCGCCGTCACCGACGTCCTGAAGGAGGGCGATCGGGTCCGCGTGAAGGTCCTCGAGGTCGACCGTTCCGGCAAGATCAGGCTCTCGCGCCGCGAGGCGATGGAAGACGAGGGGCAGGCCGATTAGGCCCGCCCGGTCGACTTGGTGACGACACCCGCAGGCATGGGGGGCGGCGGCGTGCGGCGCACGGTGCTGCCCAACGGCGTGCGGGTGCTCACCGAGGCGGTGCCGCAGTTCGTCTCGACCTCGGTCGGGATCTGGGTCGAGAACGGGTCGCGCTACGAGGACCCGTCCGAGAACGGAATCTCGCACTTCCTGGAGCACCTCTTCTTCAAGGGGACCGAGCGCCGCACCGCCAAGCGGATCGCGGAGGAGATCGACGCCGTGGGCGGCGTGCTCAATGCCTTCACCGGCAAGGAGTACACCTGCTACTACGCGAAGGTCCTTCGCGAGGACCTGCCGCTCGCAGTCGACGTGCTTTCGGACCTCTTCCTGCACTCGAAGTTCGACCCCGAGGAGATCGAGCGCGAGCGCACGGTCGTGCTCCAGGAGATCTCGGAAATCGAGGACACGCCCGACGACTGGGTGCACGACCTCTTCAATCGGCGCTTCTGGCCGGGGCACCCGCTCTCGATGCCGATCTGCGGCACCTCCGAGACCGTCGGCGACATGAAGCGCGAGGACTTCCTCGCCTTCATCGAGCGGCGCTACCGGCCGGACCGGATCGTCGTCTCGGCGGCGGGCGGGGTCGACCACGAGCGGCTCGTCGAGTCGGTGGCGGCCGCCTTCGGGTCGCTGTCGGGAACGACCGAGAAGCCGCGCTTCACGGCCCCGCGGCCGCAGGCCGGCCTCGAGGTCTTCGAGAAGGACCTCGAGCAGGTCCACATGAACCTCGGCGTGCCGGGCATCTCCCACGACGACCCGCGGCGCTACGCGGCCTACGTGCTCAACACGGCGCTCGGGGGCGGCATGAGCTCGCGACTGTTCCAGGAGGTGCGAGAGAAGCGGGGCAAGGCTTATTCGATCGCCTCCTTCCTCTCGTCCTACGTCGGTGCGGGCTACCTCGCGGTCTACACCGGGCTCTCGGCGTCCTGCGTGGCGGAGGTGCTCGAGGTGATCGCGCGGGAACTGTCCGCGCTGCGCCGCGACGGCCTCGAGCCCGACGAACTCGCGCGGGCGAAGAGCCAGATCAAGGGCAACATGCTGCTCTCGCTCGAGAGCAGCGACAGCCGCATGGGCCGGCTCGCGAAGAACGAGCTCTACTTCGGGCACGACATCCCGCCCGAGGAGGTCGCCCGCGAGATCGACGCCGTCGGCGAGGGCGACGTGCTCGCGATGGCGCGCGACCTGTTCCGCGACGGCCAGGTCGCCGTCGCCCTGCTGGGCGATCTCGACGGGCACCCGGTCGACGAGTCGGTCCTCCGCCTGTCCTGACGAGGTCGGGCCGATGTCGCAGCCGCGCGAGACCGTCCGCATCGCCGTCTGGCAGGTCTCGAAGGGCGACGTCGAGCTGCCGCGCTACATGACCGAGGGTGCCTCGGGTTGCGACCTCGCGGCGGCGATCGAGGCGCCGATCGACCTCCCGCCGCTCGGGCGCGCGCTCGTGCCGACCGGGCTCGCGATCGCCCTGCCGGAGGGCTTCGAGGGACAGGTGCGGCCTCGCAGTGGACTCGCCGTGCGCGAGGGGATCACGGTCCTGAACGCGCCCGGGACGATCGACGCGGACTACCGCGGCGAGATCAAGGTGGCGCTCGTGAACCTGGGCGGGGAGGCGCGACGCATCGCGCCGGGCGAGCGCATCGCGCAGCTCGTCGTCGCCCGGGTGGCGCGCGCCGAGTGGCACCAGGTCGAGCCCGGGAGCGAGGAGCAGGCGACGCTCTCGGGAGGCCGGGCGGAGACCGCCCGCGGGGCGGGTGGATTCGGGCACACGGGGCGAGGCGGTGCCGGGGAGGGCAGATGATCGGGCGGTACACGAGGCCGGAGATGGCGGCGATCTGGAGCGACGAGCGCCGGCTCGCCGTGTGGCTCGAGATCGAGGTGGCGGTCTGCGAGGCGCTCGCGCGGCGCGGGGACGTACCCGCGGACGCGGCGCGCGAGATCCGGGCCAGGGCGAAGGTCGACCCGGCGCGGGTCGCCGAGATCGAGGCCGAGGTGAAGCACGACGTGATCGCGTTCGTCACCGCGGCGGCCGAGAGCGTCGGGCCCGCGGGGCGATGGCTCCACCTGGGCCTCACCTCGTCCGACGTGATCGACACCGCCTTCGCGGTCCAGCTCGTGGCGGCCGGCCACCTCCTGCTTCGCGACGTGGTGGCGCTGCTGGAGCCGATGCGCAAGCTCGCGACCGAGCACGTGCTCACCCCGATGATCGGCCGCACCCACGGTGTCCACGCGGAGCCGATCACCTTCGGGCTGAAGGCCGCGAGCTGGTACGCCGAGTTCACCCGGGCCTTCGAGCGCCTGCTCGCGGCGACGGCCGAGGTCGCGACCGGCAAGCTCTCGGGCGCGGTCGGCACCTACGGGCACATCTCGCCCGAGGTGGAGAAGGAAGTCCTCGCGACGCTCGGGCTGCGGCCGGAGCCGGTCGCGACCCAGGTCGTCCCGAGAGACCGCCACGCCGCGTTCTTCACGGCACTGGCACTCGTGGCCTGCTCGGTCGAGCGGGTCGCGACGGAACTTCGGCACCTCCAGCGGACCGAGGTGCTCGAGGCCGAGGAGCCCTTCACGCGTGGACAGAAGGGTTCGTCCGCGATGCCCCACAAGCGCAATCCGTGGATGGCGGAGAACCTCTGCGGGCTCGCGCGGCTCGTGCGCGGCTACGCGACGAGCGCCATGGAGGACGTGGCACTCTGGCACGAGCGCGACATCAGCCATTCCTCGGTCGAGCGGGTGATCGGGCCGGATGCCTGTCTCGCGCTCGACTTCATGCTGGGGCGACTCGCCGGGATCCTCTCGGGGCTCGTCGTGTACCCCGAGCGGATGGCGGCGAACGCGGCGCAGTCGGGGGACCTCGTCTTCTCGGAGACGGTGCTGCTCGCGCTGGTCCACGCAGGCGTGCCCCGGGAAGAGGGCTATCGCTGGGTGCAGCGGGCGGCTTTCGCGGCCCGCGACGGCAAGGGGACGTTCCGGGAGCTCGCGGCGGCCGACCCGGACATCGCGCGGACGCTCCCGGCGGACCGAATCGCCGAGCTCTTCGACCCGGCCCGTCACGGGCGACACGCCCGGCAGATCGTCGACCGGGCGCTCGCGGTGCGGCCCGGGCTGCCTCCTGCGCCGCCGCCCGCCGCGCGCTAAAGCCGATCGGTCCGGGCCCGGGCGGCCTCGCCCGCGGCGCCCGGATTCCAGGGGGACGTCATGGAGAAAAGGGAGAAGCTCTACGAGGGCAAGGCGAAGCAGGTCTGGTCGACCGACGACCCGGCGCTCGTCGTGCAGTACTTCAAGGACGACGCGACCGCCTTCAACGCGCAGAAGCGAGGCACGATCGCCTCGAAGGGCGTCGTCAACAATGCCATCTCCGAGGTCCTGTTCAAGGAGCTCGAGGCGAACGGGGTGAAGACCCACCTGGTCCGCCGCCTGAACGACCGCGAGATGCTCGTGCGTCGGCTGTCGATCATCCCGGTCGAACTGGTCGTCCGGAACATCGTCGCCGGCAGCATGGCGAAGCGGCTCGGTCTGGAGGAGGGCGGCGACCTGCCGTCGCCGGTCGTCGAACTCTATTACAAGGACGACGCGCTGGGCGACCCGATGATCAACGACGACCACGTCGTCGTGTTCGGCTGGGCGACGGCCGAGGACCTGCGCCACATCAAGCAGGAGGCGCTCAAGATCAACCAGGTCATGCGCAAGTTCTTCCTCGAGCGCGGCATCCTGCTGGTCGACTTCAAGCTCGAGTTCGGCCGCGCCGTGTCGGGCGAGGTGCTGCTCGGCGACGAGATCTGCCCGGACACCTGTCGCTTCTGGGACGCGAAGACCCGGGAGAAGCTCGACAAGGACCGCTTCCGCAGGGACCTCGGCGGGGTGGAGGAAGCCTACCAGGAAGTGTATAGGCGCGTGGTACAGTGATCGCGCGCGTCGTCATCATGCCGAAGCGGGGCGTCCTCGATCCGCAGGGCAAGGCCATCTGCTCGTCGCTCCACGCGATGGGGTACGACGAGGTCGACGACGTCCGCATGGGCAAGTTCCTCGAGTTGCGGTTCGTGGACGGCGCGGCGGGCGAGGAGCGCGTCGCCCGCGTGAAGTCGATGTGCGAGCGCCTGCTCGCCAACGGCGTCATCGAGGACTTCCGGTTCGAGCTCGTCGACGACGGGTCGCCCGGCGACGGACCGAGGGGCCCCGCGCGGTGAAGTGGGGCGTGGTCACATTTCCCGGTTCGAACGACGACCGGGACACGGCCCACGTCCTGCGGAGCGTCCTCGGTCACGAGACCGTCGCGCTCTGGCACAAGAGCGCGGACCTCCAGGGGGTCGACTGCGTCGTCCTCCCGGGCGGGTTCTCCTACGGGGACTACCTGCGCTGCGGGGCGATCGCCCGGTTCTCGCCGATCATGGGGGCGGTCGCCCGTCACGCCGCGGGCGGCGGACTGGTCCTCGGCATCTGCAACGGCTTCCAGGTGCTGTGCGAGGCCGGCCTGCTGCCGGGGGCCCTCGTGCGCAACCGCGACCTGCGCTTCGTCTGCCGCGACGTGACGCTGCGGGTCGAGAGCATCTCGAACCCGTTCACGAACCTCGCCTTCGCGGGCGACGTCTGGCGGATCCCCGTGAAGCACGGCGAGGGATGCTACGTGGCGGACCCGGCGACGCTCGACGAGATGGAGAGGGAGGCCCGGATCCTCGTCCGGTACTGCCGACCCGACGGCTCCCGCGCGCGAGACGAGTCGGCCGACCGCAGCGACTACAATCCGAACGGCTCGGCGCGCGACGTCGCCGGCGTCATGAACGCCGGTCGCAACGTGTTCGGGCTCATGCCTCATCCCGAGCACGCAGCCGACCCCGCGATCCTCGGGGCGGAGGGTGGCCGCCGCCGTGCGGACGGGATGCGGATCTTCCAGTCGATCGCCCACTGGGTCGACCAGCGCCGCGAGCAGGCGAGCGCGGGATCGATGCGCTGACGTGGGGCGACCGACGACCAGCGAACGCCCGCCGGTCACGCCCGAGCTCGCCCGCGAGCACGGGCTCACCGCGGAGGAGTGGGAGCGCCTCTGCGCGCGCCTCGGCCGCGTGCCGACCTACGAAGAGCTCGGCGTCGCGACGGTGATGTGGTCCGAGCACTGCAGCTACAAGAGCTCGCGCTTCCACCTCCGGCGCCTCCCCACGACCGGCGACCGCGTCGTGCAGGGGCCGGGCGAGAACGCGGGCGCCGTCTCGATCGGGGGCGGCCTCGCGGTCGTGTTCAAGATCGAGAGCCACAACCACCCCTCCTACATCGAGCCCTACCAGGGGGCGGCGACCGGCGTGGGCGGCATCCTGCGCGACATCTTCACGATGGGTGCGCGGCCGATCGCGTCGCTGAACTCGCTCCGCTTCGGCGATCCGTCCCATCCGAAGACCCGGGGGCTCGTCCGCGGGGTGGTCGCCGGGATCGGCGGCTACGGCAACTCGATCGGCGTGCCCACGGTCGGCGGCGAGGTCTACTTCGACCACGGCTACGACGGGAACTGCCTCGTGAACGCCTTCACGCTCGGCGTGGTCGAGGAGTCGCGCCTCATGCTCGCCAAGGCGAGCGGCGTCGGCAATCCCGTGCTGCTCATCGGATCGCGCACCGGGCGCGACGGGATCCATGGCGCGAGCCTGCTCGCGTCGGCCGAGTTCGACGCGACGAGCGAGGAGAAGCGACCCACGGTTCAGGTGGGCGATCCCTTCACCGAGAAGCTCCTCCTCGAGGCCACGCTCGAGATCCAGGCGGCGGACCTCGCGGTGGCGGTCCAGGATCTCGGGGCCGCGGGGCTCACGAGCTCGAGCGTCGAGATGGCATCGCGCGGCGAGCTCGGCATCGAGCTCGACCTCGACCAGGTGCCGCTGCGCGAGACCGGCATGACCGCCTACGAGATCATGCTCTCGGAGTCGCAGGAGCGGATGCTCGTCGTGTGCGAGCCCGCCCGGGTCGCGGAGATCCAGGAGGTCTGCCGGAAGTGGGATCTCGAGGCCGCGGTCGTCGGCCGCCTGACCGACGACGGCACCTACCGCGTCCGCCACCATGGCGCCGAGGTGATCGCGGTGCCCGTGGACCTGCTCGCCGACCCGCCGGCGCTCGAGCGTCCGGTCGCGGAGCCGGCCGACGCCGAGGTCGCATCGGAGGTCCTTCCGGAGCCGGGCGACTACGACGAGGTGCTGCGCCGCCTCGTCGCCTCGCCGAATCTCTGCTCCCGCCAGTGGATCTGGGACCAGTACGACCACTTCGTGGGCGGCGGCACGCTCGTGCACCCGGGCGGCGACGCGGCGGTGGTCCAGGTCGTCGGCACGGATCTCAAGGTGGCGATGACGGTCGACTGCAACTCGCGGTACTGCCTGCTCGATCCCTACGTCGGTGCGAGCATCGCGATCTGCGAGGCCGCGCGGAACCTGGTCGCGTCGGGTGCGGAGCCGATCGGCGTCTCCGACTGCCTGAACTTCGGCAATCCCGAGCGGCCCGAGATCATGTGGCAGTTCGAGCAGGCCGTGAACGGCATCCGCGACGCCTGCGTGGCGTTCCGCCTGCCGGTCGTCAGCGGGAACGTGAGTTTCTACAACGAGACCGAGGGGAGGGCGATCCCGCCGACCCCGACGATCGCGATGGTCGGGCTGGTGCGCGCTCCGCAACCTCTCACGTCGTGGTTCAAGTCCGCCGGGCACGAGATCTGGCTGCTCGGGAGCTCGCGCGAGGAGATCGCGGGAAGCGAATTCGCGGCGATCGTCCACGGGCGTCGCGACGGAGCCCCCCCGTGGGTGGACTTCCGCGCCGAGCAGGCGCTCCACCAGGTGGTACTCGGTGCCGCCGATCGCTCGCTGCTCGCGTCGTGCCACGACGTTTCGGAGGGCGGGCTCGCGATGGCGATGGTCGAGGCCTGCTGCTCGGTTCCCGACGGCCTCTCCATGCAGGGGGCCCGGATCCGCCTCGCGGAGGGCATGCGCCCGGACGCGTGGCTCTTCGGCGAGAGCCAGGGACGCATGCTGGTGAGCGTCCCGCGGGAGTCCTCTTCCGCGTTGCGCGATCTCGCGGCGGGCCACGGCGTGCCCGCCATGCACCTCGGCGAGGTGGGCGGCTCGACGCTCGAGCTCGACGACCTGGTCTCGATCCCGGTGGCCGATCTCGCGGCGACCTGGCGGGGGGCCTTCGGGCGCATGGTGGACGCCGGAGCCCGCACGTGAGCGATTCCCGGGGCGTGGGCGAGGCCGGCTTCGAACCGCCAGGCGGGCCCTCGGCCCACGACGGCGGCGACCGCTTCCACGAGGAGTGCGGGATCGTCGGCATCCACGGGCACCCCGAGGCGGCGAATCTCGCCTACCTCGCCCTCTACTCGATGCAGCACCGCGGGCAGGAGTCCGCCGGGATCGTCTCCTCGCGCGGCGACGCGCTGATCGCGCACCGCGGGCTCGGGCTCGTCGCCGACATCTTCGATCCCGACATCATCCACCGGATGGTCGGGAGCGCCGCGATCGGACACAACCGCTACGCGACCCACGGCGAGACGGTCTTGAAGAACGCGCAGCCGCTCGTGGTCGAGTACTCCGGCGGGGCGCTCGCGATCGCGCACAACGGCAACCTCGTGAATGCGAACGGGCTCCGGGAGAGGCTCGAGAGCGCGGGCTCCATCTTCCAGTCCACCTCCGACACGGAGGTCGTGATCCACCTGATCGCGCAATCGCGCGCCGGGACGCTGGTCGGACGGCTCGTCGAGGCGCTCTCGCAGGTACGCGGTGCCTACTCGCTCGTCGTGCTCTCGCGCGACGAACTGATCGCCGTGCGCGATCCCCACGGGCTCCGCCCGCTCGTCCTCGGGCGCACGAAGGACACGTGGGTCGCGGTGTCGGAAACCTGCGCGCTCGACCTGATCGGTGCGGAGTACGTCCGCGAGGTGGAGCCCGGTGAGATCGTCGTGATCGGCCCCATGGGCCTGCAGTCGCACCGCGTTCCGGGTCCGACGGAGCCGCGCCACTGCGTCTTCGAGTACGTCTACTTCGCGCGCCCCGACTCGCGGGTCTTCGGCCGCACGGTCTACCAGGTGCGCCGCGAGCTCGGCCGCCAGCTCGCGCGGGAGAGCCACGTCGACGCGGACCTGGTCGTCCCGGTCCCGGACTCCGGCGTCCCGGCGGCGCTGGGCTACGCCGAGCAGGCCGGGATCGCCTACGAGATGGGGCTCATCCGCAACCACTACGTCGGGCGCACCTTCATCGAGCCGACCGACTCGATCCGCCACTTCGGGGTGCGAGTGAAGCTGAACGCGATGCCGGAGCTGCTCGACGGCAAGCGCGTGATCGTGGTCGACGACTCGCTCGTGCGGGGCACGACCAGCAAGAAGATCGTCGCGATGATCCGCGCGGCCGGCGCCCGCGAGGTCCACATGCGGATCAGCTCGCCGCCGACGATCTCGCCCTGCTACTACGGCATCGACACGCCGACGCGCGGCGAACTGATCGCCGCGAACCACTCGGTCGAGGAGATCCGGAGCTTCATCGAGGCCGACACGCTCGCCTACCTCTCGGAGGGAGGCCTCTTCGCCTTCGATCCGCCGCGCCGCGAGACGTTCTGCGGGGCGTGTTTCACCGGCAGCTACCCGGTCGCGGTCGACGGCGAGGTCGAGCCCCGGCAGTTGAAGCTGTTCGACGCGAGCGCCAGCCGGGGCTGACGGCGAGCGGCCTCAGGCCCCCGTCCACGGCACGGGTCGCTGCGAGACCGGGTCCCGCACGAGGACCGTGTCCCGTTTCCAGTGAGCGTCGTCGCTCTCGGGGCAGTCGACCGTGAAGTGGAGTCCGCGGCTCTCCCGGCGCAGAAGCGCGGAGGCGATGATCAAGTCGGCCACGGCCGCGAGGTTGCGCACCTCGAGGGAGTCGGCGGTGGGCAGGAAGTCCCAGTAGTCGTGGCGGATCTCGTCGAGCACGAGGTCGATGCGGGCGCGTGCGCGCGCGAGCCGACGGTCGCTGCGGACGATCCCGACGTAGTTCCACATGAAGCGGCGGATCTCCTCCCAGCTCTGGCTCACCAGCACCGACTCGTCGCTCGACCGTGCGCTGCCCGGGTTCCACGCGGGAAGCGCCGGGATTCCGGAGTGGTCCGACGCGACCCGCGCGGCCGCGTCGGCCGCTGCGCGATGCCCGAAGACGAGACCCTCGAGCAGCGAATTCGAAGCGAGCCGGTTGGCGCCGTGGAGTCCGGTCGAGGCGACCTCGCCCGCCGCCCAGAGTCCGTCGAGGCTGGTCCGCCCGCGATCGTCGGTCAGGACGCCGCCGCAGGTGTAGTGAGCGGCCGGCACGACCGGGATGGGCTCGCGCGTCGGGTCGATCCCGAACTCGCGGCAGCGCGCGATGATGGTCGGGAAGCGCTGCTCCAGGAAGTCCTTCGGGCGGTGGGAGATGTCGAGCAGGACGCAGTCGAAGCCGCGCGACTTCATCTCGCGGTCGATCGCGCGGGCGACGATGTCGCGCGGGGCGAGCTCGGCTCGCTCGTCGTAGGCCTTCATGAAGGGCGTCCCGTCGGGTCGCTTCAGGATGCCGCCCTCGCCGCGGACGGTCTCGCTCACGAGGAACGACTTGGCCTGCGGGTGATAAAGGCAGGTCGGGTGGAACTGGATGAACTCCATGTTCGCGATCGGCACGCCGGCTCGGTACGCGATCGCGACGCCGTCGCCGGTCGAGACGTCGGGATTGCTCGTGTAGAGATAGACCTTGCCGGCGCCGCCGGTCGCGAGGATGGTGTTTCTGGCCCGCAGCGTGAGGATGCCGCCGGTCGACTTGTCGAGGGCATAGGCCCCCCAGCATCGACTCGGCCCGGGCAGGCCGAACTTCGAGCTCACGAGCAGGTCGATCGCGAGGGTCTGCTCCAGGATCTCGATCGACGGCCGGCCCCGGACGGCCTCGACCAGCGTCCGCATCATTTCGTGGCCCGTCGAGTCCAGCGCGTGGAGGATCCGCCGCTTCGAGTGACCGCCCTCGAGCCCCAGGTCGACGTCGTAGGCGTCGTCGGCGTCGGGGCGCAGCGAGAAGCGCGTGCCGAGCGCGATCATCTCCCGCACCCGGGCGGGGCCCTCCTCGACCACGAGTCGCACGATGTCGGGGTGGCAGAGCCCGGCGCCTGCCACCTCGGTGTCGAGCTGGTGGGACTCGAAGGAGTCGTCGGGGCTCCACACCGAGGCGATGCCGCCCTGGGCCCAGTCGCTCGACCCCTCGGGCATGCGGGTCTTGGTGACGACGGCGACCCGGCCGTGGCGCGAGGCCTCGAGCGCGGCGGACAGCCCGGCGATGCCGCTGCCGAGGACGAGGAAGTCGAAGTCTCGCGTCATCGGGGAGGGGGCCGACCCGTGGGCCGCGGCCACGGGGAGAGGGAAGCCCCCGCGGGGCCGGGAATCAACCCCGGTGCGGGCCGTGCCCGAACGGGCACGAGCGATGACGCGGCGAGCCGTCACCGGATTTGACCTTCGGCCGGGGGCGTGGGTACATTCCGCCGCGATGGCGGAGCACGCACTCGGCCTGCACGGGGTGGTGGGCGGCTGGACCGCTCGAAGCGGTGGACGAAGGCTGGCGTCGGGCACCCGGCTCGGGCTCGCGATCGGCGCTGCCTGCCTCGCGATGACCCTGCCGCAGGCGGCCCTGGCGGCGAAGAAGGCCAGCCGGGCGGTCCCGACCTCGGCTCCCGGCCGGTCCCCCGACCGCGTCTACAGCTTCGTCGACGGCACGGGCGTCATCCACTTCGGCAACACGGCCGGCCTGGGCGACAACCGCTGGAAGGAAGTCCGCAGCGCGGGCAGCAACCTGAGCGTGCTGGTGTTCCGGCCCGAGTCGGGCCGAAAGCTCCGGGTACCGAGGAGTACCCTCGACCCGGCAAACCCGGCCTACGGGCTCTCGTTCATGGGGCCACCGAACCCGCGTTCGCGCGGCTGGCTCGCCTCGTCCACCGGGTCTCGCCGCAACGGCCTGCCACCCCTCGAGGTCGCGCGCCTGATCGAGCGGGCCGCTGCCCGCCACGACGTCGAGCCGGAGTTGATTCACGCCGTGGTTCGCGCGGAGTCGGGCTACAACGACCAGGCCATCTCCCGGGCGGGGGCGATGGGGCTCATGCAGCTCATGCCGGGCACGGCCGACATGGTCGGCGTGAACGACGCGCTCGAGCCCGCCCAGAACGTCGAAGGCGGCACCCGCTACCTCCGGATGATGCTCGACCGGTTCGGAAACGACCTGTCGCTCGCGATCGCGGCCTACAACGCGGGTCCGGGTGCCGTCGAGAATTACGGCGGGATCCCGCCGTACCGCGAGACCCGCGACTACCTGCAGCGGGTGCTTCGCTTCCGCGAGGAGTTCATCCAGAACCGCACGGTCGACCGCCTGCGTCGCATCGACAAGCCGCAGGTCCGGATGGCTCGCAACACCACCGGGAACTCGCCCTACGGATCGCTCGCCTCCTGGGGCTGGCCCGCCCCGCGGCGCTAGGAGGAGGGAATGAAGGCGACGCCGGCCGCGGCTTCGGGCTCGGCGAGCGCCTGGAACCTTCCCAACATCCTCTCGGCGGGGCGGCTTCTCACCGCGCCGCTGCTGATCTGGCTGCTGACCGACCCGGGGCCGGTCGCGGCAGCGGTGGGAGCGATCATCTTCCTGCTCGCCTGCCTGAGCGACTGGCTCGACGGCCACCTCGCGCGCACGCGCGGGCTCACCACCCAGCTCGGAAAGTTTCTCGACCCGCTCGCGGACAAGGTGCTGGTGATCAGCGTCCTCATCATGCTCGCGGCGATGCCGGAGGGGCCACGCGTACCGGCGTGGATGGTCGCCGCGATCGCGGCCCGGGAGCTCGCCGTGACGGGGCTCCGGACGATCGCTCTCGGCGAGGGAATCGTGCTGGGCGCCGAGTCGCTCGGGAAGGTGAAGATGACCTTCGAGGTGATCGCGCTCGTGCCGCTGATCGCGCGCTACCGGCTGGGGCCGATCGACTTCTTCTCGGCCGGCATGGTCTTCCTGTGGATCGCCCTGCTGGTCGCGCTGTGGTCGGGCGTGGCCTACCCGGTGCGCCTCTGGCGGGCGGTCCAGCAGCGAGGCTGAGGCCTCCCGCCTTGCGCGCCACGTCCCGCGGGAGTACCGTCTTCGAGTCGGGCGGGTCAGTGATGGCTAGGTCCCGCGCAAGAGCGGGTCGCGAACCCCGCCAGGCCCGGAAGGGAGCAACGGTACCGATTTCTCTCTGTGCCGCGGGGGTGCCTAGCCATCACTGACCCTCCCGATCGTCCGGATCGCGGAGCGGGCCCCTCTCCGGCGCGACCTCCCGGGCGGGGGACGGCTTGCGGGAGAGGGCGCGAGGCGGTGCGGCCCAGATGAGCGGCGAGGCGGAGCTCTTTCCCCAGGCGGGCGGCGCCTCCAGCGAGGCCGGCGGCTCGTACCAGGTGCTCGCGCGTCGGGCGCGTCCACAGAACTTCGCCGACGTGATCGGGCAGGAGCACGTCACCCAGACGCTCGTGAACGCGCTCAGGACGAGCCGGGTGGCCCATGCCTTCGTCTTCAGCGGCATGCGGGGCGTCGGCAAGACCACCACGGCCCGCATTCTCGCCAAGGCGCTCAACTGCGAGCAGGGTCCGACCGCCGAGCCCTGCAACCGTTGCCGCAACTGCGTCGAGATCACCGAGGGGCGCTCGCTCGACGTCTTCGAGGTCGACGCCGCCTCGCAGACCGGCATCGACGCCGCCCGCGAGCTGCTCGAGACGGTCAAGTACCAGCCCGCCGGCGCGAAGCACCGCATCTACATCATCGACGAGGCCCACGGCCTCTCGAAGCAGGCGGTCGACGCCTTCCTGAAGACGCTCGAGGAACCGCCGCCGCACGTGAAGTTCATCCTCGCGACGACGGCCGCGAACAAGCTGCCGGCGACCGTGCTCTCGCGCTGCCAGCGCTACGACTTCCGTGCGGTCGCGGCCGACGTGGTCGCTCGTGCTCTCGGCGCGATCGCGACCCGCGAGGGGGTCGAAGCCGACCAGGACGCGCTGCTCGCGATCGCGCGCGAGTCGGGCGGCAGCATGCGCGACGCGACCTCGCTGCTCGACCAGGTGCTCGCCTTCTCGGGTGGAAAGCTCGATGCAGGCGCGATCGCCGAGTCGCTCGGCCTCCCGGACCGCCGGGCGCTGCGCGAGCTCTTCGCGGCGATCGCGGTCCGCGATCCGGCCCGCGCCCTCGACGTGCTCGCACGCGTCCACGCGCAGGGGACGGACCTGTCGCGGCTGTGCGCGGACCTGCTCGAGCGCCTGCGCGACCTCTCGGTGCTCGCCGTCGCGGGACGCGGCGTGCTGGTCGACCTCCAGCCGGCCGAGATCGACGAGCTCGAGGAGGCCGGCCGAGGCGTCGATCCCGCGGATCTCCAGCGCTGGTTCCGCGTCGTGCTCGACACGCTCGGCGACGTGGCGCGCGCGCCCGACCCGCGGCTCGTGGTCGAGATGGCGGTCGTGCGCATGGCCTCGATGGAGCCGCTGGTCGGGATCGCGGACCTGGTCGCGCGGCTCGAGGCGATCGAGGGCGGGGGGGCGCCGCCACCCGGGACCCGCGGAGGGCCCGGCGGGGGTGCTCCGCGTTCGACTTCGTCTCTCCCGCCGACGACCGCGGCGCCGCTGCGGGCGCAGCCGCCCGGTCCGGTGCCGCGGGCCTCGGCTGCCTCCCCGGCACCACCTCGGCCGGCGCCGGTCGACGCGGACGACGCCCCCGCGCAGGCGAGGGACGGCGCCTCGGCGGCGATGGAGCGCCCGGCGCCGGCACCGGCGGGCGCGCCCGCCGGTGGAGCCTCGCCGGCCACCGGCATCGAGTTCTCGGCGTCCGCTTCGGACGCCGAGCGCTGGCAGCGCCTCGTCGAAGCCCTGCAGCGCGAGCGCGCCGCGAAGTTCTTCCGCCTGTCGTTCAGCAAGCTCGTCTCGCTCGACGACGAGGCGGCGAGGGTGGCGGTCACGACCCGCGAGGCGGTGAACGCTCTCTCCGAGCGCGAGGTGCGCGCGGCGATCGAGGACGCGATCGAGCAGGCGTTCGGGCGCCGCGTGCGATTCGAGCCGCTGGTGCAGGGCGCGTCCGACGCAGGCGGGGCCGGGGGCGGTGCGCTTCGTCCCGAGCCGCGGACGCTCGACCGCCAGGCGCGCGAGGATCCCGTCGTGCAGTTGAGCGTCGAGCTGCTCGAGGGCACGGTCGAGGCGGTGGTGCCCCGCAAGCGCGGCTGAACCCGGGGCGAAGGAGGGGAGGGGCATGGCGAAGGGGTTCGAGATCCCGGGGCTCGGCGACCTGATGGAACAAGCGTCGGCGATGCAGGAGCGGCTCGCTCGCACGCAGTCCGAGGTCGGCGAGCGCACGGTCGAGGCGACGGTGGGCGGCGGGATGGTCACGGCCCGCATGAACGGACGGCTGGAGCTGCTGTCGATCTCGATCGACCCGAAGGTGATCTCCCCGGGCGATCGCGAGATGCTGCAGGACCTGGTGGCCGCGGCCGTGAACCAGGCGGTGCGGCAGGCCCAGGGGATGATGGCCGAGGAGATGAAGAAGATCACCGGGGGGCTTCGCATCCCGGGGCTCGGCTGAGAGGGGAGCTCCGAGCGTGTCCTCCGAGCTCACTCCCTCGATGCAGCGGCTGGTCGAGGAGTTCAAGCGGCTTCCCGGCATCGGCGAGAAGACGGCGCTCCGGCTCGCGTTCTACGTGCTGCGGGCGGATCCTTCCTTCGCCGCCCACATGGCGCAGGCCCTCCTCGGCGTGAAGGAGCAGAGCCGGCTGTGCTCGGTCTGCTTCGGGCTCACCGAACGCGACCCCTGCGTGATCTGCGCGGACCCGAGACGGCGCACCGAGGAAGTGTGCGTGGTCGAGGAGCCGGCCGACCTCATGGCCTTCGAGCGCGCGCGCGAGTACCGCGGGCGCTACCACGTGCTCGGCGGGGCACTGGCACCCCTCGACGGCGTCGGCCCCGACCAGTTGCGCTGCGGGGAACTCGTCGCGCGGGTCCGGGCGGGCGGGATCGAGGAGGTGATCGTCGCGACCAACCCGTCGCCCGAGGGCGAGGCGACGGCGCTGTTCGTCGCGCGCCTGTTGAAGCCCCTCGGCGTCCGCGTGACGAGGATCGCGCGCGGCCTGCCGATGGGAGGCGACGTCGAGTACACGGACGTCGTGACGCTCTCGAAGTCGCTCGAGGGCCGGCGTGAGATGTGAGGCCGAGGCCCGCGAGGCATCGCACCGGGACAAAGAGGCCTGCCCCCATCCCCGCGGCCCGGGTGGTCGAGGTCCGGTTCGTCCGGTCCCGGGATCATGGCCGTTTTCAAGGCTTTTGGTTGAGGCGGCCCGGGGGGGGTGCTAGGCAGGGCGGGTCATGGCGGCCTCCTCCGGAAGCACCCCGAAGCCCGCCGGAGCCACCGCGGCCGCCCGAAAGGCCGCCGTCGGGGCGCCGGTGAAGCAGGACTACAACTTCACGACCCTGCTCCCGAAGGGCCTGAACATCGACTTCGTCGGGAAGAGGAAGTTCTTCCTCGTCCTGTCGTCGCTGCTGAACCTGCTCGCGATCGGGCTTCTCCTCACCAGGGGCCTGAACCTCGGCATCGACTTCAAGGGCGGCACCGACATCCGGCTCCGTTTCGCCGAGCCCACGACCGCCGCGAAACTGCGCGAGGAACTCGCACCGCTCGACCTGCGCGACCTGACGGTCCAGGACTTCGGCGAGCAGGGCAAGGAGTTCCTCCTCCGGTTCGAGACGGAGGAGGGGCAGGTCATGGCGACGATCGGCGACACGCTGAAGGACCTGCTTTCGAAGCAGCACCAGGGCGAGAAGGCCTTCGAGGTGCTGAGCACCGAGAGCGTCGGGCCGCGGGTCGGCTCGGAGCTCCGCCAGCGCGGGTTCATGGCGGTCGCCGTCGCGACCCTCTTCATGGGTCTCTACGTGGCGATGCGCTTCGACCTGAGCTTCGGCATCGGGGCCGTGATCGCACTGATCCACGACGTGCTCATCACGCTCGGCGCCCTCATCCTGACGCGCATGGCGTTCGACCTGACGACTCTCGCCGCCGTGCTGACGGTCGTCGGCTTCTCGATCCACGACACGATCATCGTGTCGGACCGCATTCGCGAGAAGCTTCGCAAGGACCGCAAGGCCTCGCTCGCCGCGGTCATCAACCAGAGCATCAACGAGACGCTCTCGCGCACCCTGCTCACGACGGGCACGGCGCTGCTGGTGCTGCTCGCGCTCCTGCTGCTCGGCGGCAAGGGGTTGCAGCCGTTCGCGGTAGCGCTCATCGTCGGCTTCATCACCGGCACCTACTCGTCGATCTACATCGCGGCACCGGTCGTGCTGTTCTGGGCCGATCGGCTCAAGATGGGTCAGAAGAAGAGCTGATCCCGGCCGGCGGCGCCCCCGCGCGTCGTCTCCTCGCGCCCGTCAGGAACGGCCGAGCCCGCCCGCGAGCGATCGGCGCAGCCGCGAAAGACCGCGGTAGACTCGCGGCCAGCGGTACTGGAACGCCTGCTCTCCGGCCCGGTCGAGGGGGATACGCCACCTGCCGAGGATCCGGTCCAGCTCGCCTCCGGCGATGCGCTCGAGAAAGCCCCGCTCGCGGGCCCGGTCGGACCGCACGAAGAAATCGCCCGAGGCGAGGGCCGCAGCCGCGGTCTCCCGCACCGGCGGCCAGAGGGCGAAGAGCAGCGGCGTCGGGCTCCTCTCGGCGAGGGAGCGGAAGATCCGTGGATAGGAGTCGTCGTCCATCGGGATCCCGAGTCGCCCCGGGTCGACTCCGATCGAGACGGCGAGCACCAGCGTCGAGAGACACTTGTCGCAGTTCCCGCAGTTGGGGCCCTGGTGAAGGCAGAGGGAGAGGGGGAGGTCGGTCGCGCCGCGGGCAGACGCCCAGTCGACGACCCGCCGGAGCTTGGTGACGCGGGGGACGTCGGCGTCCGCGCTCACGCCTGCGGCGGAGCCGAAGCGCAGGCTCTCGTCGCCTTCCCTGGACGACCCCCACGGCCGCATCCGGCTCGAGGCGAGGTGGACGCGGGCCGCGCGACGGGCCCAGGCAAGCGGTGCCAGGAGGCCGATGGCGGCCGGGCCGTGTTGTACGTGCCCCCACCAGCCGAGACACAGGGACTGCACGGGCGGGGCGTAGAACTCGCGCAGGTTCGAGCGCACGACGTGCCGTCGCAGGTCGCCCAGGACCGGGTGTTCGCGCAGGATGCGGCTCCGGAACTCCCAGGCCCACTCGTCTTCGCCCGGGATGTCGCCGCCTTGCACCATGACGGGCTCGACGTCGCCCGCCGAGAGGTCGATCGCGGCCGCGACCGAGTCGACTCCGCCGCTGAAGAGCAGGAGGTCGCGCGACCCGGACCAGGAGAAGCTCGCGATCCGGGAGGCTCGGAGCGCGGGACGCAGCCGGTGGTGCGGGTACATCGCGCGGTAGACTTCGAAGAGGTCGGACTGGGCGGCCGCGAACACGGCGTCGACCGCGGGATGGACCTGCACGTCGAAGCCGGCGAACCAGGCGATCGGCAGCATGTTCGCGAGAAACGGCACCGACGCGATCGCGTCGGGGCAATCCGAGAGGTCCTCGTCATTCCGCGAAGAACGAGGGGCATCCGTCGAAAAAGCGGCGGGCCGGGCCACTTGCCTCGTACCGGTAGTCGAGCCGCCGACCGTCCCGAGAGCGCTCGATGGCATGGAGGATCATCATCTCGTGCCTGCGCGTCGTGCCGTGCGGCTTCACGCCGGGCGCGTTCGTGCGCGTGCTACGAGGTCGGAGTCACGCGTGCAAGCCGACGCAACCGTTCGAGAGGCTTCGCCGGGCGGGAGTCGCGCGTGGTGCCGTGCCGGACATGGGAGTGGCCGCCGCCTTGGCGAACCCACGGGGCTGCTGTACGGTTCCGCGTCGGCCCCCGTAGCTCAGGTGGATAGAGCACAGGATTCCTAATCCTGGGGTCCCGCGTTCGAATCGCGGCGGGGGCAGTTCGACCTTTCGGGTGGCCGGTTCGTCGGCGCGGCGGGGCCCGATTCGGGCCTGGATCCGGTCGTCGACCGGCCGGCTCAGGCGGAGTCCTGCTGCCGGGCGATGCGGACGGCCTTCTTGCGCAGCGCGCGTTCCGTGCCGGCCCGCCAGCGCTTGGAGGGGTGACACACCCCGCAACGCGACCGTCCGCAGTCGTGAGGCGACATCGAACGCATGCGTCCGAGTCGAGCCGGCGAGCAGGTGCAGGCGCGACCGGAGGCACCACACGTCTGCTCGTGCCGACGGGCCTGGACGCAGGTGGACCGGTGACGGCGATCGGCGCGAGAGCGGCTCATGGAGGACGACTCTGCGCACGGACGGGTTCCGCGTCAAGGTCGGAAAGCGGCAACCGACCGACTCGACGAAGGGTCGGGCGGACCTCCCGGCCGACCCGCCGGGGGGGCGATCGGCTCGGCGTCGGGGTCTTCGGAAGCACGGGTGGCAGCGCCCTTCCGTGGACACGGCTCGGCCTCTCCGACAATCTCGATTCCGCCATCGCGGCAAAGCGATCCGGGCCCCCTCGCCGGCCGTGGCCGCCTGGCGCATCGAGGAGACACCATGTCGACGACCACCCCCGACGGCCACGTCCACCTGACCCAGGCCGAGCGCGATGCGCTGCGCGCCCGCTACCGGATCGAGCGCGACAAGCGGCTGCGCCCCGACGGCAACGACCAGTACCTCGAGCCGAAGGGGCGCTTCGCCCACTTCGTCGAGGATCCCTACGTGCAGCGGGTCGAGCGCCCCCCGGTCGTCTCGGAGGTGACGGTCGCCTTCATCGGCGGCGGGTTCGCGGGCCTGTGCACGGGGGCCCGCATGAAGCAGGCGGGCATCGCGGACTTCCACGTCATCGAGGGCGGCGGCGACTTCGGCGGCGTCTGGTACTGGAACCGCTACCCGGGCGCGATGTGCGACACGGCGGCGATGGTCTACCTGCCGCTCGTCGAGGAGGTCGGCACGCGCCCGACCATGAAGTACGTCTTCGCGCCCGAGATCTGGCGGCACGCGCTGCGGATCGCCGAGGTCTTCGGGCTGCGCGACAGGGCGCTCTTCTCGACCAACGTGACGCTGCTCGAGTGGGACGACGCCGACTCACGCTGGGTGATCCACACCGACCGCGGCGACCGGATCCGCGCCCGCTTCGTCGCGATGGGCACGGGGCCGCTGCACAAGCCCAAGCTCCCGGGCATCCCGGGCATCGAGTCCTTCGGCGGCCACGCCTTCCACACGAGCCGGTGGGACTACGCATGGACCGGCGGCGACCCGGCCGGCGCGCCGATGACGAAGCTCGCCGACAAGCGGATCGGCATCATCGGTACCGGGGCCACCGCGGTGCAGTGCATCCCGCCGCTCGGCCGCGACGCAAAGGAACTCTACGTCTTCCAGCGCACGCCGTCGTCGATCGACGTGCGCAACAACCACCCGATCGACCCGGCGTGGTTCGAGAGCCTGGAGTCCGGCTGGCAGAAGAAGTGGCTCATGAACTTCGCCACCCTGCAGACGGGGGGTTTCGCGGACGAGGACCTGGTGAAGGACGGCTGGACCGACATCGCGATCCGGGTCCGCGACCGCATCGTGAAGGACCTCGGCGAGAACGGCAACTTGCTCGACATGGCGCTCGTCCAGAAGGCCTTCGAGGACAGCGACGACGAGAAGATGACCGAGATCCGCGCACGCGTGGACGCGATCGTGAAGGACCCCGCGACCGCCGAGAAGCTCAAGCCCTGGTACCGCCAGCTCTGCAAGCGCCCGTGCTTCCACGACGAGTACCTGCAGACTTTCAACCGCCCGAACGTCCACCTCGTCGACACCGACGGCAAGGGCGTCGAGCGGATCGACGAGGCCGGCGTCTGGGCGAACGGCAAGCACGTCGATCTCGACGGCCTCGTGTTCGCCTCGGGCTTCGAATTCGCGACCGACTTCACGCGCCGCTGCGGCTTCGAGACGAGGGGAATCGGCGGCGAGACGCTCTCGGAGCACTGGAAGGACGGCATGCGCAGCGTGCACGGCATCCACGTGCACGGCTTCCCGAACCTGTTCATCGTGAGCCTCTCGCAGGGCGGCGGGCTCATCTCGAACATCACGCAGAACCTGGTCGAGGCCGGGACGACGATCGCCGAGGTCGTGCGTCACGCGGTCGAGACGGGGCGGGAGCGGGTCGAGCCGACGGCGGAGGCCGAGGAGCGCTGGGTCGAGCTGATCCGCAGCGCCCCGGACACCTTCCTCGGGAACCCCGAGTGCACGCCCGGCTACTACAACAACGAGGGCAAGCCGCTGACGCCGCGCGACCGGCTGAACGTCGGTCGCCACCCGCTCGGGCCGGTCGCCTACTTCCAGTACATCGACGACTGGCGGAGGTCGGGGCGCTTCGAGGGGCTCGAGTTCCGTCGCGCGGCCGAGTCCGTCGCCCGGGCCGGGTGAGTTCCCGGCCCGTCCGGCCTCCCGCACGGGAGGCCTCG
>JAFMJW010000019.1 GCA_017853315.1 Alphaproteobacteria bacterium
GCCGCCGTCGCCCGACGACCGCGACGCGCGGCCGCTGCTGGACTCGCTCGACCCGCTCTCCTGGCGCCGGGCTGCGGCCGAGGTCGCGGCGTTCCGACCCGACGTGGTCGTGCTCCAGCGCTGGCACCCGTTCTTCCAGGCGTCGCTCGCGGCGATCGCCCGCTCCGCGCGCCGGGCGGGCGCGCGCGTCGCGTGGATGGTCCACAACGCGGAGCCCCACGAAGGCGTGGCGTTCCCCCACGCGCTCGCGACGCTCGGGTTTCGCGAGGGCGACGCGCTGCTGGTGCACGCGTCGTCGGAGGCGCGCCGACTCGCGGCCCTCGGCGTGACCGGTCCGGTCACCGTGCTGCGCCACCCGGTCCCGTCGCGCAACGTCGAGCGGCGCGATCGCTCGGAGTCGCGGCGCGAGCTCCGCGTGCCCGAGGACGAGACGCTGTTCCTCTTCTTCGGCTACGTGCGCCCCTACAAGGGCGTCGACCTGCTGCTCGACGCGCTCGCGCGGCTCGCGCCCGGGGATCCGCCGTGGCGCGCGATCGTCGCGGGGGAGTGGTACGTCGATCGTGCCGCCGCCGACGCGCGGGTCGCGCGGCCGCCGCTCGCGGGGCACGTCCACCTGGTCGACCGCTACGTGCCCGACGCGGAGGCCGCGACGCTGTTCGCCGCCGCGGACGTCGTCGTCCTCCCCTACCGCGAAGGCACGCAGTCCGGCGTCGTGCCGCTCGCATGGGCGCACGGAAGGCCGGTCGTCACGACGGCCGTCGGCGGACTGCCCGAGGCGGTCGAGGACGGCGCGACCGGACTCCTCGTGCCGCCGCTCGACGCGGACGCGCTCGCCGCCGCGCTCGAGCGCGTGCGTCACGGGCTGCGCTTCGAGGCGACGCGCATCGACGCGGCCGTCGCGCGGGCGAGCTGGGGCGAATTCGTGGGCGCGCTCGAGGCGCTCGCGCCCCGCGGTCGCGGCCCGGGGGCGGGCTGAGCGCTTCCGGCCGTCTCCCGGACGAAGCCGGGGGGCGTCCTTGGCCGCCGCGGTCGACGGTCTGCTAGGAGCGGGTCTCGTGCGCATCGCCTTCGTCGTGCACGGCTACCCGCCGCAGGAGTCCGCGGGCGTCGAGCTCGTCGCGAGCGAGCAGGCCCGGGCGCTCGCCGCGCGCGGCCACGAGGTGCAGGTCTTCGCCCGGGACTACGCGCCGGGTGCGCACGCGAGCGAGGAGCGCGACGCCCGCGACCCCCGCGTGCGCGTCGTCCGCGTCGGGGCGCCCGCCGACGCCTTCCCGGACCTCGCCTCGACCTGGGACAACCCTGCCTTCGACGCGGCCTTCACGCATTTCCTCGACGAGGCGCGTCCCGACGTCGTGCACTTCCAGCACACGGTGATGCTCTCGCCGAACCTGCTCGCCCTCGCGCGCGCCCGCGGGCTTCCGACCGTCCTCTCGCTGCACGACGCCTGGCACCTGTGCCACCGCCTCTACCTGCTCGATCGCGACGGACGCCGCTGCGAGGGGCCCGACGAGGGCGCTCGTTGCGACGCCTGCCTGGAAGACCTGGGCGGCGGCGCGCTCGGGCGGGTGCGCTTCGACTTCATGGCGCGTGCGCTCGACCGGGTCGACCTGCTGCTCGCGCCCTCGCGGGCGCTGGCCTCCCGTCACGAGAATGCCTGGCCGTTTCTCGCCGGGCGGATCCGGGTCGCGGATCCCGGGCTCGCGCTCGCCCCGACCCGGGTCGAGGGGCGCCGTCTCGGATCCGGCACGCCCGGCGACCCGCTGCGCTTCGTCTTCGTCGGCACCTGGCTGCCCCACAAGGGTCTCGACCTGCTCGTCCACGCGGCGACCCGGCTCGACCCGGCGCGCTTCCGTCTCGCGATCCACGGCGCCGGCGTCGCGGGCCGCGAAGCCTGGGTCGAGGCGCTTCGCGACGAGTCGCGAGGCCTGCCGGTTGCGTGGCGCGGCGCGTTTCCTCCCGAGCGACTGGAGGAAGTGCTGTCCGACGCCGACGTGCTGGTCCTGCCGTCGCGCTGCGACGAGTCCTGGTCGCGCGCGGTGCGCGAGGCCAGGGCGGCGGGACTCGCGGTCGTGGCGCCGTCGACCGGCGGGCCGGGCGAGGCGCTGTCCGACGGCGTCGACGCGCTGCTGGTCGAGCCGGCCTCGCAGGAGTCGCTCGACCGCGCGCTCGCCCGCCTGCTCGACGATCCCGCGCTCGTGCGGCGGCTCGCCGATGCGCCGGCGCGCTGGACGACGTCGGCGGAAGCCGCGGAGCGGCTCGAGGAGGAGTACCGGCGTCTCCTCGAGAGCCGCGCGCGCGTGGACGCCCGGCGCGTCCTCGGCGTCTCCTCCTCGGAGCCGGGCACGACCGGTGCCGCGGGCGTGCTCGCAGTCTCGAGCGACGCCGGGCGGCCGACGGTGAGCGTCGTCTACCCGACCAAGAACGCGGGCCGGCTCCTCGAGGCCTCGCTCGACGCCGTGCGCCGGCAGGCCGGATCCTTCGACCTGGTCGAGATCGTCGCGGTCGACTCCGGCTCGACCGACGGCACGCAGGGCGTCCTCGAGCGGCACGGCGTGCGCGTCCTGCGCATCCCGCCCCGCGAGTTCGGCCACGGACGCACGCGCAACCTGGGCGCACACGCCGCCCGCGGCGAGATCGTCGTGTTCCTCACGCAGGACGCGGAGCCCGCCGACGAGCGCTGGCTCGACCGGCTGGTCGCGCCGCTCGTCGCCGACCCGCTGCTCGCCGGCACGTGGAGCCGGCACCGCGCGCGCCCCGGCTGCCACCCGATGGAGCGCCGGCGCATCGAGGAGTTCCCGCTCTTCGCCGAGGGGCCGCTCGTCGTGTCCTCGCTCCGCGGCGTCGCGGGCGGGGGGCGGGGCGAGGAGATGACGGCGTGGTTCTCGAACAACGCTTCCGCGATCCCGCGCGCGCTGCTCGATCGCTTCCCGTTCCCCGACGTCGAGTTCGCGGAGGACCAGGCCTGGGCGAGGACGGTGCTGCGCGCGGGCTTCCGCACCGCGCTCGTGAACGATTCCGTCGTGCTCCACTCGCACGACTACGGTCCGTGGGAGAACCTGCGCCGCCACTTCGACCACGCGCGCGCGATGCGCGAGACGATGGGGCGCGAGGACGGGATCACGCTGCGGGAAGCCGTGCGCTGCGCCGTGCACGAGACCGGCCGCGACGTCGACTTCGAGGCCGCGGGCCGGGGCGAGGGCAGGTTCGCGACGCTCGCGCGCTGGGGGGCTCCCGCCGTCGCCTACCACCTCGGCGCGTTCGGCGGGCGATGGCTCGGAGCACGCTCGGGACGGCTGCCGGACTCGGTGCGCCGCCGCCTGTCGCTGCACGAGCAGCGCGTACAGGAGGGGGCCGGCGACGACGCGCCGGCTCCGGGCGCGCGATGAGCGCTGCGGACGGCGGGACGCGCGTGCCTCGCGCCTCGATCATCGTGCCGAGCTACGACCACGGGCCCTTCGTGCTCGGGGCCGTGCGCAGCGCGCTCGACCAGACCGAGCCGGACGTCGAGGTTCTGGTGATCGACGACGGTTCGACCGACGACAGCATGGCGCGGCTCGCGACGATCGACGACCCGCGCGTCACGGTGCTGCAGCATCCGAACCGCGGCCTGTCGCGCACGCTGAACCGGGGGCTCGCCCTCGCGCGCGCCCCGTGGGTCAAGTTCCTGCCGTCCGACGACATGCTCGCGCCGACGTGCATCGAGCGCGAGCTCGCGGCGGCGCGCGCGCCCGGAACGGGCGTGGTCTTCTGCCTGCCCGAGGTCGTGGACGCCTACGGGCACCCGCTCGAGGATCCCGCGCCGCAGGCGTGGTTCGACACGGCGGCGCAGGACGACCGCTCGATCCTCCCCGGACTCGTCGAGCGCAACTTCCTGTGCGCGCCCGGGGCGCTCTTCGATCGCGAGCTCGCGCGCGAGGTCGGCGGCTTCGACCCCGACATGAAGGTCGCACAGGACTACGACCTCTGGCTGCGGCTGCTCGCGCTCCGCCGCGCGGTGTTGTTGCCCGAGCGACTCGTGCGCGTGCGCTGGCACGGCTCGAACCAGAGCGCGGTGGCAACGCCGTCGACCGAGGCCGAGCGGGCCCGCGCGCTGCTGCGCGCCGTCGCGCCGGGGACGCGGGACGCCTGGATCCGGCGCTTCGCCGGGGAGACCGGCGGGCGGCGCGGCGAGGTCGTCGGACGGCGTGCGTTCGCGGGCGCACTCCTGCGCTCGGGCGTGCCCGGCGTCCGCCCGCTCGCGGCCGAGCTCGAACGCGAGGCCGACGCGCTCGCCCGCGGCGGCGCGCGCGCACGCTTCGCCCATGCGCTCGATGCGGGGCTTCGCGGTGCCGTCGGGCTCCTGCGCCGCCGCCTGCGGCCGCGCTGGATGCGGTCGGCGGCCGATCCTCGACCGGCGACCGTCCCGCCCGCCGCGATCCGTTCGTCCGACCTCGATCGCCGACCGGAGATCGCCGCCGCCGTCCCCGGGGGCACGGCGGGCGTGTCGCACTGGATCGTCCTCGATGCCGCGCCCGTGGCCGAGGACGGGGCGAGCCGGGCCGCGCGTCTCGCGGACGCGCTCGCGTCTCGGGGTGCGTCCGTCGCGCTCGCGGGCGATCCGGGCGCCGCGTCCTTCGAGGCGGGAGGGGACGGCTCCGCGCGCGCGCGTCGCATTCCCGGCTCGACGTCCTCGCTGCGCGCGGAGCTCGAGGCATCGACGGGGCGCACCTGCGTGCTCGTCGGCGCGCCGCATCCCTCGGCGGTCGCGTTCGCGCGCGAGGCGCGCGCCGCCGGCGCGCGGGTCTTCTACGACCGCGCGCGCGCCTGGGAAGCGGAGCCGGGACTCTCGTGGCACGACCCCGACCAGGAGCGCGCGCTGGTGGCGCTCGCCGACGACGTCTCGGCCGCGTCGCGCCCCCTCGCCGGGCCGCTCTCCGCGGCCGGGCGCGTCGTGCACCTGCTTCCCCGGCCGCAGGAGGAGGAGGGCGATCGCGCGTGGGGGGCTCTCGCCGACTCGCTGCTCGAGGCGACCCGTCGGCCGACCGTGACGATGATCGCCGTCGCGCGCCCCGGCGAGGAGGTCCGCTCGGTCGCGGCGCTCGCGGCGGCCGCGGCGCGACACGGCGGCATCGCGCTTCGGACCCAGGTCGTCGTCGAGTCCGCGACGCTCGACGCCGCGGGCGGCGGGGACCACGACGGGATGGCCGAGCGCGCCCGGGTCGGACTCGTCCGCTGCCCGGTCGCGGGCACCTGGGCCGCGCGGGCGCTCGGTCTCAAGACCACCGGATCCGAGGTGGTGGCGTTCGTCGCGGGCGGCGAGGCGGGCCCGGCGCCGGGCGATCTCGATCGCGCGGTGGACGAACTCGTCGCCGACGGCGGCCTCGGGGCGGTGGCCGTCGGCCCCGCCGTCCCCGCTCGCGCGGGCGAAGCCGCCGTCGCCGGTCGCGGCGGCGCGGACCGGGCCGTCGCGGCGCCGCCCCCGCTCGAACCCGGCCGCGATCGCCCCGACTTCGTGGACGGGGCGACGCTCGTCTGCTCGCGGCGGGCGCTCGCCCGCGCGCATCTCGCCGACGCGGGCCCGGCGGACCGCTCGGAAGCCGACCGGACTCTCGTCCTCGCCCTTCGCGCAGCCGGCTTCCGGGTGCGACGGCTCGCGCCGTGACGTGGTTTGATTTCCCGTGAATATCTGCGCGAAGATGCGCGTCCCTATCGCGCGTCGGTCCGTCGGGGGGCGGGGTCCGCGGGCCGTCGGCCCTCGGCTCGCCGCCCCGGTCCGGACGCGACGCGGGTGATCGGCAGGCCATGGCGCAATTCCAGTATCGGGCGGCGGACGGCGACGGGAAGGTCGTCGAGGGGACGATCGACGCCGCGGACATGAACGCGGCGGCGGCCCGCCTCCAGGAGCGGGGCCTGATTCCGCTCAAGGTGGGCGAAGCGACGGCGAAGCGGACCGGGCTCGCCAGCATCTCGCTGCCGAACCTGTCGCTCAAGCGGCGCGGACCGAAGTCCCGGGACCTGCTCGTGTTCACCCACGAGATGTCGACCCTGCTCGCGGCCGGCCTGCCGCTCGACCGAAGCCTCTCGATCCTCTCCGACCTCTCCGAGAACCCGGAGATGAAGCGGGTGGTCTCCGAGATCCTGCAGTCGGTCCAGCGCGGCAAGTCGCTCGCCGAGTCGCTCGGCGAGCACCCCAAGGTCTTCGCCCCGCTCTACGTGAACATGGTGCGGGCCGGCGAGGTCGGCGGCGTGCTCGACCAGGTGCTGGCCCGGCTCCGCGAGTACCTCGAGAGCGCCGACGAACTGCGCGGCGAGGTCCGCTCGGCGCTGGTCTACCCGGTCATCCTGACCATCGTCGCGCTCGGCTCGGTCACGATCCTGCTCACCTACGTGCTGCCGAAGTTCGCGACGATCTTCGCACAAGCCGGCCAGGCGCTGCCGCTCTCGACGCGCTTCCTGCTCGGGCTCTCCGACGCGATGCGCAGCTACTGGTGGGCGATGATCCTCGCGGTCGCGCTGCTGGCGGTCGCCTTCACCCACTGGACCCGCACGCCCGCGGGTCGGCTCCGCTGGGACGGGCTCAAGCTCCGGATGCTGCTGATCGGCGACCTGCTGCGGAAGCTCTCGGTGGCCCGCTTCGCGCGCACGCTCGGCACGCTGCTCCGCAGCGGCGTCCCCATGCTGCAGGCGCTCGACATCGTGCGCGACGTCTCGGGCAACGTCGTCCTCTCGAAGGCGATCGACCAGGTGAAGGTCGGCGTCCGGGGCGGCTCCGGGGTCTCCGCGCCGCTCGGGCAGACCGGCGTCTTCCCGCCGCTCGCGCTGCAGATGATCAGCGTGGGCGAGGAGACCGGGCGCCTCGACGAGATGCTCGTGCAGGTGGCCGACTACTTCGACAAGGAGGTCCGGGCGCAGGTCAAGCGGCTCACCTCCCTGCTCGAGCCGGTCCTGCTGCTGGTCGGCGGCGTGGTCGTCGCCTTCGTCGTGCTATCCATGTTCTCCGCGATCTTCAGCATCAACAATCTGCCGATGTGAACGGCATCCCGGAACCGGAGGGAAGGACATTGACCCGATCATGGCATGAGGAACATACCGCGGCGCGGCGCATCGCCCGCGCGGACGGCTTCACGCTCATCGAGCTGCTCGTCGTGCTCGTCATCATCGGCCTGCTCGCCACGCTGGTCGCGCCGAACTTCATCGGCCAGAGCGAGAAGGCGAAGCCCAAGGCCGCGCGCGCGCAGCTCGAGAACATGCGCAACGCGCTCGACATGTTCCAGCTCGACGTCGGCCGCTACCCGACGACCGAGGAGGGCCTCGCGGCGCTGCGCCAGCGGCCCTCGTCCGCGACCCGCTGGTCGGGCCCCTACCTGCGCGACGAACTGCCGCAGGATCCGTGGGGACGGCCCTACGTCTACCGCAGCCCGGGCGAGGGCGGCGGCAACTACGACATCCAGAGCTACGGGGCCGACGGGCGCGCGGGCGGCGACGGCAACAACGCGGACGTCTCGCTCTCGGGCTGAGCCCTTGGCGCGCGGCAAGCCGAGCCGCCTCGCCGGCGACGGCGGGTTCACCATGCTCGAGATCCTGATCGTGCTGGTGATCATCGCCATGGCGGCGGCGCTGGTCGCTCCGGCGATCGATGGCGGGCTGCGCGCCCGCGAGGTGCGATCCGCGGTGCGCCGGGTGGCCGGCACGCTGCGCGGTCTCCAGGGACAGGCGATCCAGTCGGGCAAGCCGCGCCGCGCGGTCATCGACGCGGGGATCGGGCAGCTCGTGCCCGAGGGATCGCCCCCGGTCGAGATGGCGCCCAACGTGAGGATCGGGCAGGTCGGCGGCGGCGAGATGCTCGCCGACGGCTCGGTGCAGGTGACCTTCTATCCCAACGGCAGCAACTCCGGGGTGGACGTGCTGATCGGCGATCGCGAACTTCCGCTGAACGAGGGCTTCGTCGTGCGACTGAACCCGCTGCTCGGCATGGTCACGGTCGAGGATCCCGGGTCCTGACGATGGCGACCCGGAGCCGTGAGCGGGGCTTCACGCTGCTCGAGATCGCGATCGGGATGGCGATCCTCGGGCTCGGCGTGACGTCGGCCATGCAGGTGTTCGGCAGCGGCGTGCAGCTCGCCCGCGCCGCCGCGCGGCGCTCGGAGGCGGTCGTGCACGCGCGCGCCCTCATGGACTCCGCGCTCTGGATCCCCAGCCTGCGCGCGGGCGAGACCCACGGCGAGATCGGCGACGGCTACCGGTGGGTCCGCTCGATCCGGCCCGCGGGACCCGAGGACGGGCTCGCGGAGACCCCCGAGGGCGAGATGGAGCCCGAGATCGGGCTCGCCGTGATCACGGTCCTCGTCGAGTGGAACGAGACGAGCGGGCCCAAGAACTACCGCATCGGCACGATGCGCGTCGTCCCCAAGGACGCCGAGGAGTGATCGAACCCGGCTCCCGGACGCGCGGCGCGGGCGGGCCCGAGTCGGGGTTCACCCTGCTCGAGCTCATGATCTCGCTCTCGCTGCTCGGCGTCATGCTGGCGATGGCCTACAGCGTCTTCACGACCGCGCTCATGGCGGTGCCGCGCGGCGAGGACATGGCGGCGCGCTCGACGCGCTTCCGCGCCGCCACCTCGATCCTCTCGAAGCAGGTGCGCTCGGCGGTGAACTACCCCGCCCACGCGGAGAACGAGGACGTGTTCCCCTACTTCTGGGGGGACCCGGCCTCCTTCAGCTTCATCACCGCCTCGCCGCAGCACCGCGGCGGCGAGGGACTCGGCTGGGTCACCTACTGGACCGACGGACGCTCGATCTCGATGGGCGAGCGCCTCATCTTCTCCGCCGACTCGGTGAGCGGCGACGCGCCGGATCCGACCTCGCAGACCGTGCTCCTCGACGGGCTGTCGTCGGCGCGCTTCGAGTACCTCCGGCTCGACGGCGACGAGAGCGAGTGGCGCGACGCCTGGGACGCCTTCGAGGAGCAGGGGCTGCCGGCCGCGGTGCGCGTCACGCTGGGCGGCGTGAACGAGGGCAAGACCTACTGGGTCCAGGAGATCCCGCTCATGCCGGTCGCCTACGGGCTCGGCGCCTACGACCCCGAGATCGCCGTCCAGCAGCAGGGCGGAGCCGGAAACGACGGCGGGGACGGCGGGGACGACGGCGACGGGGGGGACGAGCCGTGACCGCAGGGGGCCGACTCGCCGGTGACCGGCGCGGCTTCGCGCTCGTGATCGTCCTGTGGCTGTTCGTCACGCTGTTCGCCCTGGGAGCCGAGTTCTCCCAGGAGATGCGGCAGGACGCGGTCGCCACGGCCAATTTCGCCGACGAGACCCAGAGCTACTACCTGGCCTCGGCGGCGGCCAACCTGACCTTCTTCCGCCTGCTCCAGCAGCACAAGGAGCAGGCGACGGGCCAGGAGCCCGGTCGCGGCCCCGAGGGGCTCGACGACGGGGAACCCAAGCCGCCGCTGGTGAGCACCGACGGCGTCTGGCATTGGATCGACCTCTGGGGCGCCCCGGTGGCGGTTCGGGTATCGGACGAAGGTGGCAAGGTCGCGATCAACTGGGTGGGGGCGCCGGTGCTCGTACACGTGCTGACGAACCTCGGCGTGGGTCCCGACCGGGCCGCGGAGATCGCCGACGCGATCCTCGACTGGCGCGACAAGGACGAGGAGAAGCGCCTGAACGGTGCCGAGAACGAGTACTACTCCTCGCTGCCGCGCCCCTACGTCGCGAAGAATGCTCCGATCGACTCGATCGAGGAACTCCTCATGGTGAAGGGCGTCACGCCGGATCTCTTCTACGGCGGCAGCGACGACTACCCGATCGGGCTCCGCGAGGTCTTCACCGTGTTCCACCCTCCCGGCGAGAAGCTGAACGTGCAGTACCTGACGCCCGAGGTGCTCCGCGCGTACTTCGCGCTCGACAAGGAGGAGCTGCAGCAGCTCATGGAGACCCGCGAGCGCGGCCAGGCGACGGATCTCCTCGGCGTGCTCAAGGCGAAGGTGCCCGACCCGCGGATCGCCGAGAAGCTGTCGGCCGAACTGGCGCCCACGCTGCTGTCGGTCGAGGTGCAGGCCCAGCTGCCGTCGTCGCGGATCTCGTCGCACATCGGCGCGGTCATCGACCTCGGCGAGTCGAGCGAGGGCGTGTACGTGCAGCGCTGGCTCGACCAGATGGCGCCCGAGGAGGTCTCGTGACGCCGGCGCTGCCCAGGGACGCGCGCCGGATGTTCAGCCGGGCGGCGCGGCTCGACTTCCTCGACGGGCTCGGCATCTCCGTCGGGCAGCGGCACGTCGCGATCGCCCACCTCGGCAAGCGGCTCTCGTCGGTGTCGCTCCAGCACTGGACGGTGGCGGCCCTGCCGCCGCAGGACCAGGCGGAGGCCCGCGCGGAGGAACTCGCCCGGGTCGTCGCCGGGTTCGTCTCGGCCAACGGCATCGGCGCGGATCGCTGTCACCTGAGCCTGCCCCGCGGGGTCGCGCTGCTCTCGCGCCTGGTCCTGCCGGCCGCGGCCCGCGACGACCTCCGCCAGGTCGTCGACTTCGAGGCCGACCGTGCGCTGCCGATGCCGCGCGCGGAGCTCTACTGGGACTTCCTCGTGCGCGAGGCGGGCGAGAAGCTCGACGTGCTCGTGGTCGCCGCGCCGCGCAAGGTCGTCGCGGACCACCTCGCCGCGCTCGAGAAGGCCGGCGTCCACCCGCGCAGCGTGACGATCACCCCGATCGCGCTGCTCGACCTGGTCGCCTTCGCGACCCGCGGGGAGGGTGCTCCGGTCGCGGCGCTGGTCGACGACGGCGGCGTCATCGAGCTGGACTTCGTCGCCGGCAACGCGTTGCGGACGAGTCACCTGTTGCGCCCGGCCGAGGTCTCGACGCCCGCGGCCTGCGAGCGGATCATGGCCGAGGAGGCGAAGACCGCCGTCGCCTCCGACCCGCAACTCTACGCGTGGCGCGCGGGCGCCGACGCGGCGGCCCTGCTCGGGGCGGCCGAGGGCAGCCTGCCCGAGGAGATCCTCTCGCGCGGCCCGGAGTTCGCCCGCCGCCTCGACGGGGTGCTGTCGGCGCCCGACGGCTTCTACGACGCGCCGGACCCGACGCTGCTCCCCGCGATCGGGACGGCTCTCGGTGCGGTCCGCGAGGACACGGCGGGCCTGAACCTGCTGCCGCCCGAGGAGCGTCGCGTCGGCGACGAGGGCGCGCCGGTCCTGACCTTCCTGCTCGCGAGCCTGCTCGTGCTCGCGACGCTCGGCTGGCTCGGCACCGCGATCTGGAAGGACGCCCGCAACCTCGGCATCCTGCACGACCGCATGGCCGAGCTCGAGCCGCAGGTGCGCCAGGTGCACCACGACGAGGACGAGGCGAAGGCGACCCGCGACCGGCTGAAGATCCTGACCCAGGGCGACCAGCGCAAGATCGCGGTCCTGCTGCGCGAGCTCACCGAGGTGATTCCCGAGGACGCGTACCTCTCGACGTTCCGCGTGCGCAACGACCGGGTCGAGCTCGAGGGCTTCGCGCGGTCGGCGTCGGACCTCGTGCCGCTGCTCGAGAAGTCGAAGCACTTCCGCAACGCGCAGTTCACCTCGCCGGTCACGAAGGTGCAGAACAACCAGGAGCGCTTCTCGCTCACGACGGAGATCGAGGAATGAGAGACTTCCTCTCGAATCTCCTCGCGCGCCTGGGCAACCTCGATCGCCAGCAGCGGCTCTACGCGCTGCTCGCGGCGGTCGCGGTCGCGGTCGTGGCGCGGTACTCGATCACCTGGCTCGTCGGCTACCGCCGGTCGGTCAAGGAGGACATCCAGCTGAGCGCCGATCGCCTCGCGAACGCCCGGCGCACGGTCGAGCGGGCCCCCGAGCTCTCGGGCAATCTCCAGGGGCTGCAGCAGCGCTACCGCGAGACCGTCCGCCAGCTCGTGCCGGGCGACACGCCGACGCTCGCCGCGGCCACGCTCCAGGAGCGAGTCTCCGCGATCGCGGGCCAGCGCAGCGTGAGCCTGCAGACGACGCAGGTCATGAAGGACGAGCCGCTCGGGCCGTTCCGCAAGGTGTCGCTGCGCATCACGGCGGCGGCCGAGCTCCGCCACCTCGCCGAGTTCCTGACCGACCTCGAGTTCGGGCCGCTGCGCGTCTCGATTCCGTTCATCGAGGTGAACCGGCGCGGCGCCGTGCGCGCCGGCGCGTCGTCGCGCTCGGTGTCGGCGACGCTCGAGGTCTCGGGCATCGTCCAGGGGACTGCCGAGGAGTCGAACTTCGCCGGCGGAGCCGGCGCGGGCGGCAAGCAGGCCCCGGCCCCGGCGCCTGCCGCAGCCTCGGCACCGGCCGCGCCCGGCGCCCCCCCGGGCGACGTCGGCGTGCCGAAGGATGCGCTCGGGACCGGCGCGATGCAGGGAGGAGAGCCGTGAAGCGCTTCGGCATCCTGAACCTCCTGCTGCTCGTGCTGATCGGCCTCGCCGCGTGGCGCACGGTCGGCGTCTGGCGCCGCCAGGTTCCCGAGCGGGAATTGCCGCCGGTCGACCCGGCCTCCCGCAACGCGCCCGGCGAAGGACTGCTCGCGCCCCCGCCGCGCCGACCGCCGGCGGTGCAGGTGATCACGACGATCGCCGAGCACGACCTCTTCGACCAGTCGCGCAAGGAGGGACAGCAGGTCGTCGAGGCCCCTCCGCCCGTGCCCACGCCCGCTCCTCCGCCACCCACGTTGAAGCTGGCGGGAGTGGTGGTCGTCGGAAGGACCCGTGAGGCGCTGCTCGTCGATACGGCGCAGGGCAACAAGCACCTGCGGATGCGCATCGGCGAGGACCTGATGGGCTACCGCGTCGCCCGCATCGAGAGCGAGCAGGTGGCGCTGGTCGGACCCGGAGGCGAGGAGACGCTCATCGAACTCGAGATCGAGAAGGGCGGCGGCAAGAAGGCCGCGGCCTTCGGCCCGGGCGGCAAGCCCCAGCCGACGCCGAGGGCGGGCGCGACCCCGGCCCCGGGAGCCCAGCCTCCCGGGGCGCAAGCCGGCGCCGTGCCGGCGGCCGATCCCGCGACCGA
The DNA here is from genome assembly GCA_017853315.1 of Alphaproteobacteria bacterium. Taxonomy (GTDB): domain Bacteria; phylum Desulfobacterota; class Binatia; order UBA12015; family UBA12015; genus REEB422. Next base: position 12,996 of record JAFMJW010000019.1, read on the forward strand.
CGCGAAGGCCCGCGCGGAGAGCGCGAGGGAGCGCTTGCGGCGTCTGCGCGCCGAGGCGGCCAACAAGTGAGCAACGGCGAGGACCGCAGGGGGACCGGGCCGGTTTCAAGGCCCCGGGATCTCCGCTACAGGGTCCGGACGCCGGAGAGGAAGCGAGGGATGGGTTCGATCAGACCGGACGGGGACGAGTCGGGGGGCAAGGGGACCGCCCGGCCCGGTGCGCGCATCGCGTCGGTCGCGGTCGCCGCCATGCTCGTCGCGGTCGTGATCGCTGCTGCCCAGGCGCAGCCGGCCGTCCCGCAGGGCCTTCCCTCGGAGCCGGGCGGGGCTCCTCCGCCGCCCGCGAACGCGGCTCCGTCGCCGGCTGCCGCCCCCGCGCCCTCTGCGGCCGGTGCCCCGGCGGGGGTTCCGGTCGCGGCCGCACCGGCGGCCGGGGCCGGCGCCTCGGTCCCGGCGGCTCCGGCTGCCCCGCAGGCCCCGGCTCCGGGCGCCCCGGGGATCGCCGCTCCGGTCGCGCCGGCTCCCGCTGCGGCCCCTGCGGCCCCTGCCGCTCCTGCCGTCGCGCCCGCTGCTCAGGCTGCCGCCCCCGCAGGCTCCGCCGCCGCCCCCGCGCCGATACCGCCTCCCGGAGGCGCTCCCGTCGCGGGGGCCGCGCCGCGTCCCGGCGCCGCGCCGATCACGTTTCCGAGCCCGCGTCCGCCGAGGCAGCAGGGCGCGCTCCCCGTCGGCCGCGGGATCCTGCCCGGCCCGGACGAGAACGGCCCGGGCGGCGCGCCGGGTCTCGGCGGGCTGCCGGGCGAGGGCGAGGAGGAGGCGGCTCCCGCGCCGCGCCCCACCCCGGTGCGACCGGAGCGCGGCGCGTCCTTCGAAGGCGACCAGGACGCGATCGTGCTCAGCTTCGAGAACGCCGACATCCGCGAGGTCATCGCGAGTCTCGCCGGCGCGCTCGGCATCTCCTACGAGATCGACCCGCGGGTCGAGGGCCAGGTGACCATCCGCACCACGGGCAAGATCCCGCGGCGCGAGCTCTTCCCGATCTTCAACCAGATCCTGCGCTCGGTCGGAGTCGCCGCGGTCAAGGTCGGCCAGATCTACAACATCATGCCGATCGCCGAGGCGAAGACGCGGGTCAACGTCGACCGCGGCAAGCTGAAGGCGATGTCCGCGCAGGACCTCTACGTCGTCGAGCTGATCACCGTGAAGAACATCGCCGCCCAGGAGATGGCGACGTTGATCCAGCCGTTCGTCACGCCCGGCGGCGACGTCTTCCCGTATCCGCGGGCGAACCTGCTGATCCTCTCCGACACCGGCGGCAACGTCGAGCGGCTGAAGGAGATGGTCGAGCTGCTCGACCGCGACAGCTTCCGCGAGCTCAAGGCGAAGATCTACAAGGTGAAGAACACCGACATCGAGACGCTCGGGCAGGAGCTCGTGTCGGTGCTCGACACCTACGGCATCACCGGCGAGGCGGCGGCCGAGCGCGGCGTCTACGCGATCCCGCTGCCGCGACTCAACTCGATCGCGGTGCTCGCCTTCAACGACAACGCCTTCCGTGCGGTCGAGCACTGGCTCTCGCTGCTCGACGTGCCGCAGGACGAGGAGACCTCGCGCGCGGTGCGCGTCTACAACGTGCAGAACGCGAAGGCCGGCGACCTCGCCGTCGTGCTGAACGAGCTCTACGGCGGAGGAGGCGGCGGTGGCGGCGGGCAGTCGGGCGCCGCGATGGCGGGCCAGCCGGGATTCGGCGGCGGCGTCGCTGCCTTCGGCCGCGGCGGCCTCTCGGGCGGCAGCCGCGGGGGGCTCGGCCGCAGCGGCGGGATCGGCGGCGGCGGTGGCGGGATGGGTGGCGGCGGCGGACTCGGCCGCAGCGGCGGTGGTGGCGGCGGTCTCGGCTCGGCCTCGCAGATGGGCGGCGGCGGTGGTCTCGGCGGCCGCAGCGGCGGCCTCGGTGGCGGCCGCAGCGGCGGTCTCGGCGGCGGCTCCCGCGGGGCCCAGCCCGCGGGCGTGCTCGGCGGAGTCGTCGGCGGCGGCGGAGGCGGCGGCGGGGTCGGGGGCTTCGTGCTCGCCGGCGGGCAGGGCAACACGATCTTCGAGAACGAGGTCCGCATCGTCGCCGACGAGATCTCGAACTCGCTCGTCATCCTCGCGACGCGCCGGGACTGGAACCAGATCCTGAACGTGCTCCGCGAACTCGACGTCGTGCCGCGCCAGGTCGTCATCGAGGTGCTGATCGCCGAGGTCTCGCTCAACAAGGACATGGAGTTCGGCATCCAGTCCATCATCACGAACCCGGGCGGGCTCGGCCCGATCCCGAGCGGCACGCCCGCACCGACGGGCACCGCCGACGGCCTGTCGAGCATCCTCGGGCTTCCGCCCGGCGTGAACGACGACCTCCTGAAGCGCGTGATCAGCATCGATCCCACCGGCGCGCTCACGGCCATCATCACCGACCAGTCGAGCTTTCGCGTGCAGCTCGACGCGCTCGCGCAGGCCGGACGCCTCAAGGTGCTCGCGAGCCCGCACATCCTGACGGCCGACAACCGCGAGGCCTCGATCCACATCGGCACCGAGATCCCGATCCTCACCTCGCAGTCGAACGTGCCCGGCATCTCGGGCGTGAACGGGCAGACCGCGCTGGTGAACAACGTGCAGTACCGCTCGACCGGCGTGATCCTCCACGTGCTGCCGCAGGTGAACGCCGACGGCCTCGTGAACCTGCAGGTCCGCCAGGAGGTCAGCGACGTCGACAAGAACTTCCAGAGCTCGACCGGCTCCCCGGCCTTCACGACCCGCGAGACCGAGACGACGGCGGTCGTCCAGAACGGCGACTCCCTGCTCATCGGCGGCATCATCCAGGAGGTGACGTCGCGCGGGCGCAGCGGCGTGCCCTACCTGATGGACATCCCTGGCATCGGGCGTCTCTTCCGGATCGACAGCGACACGGCCCGGCGCGTCGAGCTGATCGTGCTGCTGTCCCCGAAGGTCATCCGCAACCGGGCGGAGGCGCTGCAGGTGACCCAGGAGTACAAGGACCGCCTGTGGGACGTCGTGGACGAGATCGAGGCGACCAAGGGCATGCGGGCTCCGACGCGCGCGGAGATGTACCGCGAGAAGCGCCTGCGCTCGCGTGCGACCACGGCGGAGAAGCCGCGGCTCGGGCAGCTGCCGAACCGCGACCCCTGGGACGAGTGAGGCCCGGGCCGGGCCCGGGCTCCGTTCCGAGATGATCGGCGCACGGACCCGGCGCACGGCCCTCGCGTTCGCGATTCTCGCGGCGCTGGTCGCGTTCGCCTACGGGCGCGCGCCCCGCGGCGGTTTCGTCTTCGACGACCATGCGCTCGTCGAGGGAAACCCGCTGGTTCGCGAGTCGCCCGTCCGCCCCGGCTCGCTCCTGTGGCAGGAAGGCGAGGCGGCGGGCTTCGCCTATCGCCCGGTGCGCGTCCTGTCGTACCAGGTCGATCACCTCGTCGCGGGCGGGCTCGACCCGCGCGTCTTCCACCTCTCGAACGTGATCTGGCATCTCGCGACCACGCTCGCGCTCTTCCTCCTCGCGCGCTCGATGATCGGCTCCGACGAGGCGGCGCTCTTCGCGGCCGCGGCCTTCGCCGTGCACCCGCTCGGCTCCGAGGCGGTCGCCTACGTTTCCGGCCGACGCGACCTGCTGTGCGCCTTCTTCGGGATCGCGGCTCTCGGTGCGTGGTGGTGGCGCATCGCGGGCGGGGGCGGTCCCGGTGCCGTCGCCGGGTCGCTCGCCTGCGGGCTGCTCGCGCTGGGTGCGAAGGAGACGGCGCTCGTCCTGCCGCTGCTCGCCTGGCTCGCGACCTTCGTCCGGCCGCCCGGCGGATCGCGCGCCGGCGCGCCCACTCGTGCGTGGCGCGGGGTGCTTCTCGGCGTCGCTGCGGCCGTGCTCGGGGCGGCGGCGCTCTATCGCGAGCGGATCGGGCCGGTCCTCGCGCGGGCGGCGTCGAGCCCGATCGCTCGCCAGCCCGCGCTCACGCTGCGGGTGCTCGGCCGCTACCTGCGCCTCGCGGTGCTGCCCGACGAGCTGCAGGCGGACTACCGCGCGGGAGCCTTCGAGTTGCCGCGCCGGGCGATCGAGGCCCGGACGCTCTCGGCCGGGCTCGCCGTGAGCGGCGTCGGCGTCCTCGGGATTCTCCTGCTCCGCCGCGGTGCGGTCGCCGGCCTCGGGCTCCTCTGGTTCCTCGTCGCCCTCGTGCCGGTCGCGCAGATCGTGCCCTACGCGGAGGTGGTCGCGGAGCACAACGCCTACCTGCCGCTCGCCGGCCTCGCCCTCGCTCTCGGCGACGGGTTCGCCCGTGTCGTGCGGCTCTCCGGTCGGCGCGGACGTGCGGCCGCCGGGCTCGCCGCGGCCGCGCTCGCCTGTGCGTTCGCGTTGCGCACGCGCGCGCGGGTCGAGGACTGGCGCGACGAGGAGACGCTCTGGCGCGCGACGCTCGACGTCGCGCCCGACTCCGTGCGCGCGCTTCACAATCTCGGCGCGACGCTCGCTGCGGACGGACGACCTGCGGCGGCCCTCGGGCCGCTCGAGCGCGCGTACCGGGCAGCACCCGGGGACCCCGACGTGCGCCGCACGCTCGCCCGCGTGCTCACCGACACGGGCGACGGGTCGCGAGCGGTCGAGGTCGCCCGCCCGCTCGTCGTCGACCCCGGCGACGGGGAGTCGTGGAACGTGCTCGGGTTCGCGCAGGTCGCCGCGGGCGACCCGGCCGCTGCGCGCGCGAGCTTCGAGCGGGCGAGGGCGCTCGGTGCCGTCGCCGAGGCGGACGAGGGGCTGCGCGCGCTCGATCGACGCGGGGGGCACCCGTGAGCCCGGCCGACGGCGGAAGCTCGCCGCGCGGGCCGGCACCCGGGCGGCCGCTCGACTCGCTCCGCCTGCTCTGGTCGCGCCGCGGGCTCCTCCGGGCGCTCGTCGCGCGCGACCTCCGCACCCGGTACGCGGGCTCGTCCGCCGGACTCCTCTGGGCGGTCGTCGGGCCGCTGCTCCAGATCGCGATCCTGACGACCGTGTTCTCGATGGTCCTGCGGGTGCGCTTCGGCGAGGACGCCCGGGTGCCGTTTGCCCTGGCACTCGCCTGGGGCCTGTTTCCCTGGATCGCCTTCCAGGAGGGGGTCGCCCGGGCGACGACCTCGCTGACCGACGGAGGCGTCCTGGTGAAGCGGATGGCCTTCCCGCCGGAGGTGGTGCTGGTCCAGCCGGTCCTCTCGGCCGCCGCCCAGCTCCTGGTCGCCCTGGGAGTCCTGCTGGTCCTGATGCCCCTCTTCGGGGTCCTCCCGGCGCCTTCCAGCCCCCTCTGCCTCCTCCCGCTCGCCCTGCAAGTCCTGCTCGCGACCGGCGTCGGTTGGATTCTCGGGGTGCTCCACGTCTATCTCCGCGACACGGCCCAGGTGGTCGTGGCCGCGCTGCAGGCATGGTTCTACCTCACGCCCATCGTCTACTCGGCCGAAGCCGCCCCGCCCGGGCTGCGGGGGCTGCTCTCGCTGAACCCGCTCTCGGGAATCGTCGAGGGCTACCGGGCCTTTGCGCTCGGGGGGCCGATCCCGTGGGCGGGCCTCGCCTGGAGCGCCTTCGTGGCGGCCGCGGCGCTCGCCGTCGGGGCCTCGGCCGTGTCCCGGGCCCGTGCCGAGATGGCGGACCTGGTATGACCGCGGTCCGGGCCCGGTCCGTGGGCAAGTGCTTCCGGCGCTACGCACGGCCGACCGACCGGGTCGCCGAGTGGTTCGGAGCGTCGCCGCGACACTCGTTGTTTTGGGCAGTGCGCGACGTATCATTCGAAATAGAACGCGGCGGGGCCCTCGGGCTCGTCGGGGACAACGGGGCCGGCAAGAGCACCCTGCTCGCGATGGCGGCGGGCGCCGCCGTGCCGACCGAGGGCTCGATCGAGGTGCGCGGGCGCGCGGGCTCGATCCTCGAGCTCGGGGCCGGCTTCCACGGCGAATTCTCCGGGCGCGAGAACATCTTCCTCGCCGGCGCGGCCCAGGGGCTCTCCCGCGAGGAGATCGCCGCGCGCGCCGACGCGATCGTCGACTTCTCCGAACTGGGCGATTTCATCGACCAGCCCGTGCGGACCTATTCCTCGGGCATGTTCCTGCGCCTCGCGTTCTCGATCGCGACCGCGGCCGAGCCCGACGTGCTCGTCATCGACGAGGCGCTCGCGGTGGGCGACCAGCGCTTCCAGGCCAAGTGCACCGAGCGCATCCAGCGCTTCCTCGCGGACGGCGGCACGCTGCTGTTCTGCTCGCACAACCTCTACCAGGTGAAGAAGCTGTGCCGGCAGGCGATCTGGGTGGACGCCGGCCAGGTGGCCGCGCAGGGGGACGCCGCGGAGGTCTGCGACGTCTATGCCGATCGCTCGCGGGCCCGCCTCCTGCGCGGCAGCGCGGGCCTCTCGGCCGACGCGCCCGCCGGTGCCGGCGCGGCCCCGCTGGTCTCGATCGACAAGGTTCGCGCGGTCGACGGCTCGGGCCGTCCGCTCACGAGGATCGAGGCCGGCGAGCCAGTGACCGTGCAGGTCTGGCTCGAGCGCGATCCGGGCGGAAACGCCGACCCGGGCGTGGCGATCGGCGTGGTCCGCAGCGACGGGCTCGTCTGCTACTGCGGCTCGACCGAGCTCGACGGGGCACGCGCCCTGCCGCTCGGCGGCGACCGCTACTTCGTCGCCTTGCACTTTCCCCGCCTCGACCTGCTGGGCGGGAGCTACCACTTCAACGTCGCGACCATCGACTCGCGACGACCGCTGACGATGCTGGACGTGAAGGAGGGGGAGGCGCCGTTTTCGATCGTCAATTCGAAGGCGGACTGGGGGGTGTGCCGACTGGCCCACGAGTGGCGGTCGGAGGAGGGGCCGGGCCAGGACCCGGTCTCGCCGGAGGTGAGCCGTGCGTAGAGGAGCGCCGGCTGTACCGCCCGCCCCCGAGGCCCGGGCAGGAAGGCTCGTCCGGGGTGCGGTCCTGGCCGCCGTGGCAGCCGCCATGGCGTTGGCCAGTGCCTGCTCCAGCCCGGACCCCGGGCAGTTGCTGGCCGATCGCGTCCAGCGGTTCGACGACCTGCGTCAAAAGCGGGAATGGCAGGAGATCTACCAGGACATCCTCGACCCGGAGCTTCGGAAGTCCATGAAAAAGCAGGACTTTCTGAAGCGGCGGGAAGAGGCGACGATGGAGTTCCTGGCGGCCCGGGTGGGCAAGGTCGATCTCAAGGGGGACCGGGCGACGGTCGAGGTGGAGGTCGAGGCCAACGTGCCCGTCCTCCGTCCCGGTGGGCCCCCGCTCACGATCAAGAAGCAGATCGCGGAGAAGCAGGACTGGGTTCGCAGGGACGGACAGTGGTTCGTCCGCCTGGAGCAGTGAGCATGGCTTTCGAGGGCCCGGAAGGGCAATCTTCGGCGCATCGGGTTGACTCGACCGGGTGCGGTACGCTATCCGAGGGTACTTCCCTCTGTCAGGTGCGGGGGGCGAAGGTTGTTTTCCGGGGGTTCGTGGCGGGGGACCCAAAGGGGTGCCGCGTCGAAAACAGGGGGTTTTCAGAGTTCGCGTACTAATGGGCTCGGCGTTGACGTCCGCTAATCCCGTTGCAGCATGGGAGGTCGTGGACGCAGATCAACTTCTGAGCGGTCCAGCGAAAGGAGAGAGGGGATTATGAGAGGTCTTCGGATGCTAGGGGTGGCCGCGGTGGCGTTGGCCGTCGGAGTGGTGGGCGCGAGCAACAGCTTCGCGTCGCCGGATGATACGGATACCAGCTACACTCAGCCCGCGAACGCGCTCGTCATGCCGTTCGACGCGACGAACAATCGCCAGAGCTTCTTCGTCGTCAGCAACATCGGCGGTCTGTCGCAGTTCGGTGACTCGACGCTCGCCGCCGTGACGACGCACTGGTCCTACTGGTCGTCGAGCTGCGATCACCTGGCCGACGTGTGGGCGTGCCTCACGCTGAACGACACGGTGGTCGTCGACCCGACCGACGTCCGCGCTCTCGACGCGGACAACCAGGCCTACGGCCCGTCGATCAACCTGAGCGGCAAGCGCGGCTTCGTGGTCGTGACGGCGTACACGACGAACAACACCTGCTCGGACGGCTCGTACGCGCGCTTCCGGCTGGTCGACGACGCGCTCGTCGGCACCTACACGCTCGCCGACACGAACTCGGGCGCGTCGATCGGTGCGGACGCGATCGGCCTCGGCCTGCATGACGACGGTGAGGTCCACACCGGCCTTCCCCGTGGCGTCGTGACGGACATCGACCTCCAGACGTTCCGGCCCGAGTCGCTGAACCTGTCGGCGACCGTTCTCATCAACCTCAAGGAAGAGGCGGGCTGGGGCCCGACGAGCCGCGAAGTCGGCCCGGGCAACTCGATCTCGGCCGACCTGACCTACTACGACAACACCGAGACGGCGACTTCGCTCCCCGGTGTGTCGATCGGCTGCGCGAAGTTCGCGAGCCTCAAGCCTGGCGACGACGGTGGCCTCATCCCCGGCACGGTGACGGGCCTCTCGGCGGGTACCCTGCGCCTGAGCAGCTTCGAGCCGAACATCGGTGGCGACACGGGTCGCTTCGTGTACGCGGTGTACGGCCAGGCGGTCGGCCAGTTCGGCGCGGGCTCGAACGGCAAGTACCGCATCGTCGGCAGCAACCAGTAAGGCACGATCGGGCGGCCCTCCCGCGGGAGGGCCGCCGGACTCGAGGCGGGGCCGGAGTCATCCGGCCCCGCTTTTTTTTCGTCCGCTTCGCCGCTAGAAACGGCGGCGCGTGGCGCGGAGGGTGTGCGGATGAACGAGCGGATGATCGATCGCTGGCGGCCGCGAGTCGTGACATGGCTCGCCGTGGTGTGGGCGGCCGGGATGGTCGGATGCCATTGGGGCGGGGGGCCCGATCTCGGGCCCGAGACCCGTCTCACCGAGCCCGAGAAGAGCGGCGCGACGTTCTCGTTCCCGTACTACACGGACGTCGTCGCCCGGGGGAACACGGTGGCGGCCGTCTACATGGTCGCGAACGGTCGCATGAACCGGCACGTCGTCGTCCGGCGATCGACCGACGGCGGCCGCACCTGGGGCGCACCCTTCGTCCTCGACGAGCCGGGCTTCGGCGACACGATCTCGGTCTCGCCCGACCTCGTGACGTTCGCGGACGGGAGCCTGCTCGCGGTGTGGCAGGCGCGTCGCAACGCGGTCGGCGAGAAGTTCATCCTGTCGCGCAAGTCGTCCGACTTCGGCGCCACGTTCGGCGAGACCCGCACGTTGAACGCGGTCCACCAGTCGTTCCCCGGCAGCGTGGCCTCGCGCCCCGACGGCGCCGTGCTGGTCGCCTACAGCGACGAGCGCAACATCGAGCGCGACATCTTCGCGAATCACTCGACCGACGGCGGGGCGACCTGGCCCACGGCCGACGTCATCGTCGCGCCCTCGAACAAGTCGGAGTCGGTCGGCCCGACGGCGGCGCTGGGAGAGGGCGGCGAAGCCTGGGTCGCCTGGGAGGAGAAGCGGCGCGGCGACGCGGCCCTCTCCGTCGCGCACAGCTCCGACGGCGGCGCGACCTGGTCGTCCCCGGTCCGCATCGACGACCCGAACGCGAAGGCCTCTCCGATCTGGCCGTCGCTCGTCGAGTCGGGCGGACGCCTGACGGCGACCTGGACGAGCGGAATCGTCGGCGAGACCTCGCGCAGCTGGCTCTGGATGGTGTCCTCGACCGACGGGGGCAAGACGTGGAGCGCGCCCAAGGCGGTCTACGAGGGAGCGGCTCTCGCGATCTCGCAGATGCTCGCCGTCGGACCGCGGCTGTTCCTCGTCTGGCACGGCGGCGCCTCCGACGAGACCGGCATCTACTTCAATTCCTCCGAGGACGGCGGCGCGACGTGGACGCGCCCGTTCGATTCGCCCGCCCGGCTCGACGACTCGCGGCCGGCGATCCTCGCGGTGCGGCCCCGCATCGCCGTCGACGGCAACCGCCTCGCCGTGGCCTGGCAGGAAGGCGATCGCGAGATCGTCGCCCGCCTCTCGGCCGACGGCGGCAAGACGTGGCTCGGCGAGAAGGCGATCCGGGTTGCGGAGGTCGAAAAGGGCAACCTCCGGCTGCCGCAGGTCGCCGTCTCCGACCAGGGGGCCTGGGTGCTCTGGGAGCGTTGGGCCGACATGACCGGCCTGCGCAAGACGCTCGCCGACGCGGACCTGCCCACGCCGATCGACATCGTGGTGCGAAAGGTCCCGTTCCCGCAGTGAACTCCGCGACGGCGTCTCGCGCGGGGGCGGGCTCGCCTGCGAGTTCGCGGCAGGCCCTCCTGCTCGCAGCACTCATCCTGGTGGCGGCGGGGGCCCTGCGTCTCTGGCATCTCGACGCCGGGTGGTTCGGCGTCGACCAGGCGCGGGACGCGGCCTGGGCCGAGAGCATCGCGAGCGGCGGGCCCTGGCCCGACGCGGGTCCCGCGATGCGCAACCGCGTCCGCCTCGGTTCCACCTACTACTTCTTCTGGGCGATTCCCGCGCTGGTGGTGGACTCGGCGCTCGCCGGCTACGCGTTTGCCGCGTTGCTCGGCACGTTCGCGGTCGCGGGTGCGGCGGCGCTCGCGTGGAGCGTCGCCGGGCCGACCGCCGGCCTGGCCGCTCTCCTGTGGCTCGGATTCCACCCGGCTGCGGTCATCGACTCGCGCGTCGCGTGGGCGCCGGCCGCCGTCCCGGCCGCGTGCGTGCTCTTCCTGTGGGCCGGCCGTCGCCTCCTGCGCCGTCCCGGCCGCCTGAACGCCGGTCTCGTCGGGCTGGTCTCGGCCTTCGCGACGCAGCTCCACCTCGCGGCGGCTGCCCTCCTGCCGGTCGCGGCGGGGACGCTGCTCTCGCGCGTGCAGAGGATCGGTCGGGCGGGGCTCGCGATCGCGGCCGGCGCCGCTGCGCTCGTGCTCCTGCCGATGCTCGCGGCGATCCGGCAGCCGATTCCCGCGCTCCCGGCCGCGGCCGAGACGACGGCGCCGGTGGCCGCCGTGTCGCCGTATGCGAATCGCCTGCTCGACTTCCTGTTCGTCGTCCCGCGGTTCCTCGCCGGCCTGACCCGGCCCTACGAGGTGCTGCCGAGCGCTGCGCGCGTGTGGATCCCGCTCGAGATCGTGGCCACGCTGGCTCCGCTCGCCGCGGTCGTCTGGCTCGCCTTGCGCACGCGCGACGTCCGCGAACCCGGGACGCTTCGCCTGGTGCTCGCCACCTTCGTCGCGACGACCGCGATTCCGCTCGCGCTCCCGACCGAGGTCTGGTGCTACTACCTCGACGGTCGTTTCGTCGCGGGCGCGATCGCCGTCGGCGTCGCGGTGGCGATGTCCCGTCGGCCCTGGATGCTCGTCGCCCTGGCCCTGATCGCCGTCTGCCGGACCGTCCTGCTCGCGTGGTGGGTCGGCTCCGCCGCGACGACCGGCTGGATCCCGGCCAACCTCGACTACCTCCGGGTCGGCGGGGCGCGTCCGGAGCACCCGAGCGCGCGCGCCAAGCTCCTCACCGTCGCCACCAAGCGCGAGATGGCCGACGTCGTCGTCGACACGATCGGCGCGGTCGATCGTCCGTTGCGCTGGGAGATGCACGGCGTGGGCGTCGAGGACTTCGATACCGACAACGGCTACTTCCTGCTCCGGGAGTCGCGCGAGCAGGGCGAGCCGGCGACGACCGGCCGCGACGTGCTGCTTCTCCCGCTGCAGCAGGTCCCGCCCTCCTGGGTCGACGGCTTCGCAGGGCGGACGTCGCTCGGACCGCTCGCGGTGCTCGAGTACGTCGCGGTGCTTCACCCCGAGACCGGTGACGTCGAAGGGTGCGCGACCGGCCCGGTTCCCGCGCCCCCCTTGCCCTCGCCGACCGACTACGGCACCGGCGAGCCGAGACGCACCGCCTGGCCCTGCAAGGATCCGGTGGTGCGCGTGCCCTTCGGGCCCTCGCCCGACGGCATCGCGGTCCGCGTCTTCCCGAGGGTCTCGGGGCCGGGCCGCGCGAAGATCCTGTCGATCGACCCGCCGGTCGAAGTGTTCGGGTCGGGAGTCCCGTTCCTCGGACGCGGCGTCGTGCTGCCGCGCTCGGGGGGCGAGATGCGACTCCAACTCGAGGTCGACGGCCCGGCGACGCTCGACCTGGTCGAGCTCCACGGCCGGACGGGAGTCGTCGCTCCCGTCGCGCCGCAGCCGGCCGAGCCCGCCCCGGCCCCCGTGCCTCGCTCCGAGAGCCGTCCCGTCGAGCCCCCCGACGCGCTGCGGGTCGACTCCGGCCTCGCGATCTCCGGCGAGGGATGACGACGTGACGCGCGCGCGCTTCGTCGGGGTCGGCGCGGCGCTTCCCGCGCGCGTCGTCGGCAACGCGGAGATCGAGGACCGGCTCGGCGTCGAGCGGGGCTGGATCGAGAGCCGCACCGGGGTTCGCGAGCGCAGGATGCTCGGTCCCGGCGAGTCGCTGGTGGACCTCGCGACCGAGGCGGCCGGCCGCGCTCTCGACGTCGCGGGACTCCCGCCCTCGGCGATCGACCTGGTCGTCACCGCGACCACCTCGGGCCCGTTCCTGTTTCCCTCGCTCGCCTGCCTCGTCCACGAGCGCCTCGGTCTCTCGAGCCAGCCGGCGTTCGACGTCGCGGCGGCCTGCGCGGGCTTCCCGCATGCCGTCTCGGTCGCGGACCAGGCGATCCGCTGCGGCGACCACCGCACGGTCCTCGCGATCGGCGCCGACCGGCTGAGCGCTCTGTGCGAGCCGCTCGACCGGGTGACGGCACCGCTGTTCGGAGACGGTGCCGGCGCGGTCGTGCTGCGCGCCGAGACCGGGCCGGATGCGGCCGGGATCCTCGCCTTGCGACTGCGGGCGCTGGGCGCGCAGTGGCCGATCCTGTTCGCGCGCTCGTGCCCGCCTGGCGCCGCCGGGCGCGACTCGGTCGCGGTCCCCGCCGCGGCAGCGGCACGGTCGGGCGAGGCGGGAGAGGCGGGCGCCGACGCGACCGGCACGGGCCCCGACGATCCGTGGCTGCGCATGCGCGGCGCGGACGTGTTCCGGGTCGCGGTCGAGCACCTGGTCGCGCTCACCCGCGAGGTGCTCTCGTCGGCGGGGATCGCGCCCGCGGACGTCGACCTCCTCGTTCCCCACCAGGCGAATCTGCGCATCGTCCGCTCGATGGTGTCGCAGCTCGGCATCGACGAGGGGCGGGTCGCCGTGAACCTCGATCGCTGCGGCAACACCTCGGCCGCCTCGATCCCGATCGCGCTCGCGGACGCGCTCGCGGCGGGGCGGATCGCGCCGGGCTCGGTCGTCGCGATGAACGCGGTCGGCGGCGGCATCACCGCGGGAGCCCTCGTCTCGCGATGGTGAGCGGCGCGGTGCGCGAGCGCGACGTCGCGCCCGGCGAGGCGCGATCCGGCGGAGTGCCGGCCGCGCGCGCCTGGCTCGCGATGGCGCTGCTCGCGGCGGCGCTCGCGGTCGCCTTTCCCGACGTGATCTTCGGCGGCCGTACGCTCTCCGCCGCGGCCTGGGTGCCCGGCGTGCTGCCGACCGGGCCCCTCGGGGCGCGGGTTCCGCCCGGCGCGATCGCGCCGCGCGACCCCGAGGGTGCGGCCTGGGTGGACGAGCCGGCGCCCTACCTCGTCCACGACGCGCTCGCCGCCGGCCGGGCACCGCTGTGGAACGACCGGGAGGGGCTCGGGATCCCGCTGCTCGGCAACCCGAACACGGCGGCGCTCGCGCCGCTCCAGTGGCCGGTCGAAGCATGGCCGGGACCGCTCGTGCAGGACTTCGCGTGGCTCGCGCGCGCGTTCGTCGCGGGCGCGTTCACCTGGCTGCTCGCGCGCCGCATCGGGTGCGGCGCGACCGGAGCCCTGGTCTCCGCGTGCGCGGTCATGCTGTCCGGCCAGACGGTGGAGTGGATCGCGCACCACCCGCTGCACACCGACGCCTTCGTCCCGGCGGCGCTCGCGGCGGCGATCGGGCTTCCCGCGAGCGGGCGCCGCGGCATCGCGCTGCTCGCGGTCGCGATCGCGGCCGGGCTCCTCGGCGTGAAGCCGCAGAGCGCGATCGTCGCCGGGGCCTGCGGCCTCGCGTGGATCGTCGTCGAGGCGGGCGAGGGCCGGCGGCGGCACGCTTCCGCTTCCGCCGCGGGGCCGCGCATCGGCGCGCGCCTCGCGGCCTGCACGGCGGGGCTCCTGCTGGGCGGCCTCGCGGCTTCGATCGTGCTCGTGCCGTTCGCGGAGACGTGGCTCGGGGCGAGCGCGCTCGCGCGCGCCGGTCGCAGCACGCAGTCCGAGTGGACGCTCCCGCCGGCGTCCGCGATCTCGCTGCTCGGCCGGCTCGCGGGCTCGCCCGCACCCTCCGGCGTGGTCGGCGGCACGATGCCCGCGGCGGGGCTGCCCTGGCTCGGGACCGGCGTCCTCGCGGCCGCGATCGCGGGGCTCGTCCGCGCGCGACGGCGACCGCTCGCGTGGGCGCTCGCCGCGACCTCGATCCTGCTGCTGCTGCGGATCTTCGGCCTCCTGCCGCTCCCGCTGGCCGGCGTGCCGATCGCGGGCTCGATCCAGTTCGTGAAGTACTGCTTTCCGCTCTACCTCGGCACGGCGTTGCTGGCGGGACTCGCGTTCCCCCCCGACGGGCCGCTCGCTCCCCGGCCGGCCGGGGCGGAAGAGCAGGGGCGCGGCCGGCGCCACCTCCTTGCGTGGCTCGCGGCCGTCGCGATCGTCGCCGAGCTCGCGTGGAACTGCCACCGCCCCCGCCCGGTGCGGATGCCGCTCTGGACGCCGGCGCCGTGGGTCGAGGCGCTTCGCGGGCTCGACCGCGAGCGTCCCGGCCGGATGTCGGGGCCGGCGGACCTCGCACCGCCGCTCGTGTCGGCGGCGCTCGGCTTCCGCGACCTCCGCTCGATCGACGTGCTCACGCCGGCCGACGCGTGGCGGTCGGTGCAGGACGTGATCGCGCCGAGCCGCGGCGTCACCTGGGTGACGGCCGACCCCGACCCGCTGCTCGCCGCGACCGCCCCGGGCGCGGCCGTGGCGGACCTGCGTTGGATCGTGGCGCGGTGGCCGTTGCGCGAGGCCGATCTCCCCGGCGCGACACGCGCGGCGATCGCGGCGCGCCGCCTGCCGGCGCTCCTCTCGGACGTCGACCGCTGGAGCGTGGAGAGCGCGGAGCTCTCCGGCGGGCTCGACGCGTTCGGCGGCGAGGAGCGCTTCCACTGGACCTGCCTCACGCCGTGTCGGCTGCGCTTCGACCTGCGGCGGCTGCCGCCGTGGTTCGCGGTCGGGCTCGGCGCGGGCGAGGACGCGGTCGTGGTCGCGCGGATCGAGGCGGAGGACTCCTCCGGCAAGCGCTTCGAGTCCACCGGGACGGCGCCGCTCTCTTCGCGCCAGCCGGCGTGGCGCGACGTCCGCCTGGCCTTGCCGGAGGAGGCGACCGGCGGGCCCGGGCGCGTGCACGTCCTCGTCGAGTCGGACCACCCCGCGCGCGTATTCGTCGGCGGAGTCGGCCCGGCGCTCTCCGAGGCCGGGGAGCGGGAGTCCGCGTCGCGGGAGCTCGCCGCGCGCACGCGCGCGTTCCGCTCGCTCGCGATCCGTCACTCCGACGCCGACGCGACCGTCTACGAGAACCCGGCCGCTCTCGGGTCGGCCTGGCTCGCGGGCGAGGTCGTGCGGTGCGGGAGCGAGCAGGCGGTGCTCGACTGCGTGCGCTCGCACCCGGGCGAGCCGGTCGCCTGCGTGTCCTCCGCCGACGTCGAGCCGCTCGGGGACCGGTGGCCCCGGGGCTCCTCGGGCCGGCTCGAGGTCGTCGAGGACTCCTCCGGGCGGGTGCGGACCCGCGTCGAGACGCCCGGTGGCGGAGTCGCCGTGTTCTCGCGTCTGTTCCAGCCGGGATGGCAAGCCATGGTCGACGATCTCCCGGCTCCCGGCGTCCGTGCCGACGGCGGGCTCACGGCGGTTGCCGTGCCGCCGGGTCTCCATCGCGTCGAGCTCGTCTACCGACCGGCCTCGGTGCGCGTCGGCGCCGCGCTCTCGGCCGCGGGCGCGATCGCGATCGCCGCGCTCGCGCTCGGCGGGCGGCGGCGTTGAAGGCGGCGCGCGACGCCGCTAGGTTCGGCCTCAGAGCGATGCAGCCCGCACCGGACGACGGCCGTCGGCTCTCCTCCGCGGTCCTGCAGGAACGCTACGGCGCGGGCTATTTCCGCGGCGAGAACAGCGGGTTCTCGGACGAGGGCTACGAGAACGTCCACGCGACCTGGCTCCACTGGATGGACTTCGTGCGCGCGGAAGTCGGCGCGGACGCCCGCTGGCTCGACGTCGGCTGCGCGTACGGGTTCCTCGTCGACGAGGCGCGCGCCTCGGGATTCCGGGCCGTGGGCGTCGACGCGAGTCGCTGGGCCGCGGGGCGCGTCGCTTCGTGCGTGCCGGCGACCGCGGGACGCGTCGCCGTCGCGCACGCGGAGCGGCTGCCGTTCGCCGCCGCGACCTTCGACGTGGTGAGCGCGTTCGACGTCCTCGAGCACGTTCCCGATCCCGCCGCCGTCGTCGCCGAGTGCGCGCGCGTGCTGCGCCCGGGCGGGCTGCTGCTCGCCGCGACGCCCGACCCGCTGGTCTTCGACCGCCACGAGCCGACGCACGTGGCCGAGCGTCCACCGTCCTTCTGGGTGCGGGCGTTCGAGGACGCGGGGCTCGGCACGTCGCTGCGCTTCTTCCAGGCGGAGTTCAACTGCGAGCTGGTGGGTCGTCGCGCCGGGCCGCCGCCGCTCGTCGCCTGGGACGCGCTCGGCGTGCCCGACCCGGTCCTGCGCACCGCGGGCGACCCGCGCCTGCGCGCCTGCCTGCGCAGCGGCTTCGGCGAGCGGCTCGACCCCGACGACGCCCGGGTGCTGTCCGACGGCGCGCGGGTCTACCTGCTGAACGCGGGCGACGAGCCGCTCTCGGTCGACGTGGAGGTCGACTGCGCGGAGCCCGGCGCGCTCTCGATCGCGCTCGACGGGCGCGTCGAGGCGCGCTTTCCCGCATCGCCCGGCCGCTCGATGCGCACGGCGACCGTGGTCCTGCCCGCGGGCGGGCACGGGCTGCGCTTCGCGCTCTCGAACGGCTGGGCGCGCCTGCATCGCCTGTCGTTCACGGCGAGTCCCTGCGGACCCGGCGCGCGCGAGTCGCTCGTCGCGGGCCTGCCGTTCGACCTGTACGAGCGCTACGCGCTCGCGCGCGAGGTCGTCGACCGCCTCGCTCCCGGCCACGGCTCCCTGCTCGACGTCGGCGGGACGATGGGCGGCGATGCGGGACACCTCGCGTGGACCGGCGACTTCTTCCCCGGCCGCGACGTCCGCGTCGTCGACACGCGCTGGGCCGACCTGCCACGGCACCTGCGCTTCGAGCCCGGGCAACCGCTGCCGTTCGCGGATCGCTCGTTCGAGGTCGTGCTGGCGATGGACGTGCTGGAGCACGTACCGCCCGGGGAGCGCGAGGCCTGGCTCGCGGAGGCCTACCGGGTCGCGGACGGACTGCTGCTCGTGGCGGCCCCGTTCGACACGCCGGGCGTCGCCGAGGCGGACCGCTTCCTCTTCGAGCTGATCCGCTCCCGGTACGGCTACGAGCACGGCTTCCTCGCCGAGCACCTGGCGCACGGCCACCCGGGGCTCGCGGCGACCTGCGAGCGGCTGCGCTCGCTCGGCGCGGCGGTGGCCGTGCTGCCGTCGGGGCACCTGCCGTCGTGGCTGCTGCTCCAGACGATGAACGCGTGGCTCTCGCATCCCGAGCAGGACCGCTCGTTCACCGAGGCGAACCGGGCCGCCAACCGCGCGATCGGGCTCGGCGGCACGGTCGAGCCCGCCTACCG
>JAFMJW010000020.1 GCA_017853315.1 Alphaproteobacteria bacterium
GGCGTCGGGATGCGGTGCGAGGCGAGCAGCATCTTCGAGATCGCCTTGTCGCGCGCGAGCAGGAGTCCGCGGGGGTTGCAGCCGGTATAGGGCACCTGCAGGAGTTCCAGGTAGCTCACGACGTTCTGGTCGTAGATCGGGACGCCGTGGAAGTCCTCGAGCAGGTTGAAGACGACCTGCGGCTTGCGCTCGTCGATCGCGTCGCGGATCGCGCCGAGGTCGCTGCCGACGCCGAGCGTGTGCACCTCGTGGCCGGCGTTCGCGAGCGTCGCGACGACGTCGTACTCCATCTTCCAGTCGGCGGTCTTGAGCTCGGAGGTGCGCGGGTTCTCGGGCGGCTTCAGTCGCTCGTCGACGAGAGCCAGGATCCGCAGCGGCCGCTTCACAGCGAGTACCTCGGCGGCTTGCTCCGCAGCGCGCTCATCGTGTGGACGGCGAGCATGACCGCGAAGTCGATCTTGGTCTCCTCGTCCCCGTCGACGAGACGCAACCGCAGCACCCGGCAGCGCCGCATGATGTCCTCCAGCACCTGGTCGATCGCGTACTGGTAGGCGCCGGTCACGTGGGCGACCCGCTCGCGCACCTCGCGCCGCACCCGGCGCAGGAAGCTCGCCGCGGTCGGGCGGTCGCGCATCTCGGGGGCGTCGGAGAAGAGGCGACGCAGGTCCGTGTCGCGCAGGTCCGGGGCACCGACCGCGTAGCGCTTGCGCTTGTCGCGGTAGTGTTCGCCGAGCGTGCGGCGCAGCCGCCGGAGCGGGTCGATCTCGCGGCGCGAGGTCACGAGCGGCTTGCAGCCCGCGACCCGATCGAACATGAGCTCGTCGACGTACTCGAGCTTGCGCAGCGCGGGCCAGCCCGCGTAGCCGCGCCGCCAGGCCGAGCGCGGCGTGAGCCACACCGCGAAAGTCTCGGCGAAGTCCTCGTCGGGGTGACTCTGGGCGTACCAGGACTCGAGGTGGAGCACGTGGCTGCGGCTGTAGGGACGCGGCGCGTAGGACTCCGGGTAGGTCTGCGAAGACGGACCGAAGAGCTGCTGGCGACGCCGGAACCGGCGCAGCTTGTACGCGTTGTCGATCACGTGGCCGGCCTCGTGGCGCAGGATCTTCATGCACCACTCCGGCGTCCCGCCCTCGACCTCCAGCATCTGGCTCTCCTCGAGCCGCGCGAGCCGGGGGTGGGCCATGTAGAACGGGATCGCCATGCCCGCGATGCCGTCGGGCGTGAACCAGTCGTCGGACAGCCAGAAGTGCGGGCGCAGCTCGATGCCGCAGCGCTCGAGGTCGCGGCCGAGCTGCTCGATGCGCTCCTCGAGGCGCGAGCCCTCGATCCGCAGGTTCTCGGCGAGGTCGCAGAACCGCAGCCCCAGGAGTTCGCGGTCGTCCCAGTCGGCCCAGGCGGGCTCGCGCGAGCGGCGCGGCCGGCGCGACGGCGATCGGGTTCCCGCGGGCATCCGGCGGCGGACGCTATGCGAGGCGGGCCGGCGGGTCAATTTCCGGCTGGATCTCGTTCGCGGTCGTCCTGTCGTCGGCGGGCCACCCCGCTTGACGCCCGCCCGCGGTCGCCTACCCACGAGGCATGTCCCGCTCGGCGATCGTGATCGGTGCCGGCCTCTGCGGCCTCGTGGTCGCGCACGAACTCGCCGCCGCCGGAATCGCGGTCGTCGTGCTCGACAAGGGTCGCTCGCCCGGCGGGCGCCTGGCGACCCGTCGCGAGGGAGAGGCGCGCTGGGATCACGGCGCACAGTTCCTGACGGCACGCGACCCGCGCTTCTGCTCGATGGTCGATGGATGGCTCGCCGAGGGAGTGGTCGCCGAGTGGTGCCGCGGTTTCGGCGGCACCTCGGACGGACATCCCCGGCTGCGCGGGGTTCCCGGGATGAGCGCGATCGGACGCCGGCTCGCACGCGGTCTCGACGTCCGCACGGGGACCCGCGTCGGGTCGGTCGCGACGGTCGACGGGCCCGTCCCCCCGGGGAGCGAGCCGATCGGGTCCGTCGCGGCACGGCCCGGTGAGCGACGCTGGCGAGTCGAGCTCGACGGCGTCGCCGGGAGCGAGCCCGCGCCCGGGACGGGCGACGCGCAGGGTTCCGCGCGCGCACTCGAAGCCGACGCGGTCGTCCTGACCTCGCCCGTGCCGCAGTCCCTCGCGCTCCTCGACGCGGGACGGGTCGTGCTCGACGAGCCCGACCGCGCGGCCCTCGAACGGGTCTCCTACGATCCCTGCATCGCGGTGCTCGCCGAGCTCGAACGCACGAGTGCACTGCCGCCGCCCGGCGCCCTCGAACCCGGCACCGGGCCGATCGGCTGGATCGCCGACAACCTCGCGAAGAGGGTCTCCCCGGTGCCGACCGCCACCATCCACGCGACGGCCCGCTGGTCCGCCGAGCGCTTCGAGCGCGACCGCGACGAGAGCGCCCGCGAGCTGCTTCGGGCCGCCGAGCCGCTGCTTCGGTCCCCCGTGCGCGGTTTCCGGGTTCACGGCTGGCGCTACGCCCGGCCCGCCGTCCTGCACGACGGGCCCGTCCGGATCGCGCGCGGACTGCCGCCGCTCGCGCTGGCCGGGGACGCCTTCGTCGCGCCCCGGGTCGAGGGGGCGGCGCTCTCCGGACTTGCGGCGGCCGCGGCGCTGCTCGAAACACTGTCGTCGGGGAGGCCTTCGTGAGCTCGATCGGATCGTCTACCGAGGTGGTCGTCGTCGGGGCCGGCATCGCCGGACTCGCGTGTGCGCGCGCGCTGCGCGAAGCCGGCCGCGAGGTCGTCGTGATCGACCGCTCGGATGCACCCGGCGGCCGGATGCGCACCGACCTGGTCGAGGGCTTCCGCCTCGACCGCGGCTTCCAGGTGCTACTCACCGCCTACCCCGAGGCGAAGCGCGTCCTCGACTACGACCGGCTCGACCTGCGCGCCTTCTACCCGGGGGCACTCGTGCGCTGGCACGAGTCCTTCCACCGGGTCGCGGATCCCTTCCGGCGCCCGGTCGACGGGCTGCTCGGCGTGGGCAGCCCGGTCGGCTCGCTGGTCGACAAGCTGCGGGTGGGCCTGCTGCGCTTCGAGCTCGGATCGGCGAGCCTCGAAGCGCTCGCGAGCCGTCCCGAGACCACGACCGGGGACGCACTCGACGCTCGCGGCTTCGGTCCGGCGATCCGAGAGCGGTTTCTTCGGCCCTTCCTGGGCGGCGTCTTCCTCGAGCGGGACCTGCGCACCTCGAGCCGGATGTTCGAGTTCGTCTGGAAGATGTTCTCCTCGGGCGACATTGCCGTCCCCGCCCTCGGCATGCAGGCGATTCCCGAACAGCTCGCGGGCGCACTTCCGCCGGGAACGGTGCGGACCGGCGTCGAGGTGGTCGCGGCGGAGCCCGGGCTCGTCCGCCTCGCCGACGGCTCGACGCTGTCGGCACGCGCGGTCGTCGTCGCGGCAGACGGCCCCGCGGCCGCGCGCCTGCTCGGCGAGGTCGACCCGGGCTCCCGCTCGGTCACCTGCCACTACTTCGCCGCCCCGCGCTCGCCGCTCGGCGAGCCGGTCCTCGTCCTGAACGGCGAGGGGCCGCAGGACGGCCCGGTGAACAACCTCTGCGTCGAGAGCGACGTCTCGCCCGCGTACGCCCCGCCCGGGCAGGCGCTCGTCTCGGCCACCGTGCTCGAGGGATCGCCCGACGAGCTCGACGGAGTGACCGCCCACCTCCGCCGCTGGTTCGGCGCGCAGGTCGACGGCTGGCGCCACCTGCGCTCCTACCACGTCGCGCACGCACTGCCGGATCGCCCCGAGCCGAGAGCCCCGCGTGTCCGCGACGGGCTCTGGCGGTGCGGCGACTGGTGCGAACAGGCCTCGATCAACGGGGCCCTCGTCTCGGGTCGCAAGGTGGCCGAAGCCGTGCTCGCCGACCTGCGGCACGCCTGAGGCGCTTGGGCACCTTCGGCAGCTCCGCCGCAGCGCCGGGTTCGGCACCGGTCTCGATCCTCGTCGCGCAGATCGCGTCGACGCTGTTCATGGCAGGCGTCATCGCGGTCGTGCAGGTCGTGCACTACCCGTTGTTCGCGCGCGTCGGCGCCTCCGCCTTCGCCGCCTACGAGGTCGAGCACCGGATGCGCATCTCCTTCGTCGTGATGCTTCCGATGCTGGTGGAACTCGGGACCGCCGCCTGGATCGCGTGGCGGCCCCCGCCCTCGGTCCCGCCCTGGTCGGCCTGGTTCGGACTCGCCCTGCTCGCGGTCGTCTGGCTGTCGACCTTCTTCCTGCAGGTGCCGCTGCACGAACGGCTTTCGCGGGGGTTCGACCCCGTCGCGATCGCCGCACTCGTTCGCGGCAACGCGATCCGCACCGCGGCCTGGAGCCTGCGCGCGCTGCTCGTCACCTGGTGGACGGCGCGCCTCGCCGGCTGAAGGCACCGCCCTCGCTGGCCGGCTCGAACCGCGAGTCCGTCCCGCCACGATCGCGGCCACGGGCGATCCGGCCGGCAGAGCGTCACTTGCAGAAGATGCTGCTCAGCGAGGGATTCCCCCGGCAGGTCGGCGCACGCGGCGCCCCGCCGGGATAGGTGACGAAACCACAGGCGCCGGTCTCCGCGAGAGGCCCGTCCAGAACCACGGTCGCCGAGAGGGGCAGCACGGGCTTCGGGCCGGGAATCGTCGCCTCGTCGCCCCCGACGATGAACTTCACCTCGTTCGGGTGGGTCGGGGCGCTCACGAGCCGTGCCGAGTCGATCCAGCCCCCGACCAGCGTCGGCGAGCGGAAGATCCAGAAGGTTCGCTTCGCGTTGGTCGTCCACCGCGCATCGGTCGGCAGCTGCGCGTCGGCGAGCCTGCGGCCGTTCGCGTCCTGCACGATCAGGCGCAACGGGAACACGTCCGGAGAGAGCGCGACCGGTCCGGGCAGGACGAGGGTGCCCTCGAGCCTGAACTTGTCGTCGCCCGCGACGCCGCCGAGGTTCGCGAGCTTGAGACGCGAGCGCGTCACCGCGACGCCACCCGTGCAGACGTCGCAGGCGTCGCCGATCGCGTCGCCGTCGCCGTCGCCCTGCCCCGCGTTCGCCACGTCCGGGCAGTTGTCGATTCCGTTGCACAGCCCGTCGCCGTCGACGTCGGGGCTCACCTCGTCGGCGGGACAGCCGCCGGTCGAGCCGTCGCAGGTCTCGGCGAGGTCGCACTCGTCGACCGCGGGACGACAGACCGTCCCGGCGGGCACCGGAGCACACTCGGACGAGCAGCACTCGGTCGAGATCGCGGAGCCGTGCTCGCAGGACTCGCCCGCGTCGAGCACCCCGTTTCCGCAAGGGCCCTGCAGCCAGCGGGTGATCGCGAAGTCGTCGTCGTTGCCGGTCCGGCTCGACCCGACGACCACGATCTTGCGATCACGCTGGACGGCGAGCGCATTCGCCTGCGCCGCACCGGTCCCCGTCGCGAGCGTCGCGACGCCGCCGGTTCCGAAGGACGCGTCGATCTCGCCCGCGCCGCTCCAGCGGGCGACCGCGACCTGGTCGACGCCGCCGATCCGGCCGATGCCGGCCGCGACGATCCTGCCGTCGCCGCCGTCGGACACGCCGAGGAGACGCGAGCTCGTGCCGATCGTCGTCGTGACGATGCCGCCCGTGCCGAAGCCCGGGTCGAGTTCGCCCGCACCGGTCAGAACCGCGATGGCCGCGTGGACCGGCGTGCCGACCTTGGCCTTGCCCGCGAGCGCGATCCGGCCGCCCGGAAGCAGGCCGACCGCGTAGGCGTAGGAGTCGCCGCTGCCCGCGTCGGGGCGGACGATGCCGTCTCCTCCGCCGAAGTCCGCATCGAGCGCGCCCGCGTCGTCGAGCCGCACGAGCGCCATCTCGTAGAGACCACCGTCGGCCGCGTGCCCCGCGAGAAGCAGGCGGCCGTCGGCCTGGATCGCGAGGGCGGCAACTTCGTCGTTGCCCGAGCCGACGCCGAACAGCTTCTTGCCGCCGTCGCCGAACGCGGGATCGAGCGCACCGCCCGACAGGTAGCGCACGACCGCGAAGTCCTTGTTGCCGCCGCGCAACACCCAGCCGCCGACGACGATCCGACCCTGTCCGTCGATCGCGACCGCGGTCGCGCGCTCGTCGGTCGTGCCGAGCGGCGTCACGACGACGCCCGCCGTGCCGAAGCCCGGGTCCGGAGTTCCGTCGGGAAGGAAGCGCAGGACCAGGAAGTCCTCGTTGCCCGAGGTGCGGCGGAAGCCCGCGACGACGATCTTCTGGTCGGCGGGCTGGAGCGCGACCGCGGTCGCCCGCTCGAAGGTTCCCGGCTGGACGACGCGGAACTTGCCCCCCGTGCCGAAGCTCGTGTCGAACGAGCCGTCGAGGTTCAGCCGCACGAGACTCGCGTCCTCGTCGACGACCACCTGCGTCGCATCCTCGGTCGACGACCAGCCGGCGACGACCAGCCGGTCGTCCGCCTGGACGGCGATCGCCTGGGCGAAGTCGTCGGGAGAGCCCATCCCGGTGACGACGACGCCGTCCCCGTCGAAGGTCGGGTCGAGGGCACCCGCCTGGGCCCGGGCCGGCCCGGCGGAGAGCGCGAGCAGGAGTCCGGCCGCGAGGGCCCGCGTGAAGTGACTGCGGGAGGTTCTCATGGTGCCAGCCACCATCTTGGGGATCCCGACCCCGCGAGCGCAAGCGCGAAAGTGGCCCGGGACCGCCCCCGGCCGGGCCGGCTCGCGCCCCGGCGCAACCGGTCGGTTCGCCCCCCTCGAGGGGCCCTGCCCGCGACCGCCTCGAAGCCCCGCCCCGCTCAGCGGAGCGTGTGCCGCACGACCGCGATCTCGGAACCGGCGCCCGTTCGCTTCGCGCCCACGACCACCGGCTTGCCGCCCGCGCCGAGCGCCAGGCCGTAGGCGATCGCGCTGGCGCCGGTGAAGGTCGGGACCGACACGCCGCCCTGCGCGAAGCCCTTCAGACGGGCGCCGTCGCGACGCAGGCCCACCGTGACGAAGTTCGAGGCCCCGTCGGCCTCCCGATACCCGCCCGCGAGGAAGATCCGGTTCTTCGCGTCGATCGCGACCGCGTTCGCCATCGTGTCGCCGTTGCCGAGGTCCAGCGTGAAGAGCCCGTTCCTGCCGAAGTCGAGATCTCGCGCGCCGGAGGCGAGCAGTCGGACCACGGCCATCACCGCGGGCAGCCCGTCGCGATCCTGGTGGCCGGCGAGGACCACGTCGCCGTCCTTCTCGACCCCGACGGCGGCGGCCTCGGCGCGCCCCGACCCGAGATCGACCCGCACCTGTCCGGCGCCACCGAAGCTCGTGTCGAGCCTGCCGTCGGCGAGCAGCCGGAGTGCGAGCATGTCGGCGCGTCCGTCGGTCCGCTCGAGCGTGCCCCCGACGACGACCAGTCCCGTCGCCGTGACGGCGATCCCGTGGCCGTGGGCCGATCCGCCGGCGACCGCCTGGCGGACGACGCCCGCGGTGCCGAACCCGGCGTGCGGCATCCCGTTGCGGTCGAGGCGCGCGACCAGCACCGAGGTCGCCCCGGTCGAAGCGTTGTCGGCTTCGCCGGCCAGCAGGAGGTCGTCGTCGACCGGCGAGACCGCGAGGGCGACGAAGCGTCGCTTCTGTCCGACATCGCCGACCAGGTAGGTTCCGTTCGCTGCGAAGGTCGAGTCCGGCTTGCCGTCGGTGCCGAAACGCATCGCGAAGCCGGCCGAGTCGCCCGCCGACTTCTCCAGCGTGCCGGCGACCACGACGCGCCCGTCGGACTGCACGCCGACCGCCGCGCCACGCGCCCGGCCGCCGCCGAGCGAGCGCTCGACCAGCCCGCCCGGGCCGAAGGTCGCGTCGAGACGGCCGTCGGAGAGCCAGCGCGCCACGACCACCGAGGAGCCCGCGGCGCGATCGACGAAGCCCGCGGCGACCACCCGGCCGTCGGGCAGGAGGGCGACCGAACGGCCCTCGGCCAGGCCCGAGGCCGTGGCGGCCGTCGCGCGACCGATCACGCCGAAGGGTACGTCGAGGTGGAGCGAGCGGCGGAACGAGGCGACGTCGCCGCGCGCGAGCTCGATCGCGAGTTCGTCGTGGGCGGAGTCCGTGCGGGTCTCGGAGACGCCGCACGTCAGGCCGTTGCAGACGGCGTCGGGATCGGAGTACCGCCCGATGCGCGGAGTGACGTAGCTCATCACGGTGCCGAAGACTCCGCGCACGCCGTACCCGAAGCCGAACGGATAGGCGCCGACGGCCGTACCGGCGTTGGCGCGGTCGTGCATCGCGCCCAGGTTGTGGCCGATCTCGTGCGCGAACGCGAGGTCGTCGCAGTACTTCGTGCCGCTGCGGCCATCGCTCACGACGGCGAAGCCGTAGTCGCTCGACCATTCGATCGGTGCGCCGCCGAAGCCGGAGATCCAGGCGGCGCCGCAGCCCTGGTGAGTCGCGGCATCGTAGGGCCGGACGAGCACGACCAGGTCGGCGCCGTAGAGGCTCTGCAGCTCGTGGAGCCCGGCGGTCGCCGGCACGTCGCCGTCGGTCATCCGGTAGAGGGCGTCGAAGTTCGAGGTGTCGTCCGGCAAGGCGATCTCGAGGGTGTCGAGGACGTTCAGCCGCAGCGCGATGCCGCTGTCGGCATACGTGCGGTTCGCAAGCCCCACGAGGTTGTCGAGTCGCGCGACGAGCCCGGCGCCCAGCTTCGCGGCCAGGCCGGTCGAGTAGAGCACCAGGACGTCGATCTCGCCGGGGGCCGGCTTCGGCAGGACCATTCCGAGGGCCTCGGCCGCCGCAGCCGTCGAAGCGGCCGCGCTCGGCGCGTCGGGAGCGCGCCGCGGCACGCGGAACCAGCCGGCGGCGTCGTCGATCTCGGGCTCCGCGGGTTCGAGGCCCGCGGCGGCCCGGTCGACGACCCAGGTTCCCTCGTCGTCGCTCGCGAGGACGACCGAGCCCTCGCGATCGTCCGCGAGAGACCCCGCGAGGCCGGTCGCGGCGACGGTGATCGTCACCGGCCGCCGTTCGCCGACCGTCGTCTCGGCGCGCCAGGTGATGCTTCCGCTCGGGTGACGCTCGGTGGCCACCACCACGACCGTGCGCGCCGGACGGCCGGGGAGTTCGACGACGGCCGCATCCCCCACCCGGAGCGCGAGCATCGCATCGACGTCGACCGAGGCGGGCCAGCGCGAGGATCCGTCCACGGTCGCGACGGCGTCGCGCGCGACGCGGACGACGGTCGGCGCGGAGCCCGCGAGAGCGGGAACAGGGGCGAGGAGTGCGACCACGGCCACCGCTGCGACGAGCGGTCGTACGACGCGCCCGAGCAAACGTCCGGCTGCCGCCTTCTCGCCTTTCACGCGTCTCATGGGTGAACTTCCGGGCCCGCCCCCTCGGGCGTCCCTCTCCCTTCCCATCGAACACTAGGAGCCGGCCCCGGGCGCGTGAAGGGGGGAAATTCCTCGTGCGGGGAAGCCGGCGCCGATTCTCCCGTAAGGCTCGGCGCCTTCCCCCGTAGGTCGCACTCGGGGCGCTCCCTAGGCGGACGCGCACGCGCGGCGACCGTCGCTCGTCCGAGGAGGTCGTCCGGCGCCCCCGGTTGACCCGGCGCGCGGAAGTCGGCATCGCTCCGGCGTGCGAGTTCGCGTGCGCCCCCTCCTCCGCCTGGCCCTCGGAGCGGTCGCGATGGCAACGGGCGCGGGCTGTTCGGCGACGATCACGCCGAGGGAGTCCGCGCCGGCCGGCGAAGTGGTCGAGGCGACGTCGCGCGTGGCCGCCGAGGCCTCGGCTCGCTGCATCCACGCGAGCGCGCTCGCGGGGCCGATCCGCTTCCTCGCCGACGACCTGCTCGAAGGTCGCGGCCCCGGGACGCGAGGCGACGACCTCGCCCGGGGGTACGTGGTCTCGAGCATGCAGCTGATCGGGCTCGAGCCCGGTGCTCCGGGCGGCCTCTGGGAGCAGCCGGTCGACCTCGTCGGCGTCGCCACGATCCCGCCGGAGAACTGGAAGTTCACCCAGGGCGAAGCCCAGACGACCCTGCTGCCGACGACCGACTTCGTCGCCCTCTCCGGCGAGGCATTGCCCGAGGTCGAGATCGGACCCGCCGACGTCGTCTTCGCCGGCTACGGGATCGAGGCGCCCGAGTTCGAGTGGGACGACTTCAAGGACGAGAACGTCCGCGGCAAGGTCCTTCTGCTCCTGAACGACGACCCCGACTGGGATCCCGACATCTTCGGGGGCAAGCGGCGGCTCTACTACGGGCGCTGGACCTACAAGTTCGAGAACGCGGCTCGCCACGGTGCGGTCGGCGCGATCATCCTGCACACCGACGCTTCCGCGGGCTACCCGTGGAAGACGGTCGTGACGTCGTTCACCGGGGAGAGCTCGCGCCTCGCCGACGCCCGCGAGCCCCAGGTCCGCGTGAAGGGCTGGGTCACGAGAGACGCCGCGGCGAGGCTCGCCCGGCTCGGCGGACACGACCTCGACGACCTCGTCGAGCGGGCGAAGAGCCGGAGCTTCCGGCCCGTGCCGCTCGGCATCGAGACGTCGCTGCGCCTCGAGAGCCACCTGCGCGAGTACCACACCGCCAACGTGGTGGGCCTGCTGCGCGGCCGCGACCGGAAGCTGAGCCAGCAGGTCGTGGTGCTGACCGCGCACCACGACCACCTGGGCGCGCGCGACCGCGAGGACGGCTCGCGCGAGATCTTCAACGGCGCGATGGACAACGCCTCGGGCGTCGCGACGCTGCTCGTGGTCGCCAACGCCTTCCAGTCGCTGCCGGAGCCGCCACGGCGGTCGGTGCTGTTCGTCGCGACCGCGGCCGAGGAGCAGGGGCTGCTCGGCTCGGCCTGGTTCGTCGCCCACCCGACGGTCCCGCCGTCGCGCATGGCGGCGGCGATCAACTTCGACGGCGGCAACCTCTGGGGGCGCGCGCGCGACGTGCGCGCGGTGGGCTTCGGGCGCTCGACGCTCGACCAGTTCGCGCTCGATGCCGCGACCCGCCAGCACCGCACCTACGACGACGACGAGCACCCCGACCGCGGCTACTTCTACCGCTCCGACCACTTCAGCTTCGCGCGCGCCGGCGTACCGGCGATCCAACTGAAGGGCGGCACCACCTACATCGGCCAGCCCCTGGGCTGGGGCGACCGGAAGGTGGAGGAGTGGATGGAGCGAAATTATCACCAGCCGACCGACGACTGGAGCGCTTCGTGGGACATGACCGGGCTGGTCGACGACGCCCGGCTCGGCTTCGACGTGGCGCTGTCGGTGGCCGAGGCCGACGAGATGCCGCAATGGAAGCCCGGCGACGAGTTCGAGGAAGCCCGTCGCCGCCGGCTCCCCTGGTCGGCGCGCTGAGCGGACCGGCGCCAGGGAGACCCGGTCGACGCCGTCCCGTCCGACTCCCGTGGCCGCCGGCCCGGCTGCCACCCGCGCTCCGGGCGCCCCGGGGCACCGCGTTGACGCGCCTCTCCCGGCGTCCTAACGAGCCGGGAGTTCGGGGTTCGACGGCCATCCGCCGTCCGGCACCGGGGAGAGGAGGGACCGATGGCGACGGCGAGCCGGCAGGAGGTCGAAGACGCGTTCCGCACCTACCTTCGACTCGGCGCGGAGCAGCGGGACTGGAACGCGTGGGCGAACCTCTTCACCGAGGACGCCTTCTACTACGAGGTGCAGTACGGGACCTTCCGCGGTCGCGAGGCGATCCGCGAGTGGATCGTCCGGACGATGGCTGGCGTACCCGACATGTACTTCCCCGCCCCGCAGTGGACGATGATCGACGGCGACCGCGTCGCCTTCTGCATCGACAACGTCTACCCGAACCCGAAGGACCCGGGCGGGCCGCCGATCGGGTTTCCGACCTACACCTTCCTTCGCTACGCGGGATCGGGCCTGTGGTCGTCGGAAGAGGACGTGTACGACGTGCAGGCGAGCCTCGCCGCGCGCGCGGCCTTCCGCGCGGCCGGCGGCAAGGCCGTCGAGCCGCACGGCCGCTACCGCTGAGGCCTCGCCGAGGAGAACGCAGACCATGTCGACCGATCGACAGTACCTCGTGTTCACCGCCGTCGGACCCGATCGCCCCGGTCTCGTGAACGAGGTCTCCGGCGCCATCTCGGACGCCGGCGCGAACCTCGAGGACAGCCGCATGGCGATCCTCGGCGGCGAGTTCGCGCTCATCCTGCTCGTGTCCGGACCACCCGCCGCCCTCGGCGCGGTGAAGGCGCAGGGCGCCGCCCTCGAGTCCCGGCTCGGCCTTCGCTGCGTGCTCAAGGAGACGACGACGCCGGTCCGCGGCGATCACCTGCTCTACCGCATCCGTGTCTCGGGCCACGATCGGCCGGGCATCGTGCAGTCGATCGCCGGGCTCCTCGCCGGACGGGGCGTGAACCTCGCGTCGCTCGAATCGCGGGTCAGCTTCGCGCCGATGAGCGGCACGCCGATGTTCGTGCTCGAGGCCGACCTGCAGGTGCCGGCGAAGCTCGACCTGCGCGCGCTGCGCTCGGAACTCGCCGCGCGATGCGAGGCGGAGAACCTCGACCTCGTCCTCGAGGCCCGCGGCTGAGCCGTCCCGGTTCGGGCGCGGCGACGCCGCGCGGACGAGCCGCGTCCGCGCCGTCGAACCTGGCGGTCTCGACGACGCTCGGCGCGAAGGAGACGCGGATCGCGATCGCCCTCGTCGCGGCCGGCGCTCTCCTGCGCGTGCTGCTCTGCTGGTGGACGCCTCCGTCGGTCTCCTTCGACGACCACTTCCAGCCGATCCACCTGATGCTGCAGGGCGGCGGCGTCCTGCCGCGCAAGGACGCGTGCTCGATGTGCCAGCACCCGCCGGTCTTCTACTGGACCGCCGGACGGCTCGTGCAGGGACTCCTCGCGACCGGCACCCCGCCCCCCTCGATCCCGAAGATCCTGCAGCTCTGGAGCTGCGGCTTCCACGTGCTCGTCCTGCCGGTCCTCTGGCTCGTCCTGCGTCGCGTGCCCGGGCTCTCTCCCGCGTCGCGACTGGTCGCACTCGCCGTCGCCTGCTTCCAGCCCCGCGGCATCTACATGGCCGCGATGTTCTCGAACGACGGGCTCTCGTGGCTGTGCGTGGCGATCGGCGCGTGGCTCCTGCTGCGCCTGCTCGACCGCGGCCTGCGGCCGGCCGACGCGGCATGGCTCGGGCTCGCCGCCGCGATCGCGGTCGACGTGAAGTACACCTGCTACGTCCTCCTGCCGGCGATCGTGGCGTCGCTCGGCTGGCGACTGCTGGCGTCGGAGCCGGGCGACCGCCGCCGGGTCGCGACGGCCGCGGCGATCGCCCTCGTCCCGCCGGTCCTCGTGCTCGCGCTCTACGTCGGGCAGAACCTCGCGACCTACGGCGCACCGCTGCCCTACCGCGACATCGAGTACGCCGCCGTGCAGCCGCGCGACCCCGGCGGGATGCGCTGGCTCCACTTCGATCCCCGGCCCTTCTTCCGCGACCCGATCCTGCTGCCGGGACGGCTGCAATCGTTCTGGACGCTGCTCTGGTCGAGCGCGTGGTTCGACACCGAGCCCAAGTTCCTCGACTTCACCGAGCCCGATCCCGCGTGGTGGCACCGCTACTTCGAGTGGGTGCGGGGCGCGCCCTTTCCGGAGGGCCCGGTTCCGGTCTCGGGGGCGACCCGCGCGATCGCCTCGGGCCTCTTCGTCTGCGGGTTGGCGTGGCTCGCGCTGCTGCTCCTCGGCTTCGGCGCGCTGCTGCGCCGGCTCGCGGGTGCTCTCGCCGCAGGCCGCTCGCGGGCCGACGAGGCCGCGAAGCTGCTTTCGCTGCCCGTGCTGCTCGGAACGAACCTCGTCATGATCGCGCTGCTCGCCCGGATCGTCCCGTTCTTCAGCACGCTGAAGGCGTCCTACGTCATGAACTCGCTGCCGACGCTGCTCGCCTCGACGGCGCTCGGGGTCGCAGTCGTCTCGGGCGTGAAGGCGGGACGCGCGCTCGTCGCGCTCGCGCTCGCCGTCTTGACCGTGCTCGCGACCGCGCACTCGATCCGGATCGTGGCGGCGATGGCCGGGGGCGCGACCGGCTGAAGGATGCGCGCCTCCGGTCGCCGCCACGAGGGGAGTCCCCGGTGATCTCGATCCGCAGGAGCGACGAGCGCGGCCGTTTCGACTTCGGCTGGCTCGACACCCGCCACACCTTCTCCTTCGGCGAATACCACGACCCGCGCCACGTGGGCTTCTCCGATCTCCGCGTCGTGAACGAGGACGTGGTCGCGCCGGGGGCCGGATTCCCGCCGCACCCCCATCGCGACATGGAGATCCTCACCTGGGTGCTCTCGGGCGGGGTCGTCCACCGGGACAGCAGCGGGGGCGGCGGTGTGCTCCGCCCGGGCGAACTGCAGCACATGAGCGCCGGGCGCGGGATCGTCCACTCCGAGATGAACGCCTCGCGCACCGAGCCGCTCCACCTGCTCCAGGTCTGGATCGAGCCGGCGCGGCGCGGACTCGATCCGCACTACGAGCAGCGGGCGTTCGCGGCAGACCTGCGAAGCGGTCGCCTCGCGGTCGTCGCGTCGCCCGACGGCCGCGACGGATCGCTGCGGATCGCCCAGGACGCGACGCTCGCCGTCGCGACGCTGCGCGCGGGCGAAGCGGTGAGCCACCCCCTCGCGCCGGGTCGCCGCGCCTGGGTGCAGGTCGCGCGGGGATCGTTCGACCTGGCCGGACTCCGCCTCGGGGCCGGCGACGGGGCCGCCCTCGAAGACGAGGCCGAAGTCGGGCTCCGCGCGGTGGACGACGCCGAGGTCCTGGTCTTCGACCTGCGGTGAGCCCGCCTCAGGCGAGTCCCATCCGCTTCGCGACGATCACCTTCATGATCTCGTTCGTGCCGGCGTAGATCGACTGCACCGCCGCGTCCGCGTAGTCCTGCGAGATCGGGTACTCCGTCATGAAGCCGTAGCCGCCGTGGAGCTGCAGGCACTCGGCGGTGAGCCGCTTCTGCAGGTCGGTCGTCCAGAACTTCGCCATGCTGACCTCGCTCACGATCTCGTCGCCGCGGACGTGGGAGGCGAGCAGGCGATCGACGAAGACCTGCCCGATCTCGACCTGGGCCGCGAGCTCGACCAGCTTGAACTGCGTGTTCTGGAAGGCCGCGATCGACTTGCCGAAGGCGCGGCGCTCCTTCACGTAGCGGATCGTGTCGTCGAGGGCGCGGCGACACGAGGCCATCGAGGCCACCGCGATGCAGAGCCGCTCCTGCTGGAGCTGCTCCATGAGCATGCGGAACCCCTCGCCTTCGCGGCCGAGCAGGTTGTCGGCCGGGATGCGGCACTCCTCGAACGCGAGCTCGCTCGTGTCCTGGCCGCGCAGCCCGAGCTTGTCGAGCTTGCGGCCCTTCGTGAAGCCGGGAGTGCCGGCCTCGACGAGGAACAGGCTCATGCCCTTGTGCGGCGGGTTCGCCTTCGGGTCGGACTTCGCCACCACGACGAACAGGTCGCCGATCTGGCCGTTCGAGATGAAGATCTTGGACCCGTCGAGCACCCACTGGTCGCCGTCGCGCCGCGCGCGGGTCTGGACGTTGGCGAGGTCCGAGCCGGTGCCGGGCTCGGTCATCGCGATGCCGAGGATCGTCTCGCCCGAGATCGCGCCCGGCAGGTACTTCTTCTTCTGCGCCTCGCTTCCGTAGTGGACGAGGTAGGGCATGCAGATGTCGGAGTGGAGCGACATCATGAGGCCGTGGGCGCGCAGCAGCGACATCTCCTCCATGACGATCGCGTCGTAGAGGAAGTCGGCGCCGCCGCCGCCGTACTCGGCCGGCGCATGCGCGCCGAGAAAACCCGCTTCGCCCATCTTGCGCCACGACTCCCGGTCGCTCATCCCGCGGGCGTTCCAGTCGTCGATCCGCGGCACGATCTCGCGATCGGCGAAACGGCGGAACTGGTCGCGGAAGAGCTCGTGTTCCTGGCTGAAGACGTCGCGTCGCATGCTGGCCTCCCGGTCCGCGCGGAGCCTTCCGCCCGTGGGCCCCGCGCCCCCGGGATGCAGGAAAGCCCGCCGTCCCTCGATCCCCGATCTCTAGCACCGGCGTGCGGTCGGTCGACGGCCGTGCCGGCCCGTCGCGCGCCCCGGGGAGCCGGCCCGCCCCGGCCGGCGAGTGTCTCCGCGGGGACGCCCCTCCCTCGGCGGCCCCCGCCCGACACCCGTCGTCGGGCGGGACGCGACGCCGTCGTCAGCGCGCCGGCTCGCCCTCCGAGCAGGCCTGCGCGAGCCGCTCGAGGCTCGCCCGGTCCCCGATCGCGACCAGCAGGTCGCCGTGGCCGATCCGGGTGCCGCTCTCCGGGATGATCTTCAGCTCGTCGCTCGCACCCTTCCATGCCACCACGCGGAGTCGGGGGTGTTGTCGCTCGACCTCCTCGACGGTGCGGCCGCCGAGCGGGCTCGCCGGGGCGACGCGGATCTCCTCGAGGTCGATCTTCTCCTGCCCGGGCCCGGAGAGTTCGAAGGCGTCGATCACCGAGGGCCGGAGGATCGACGAGGCGACCCGGATCCCGCCCATCTGGTAGGCGGAGACGACCTGGTCGGCGCCCGCGAGCCGCAGGCGGCGCATGCCCGCGTCGGTCTCGGCGCGAGAGTGGATGCGAATGCCCGGGTTCTTCTCCCGCGCCGAGAGGGTGACGAAGACGTTGTCGGGATCCGAGGCGGTCGCGATCACGAGCGCCCGGGCCCGGGCGATGCCGGCGCTCTCGAGCACCTCGTCGGAGAGGGCCGTCCCGATCAGGTAGGCAGCGCCGGTTTCGCGCAGCGCGGCCTCCGCCTCCGGGTCCGAGTCGACGATCGCCACCGGGACCGCGCGCCGCTGGAGCTCCTCGACGACCGCGCGACCGAAGCGACCGTAGCCGCACACGATCACGTGGTCCTTCATCCCTTCGATCCGCTTCTGCATGCGCGACTTCCCCCACGTCTCCTGCAGGTGGCCCTCGAGGACCAGCTCCGCGACCGCCGTCAGCAAGTAGAGCGCGGTGCCGACCCCGAAGACGATCAGCACCATCGTGAAGACGCGACCGCCGAGGTCCAGCGGCACGATCTCGCCGTACCCCACGGTCGAGAGCGTCGTGACCGTCATGAAGAGCGCGTCGATGAGCGAGGCGCCTTCGAACAGCATGTAGCCGCCCGTGCCGACCGCGGTGAGCAGCACGAGGCCCAGCAGGGCGAGTCGCAGGCGTCGAGTCGGGCTCATGCGAGGTCTTCGAGCGCACCGGGCGCGGCGCCGCGGCAGGGGCGGAAGCGGCCCGCTGCGCGGCGATCGCCGGGCGCGATCGAGCGTGTCGCACGCGACGCCCCGATCCCGCAAACCGGGCGCGCCGTCCGCGCCGGGGCGAAGCGGCGACGCGAGCGCCGGCCTCCGCCGCGGCGACGACCCGTCGATCCATCGGGCGATTGACATGGGCCGTCGCGATGGGAGAGTCCCTTCCCATGGCACTCAAGGTCGTCCAGTGGGGAACCGGCAACGTCGGCACGTTCGCGCTCCGGTGCATCATCGGCCATCCCGAACTCGAGCTCGTCGGCGTCTGCGTGCACGGGGCCGGCAAGGTCGGGCGCGACGCGGGCGAGCTCTGCGGGCTGCCGCCGACCGGGATCAAGGCGACGAACGACGTCGAGGCGATCCTCGCGATGGACGCCGACTGCGTCGTCTACACCGCGACCGCCGACCTGCGGCCCTTCGAGGCGATCACCGACCTCTGCCGCATCCTCGCCTCGGGCAAGAACGTGGTGTCGAGCTCGGTCGTGCCGCTCGTCCACCCGAAGTCGTTCCTGCCGAACCTGCGCGAGCAGCTCGACGAGGCCTGCCGCGCCGGGGGAAGTTCGCTGTTCACCTCGGGCATCGACCCCGGGTTCGCGAACGACGTCCTCCCGCTGGTCCTGACCGGCCTCTCCGAGCGCTGGGAAGAGGTGCGGATCCTCGAGATCATCAACTACGCCACCTACGCGCAGCCGCAGGTGCTGTTCGAGACCATGGGCTTCGGCCAGCCGCTCGACTCGACCCCGCTCCTGCTCTCGCCGGGAGCCCTCGAGTTCGCCTGGGGCGGCACGATCCACCTGCTCGCCGAGGGACTCGGCGTCGAGGTCGAGCGGGTGAAGGCGGTGCACGAGCGCCGCCCCGCGACGCGCCCGCTGCAGGTCGCCGGTCGCACGGTCGAGCCGGGCACGACCGCCGCCATGCGCTTCGAGGTGATGGGGATGGTCGGCGGCAAGCCGAGGCTCGTCGTCGAGCACGTGACGCGCCTCGACGACCAGCTCGCGCCCGAGTGGCCGTCGGGCAACGGCAGCTACCGCGTCGTCATCAAGGGAAGCCCGGCGATGCGCTGCGAGTTCGAGTTCGAGGACGAGCACGGCGACCATGCCGTGGGCGGCGTCGTGCTCACCGCGACCCGGATCGTGAACGCGATTCCCGCGGTCTGCGCGGCTCCACCGGGACAGCTCTCGGCGCTCGACCTGCCGATGATCACCGGCCGCGGGCTCATGGCCCGCTGAGCGACCGGCCGACGACGACACGAACCCGAAGAGGCGGCCGCCCACGCGGCCAGGCGAGGGACTTCCGATGACGAGACTCCGGACGGGCATGGGCATCGCCTTCGCAGCGACGCTGCTGTCGGGCTGCGGCACGGCCCGGCAGGCCGGCCGCGCGACCACGGGTGTGGTCGGCGCCGCGGGATCGGCGGCGACGGGCGTCGTCGGGGCAGCGGCCGGCGCGACGACCGGCGTCGCGGGAGCGGCTGCGGGGGGCGTCACCGGGACGGTCGGCGCCGTCGCGGGCGCAGCGGGTACGGCCGCGGGGGCGACCGCCGGCGCGCTGCCGTCGGGACCGGTCGACCGGACCCTCGAGCGCGACGGGATCCGCTTCCGGGTCACGAGCGCGAACTCGGGATCGTTGAACCGGGTCACGATCGCCCCCTCGGGCCTCGAGAAGGACGACGCCCCGGTGACCGTGGAGGTCGACGGCACGCTGACCGGGATCGAGACGGCCGACCTCGACGGCGACGGCTCGCCGGAGATCCTCGTGTACGCGAACTCGGCCGGAAGCGGCTCCTACGGCTCGCTGACCGGGTACGCCGTCAACCGCCGCCAGTCGATGTCGCAGATCTACCTGGCCCCCATCCTCGGCAACTCGGCCGAGGGGCGAGGCTACATGGGCCGGGACACCTTCCGCGTCGACGGGAATCGGCTGCTGCGCACCTTCCCGATCTACCGCGAGAACGACGCGAACTGCTGCCCCTCGGGCGGCAGGCGCACGATCGAGTACTCGCTCGTCCGCGGCGAGGCCGGCTGGATCCTGCGCATGGTCGGCTTCAAGGACGCGTGAGGCGATGACGCCCGCGGACCTGGTCGAGATCGAGCTCATCAAGCGGCTCAAGTACCGCTACATGCGCTGCCTCGACCAGAAGCTCTGGGACGAGATGGTGTCGTGTCTCGCCGAGGACGCGGTCGCCTCCTACAGCGCCGGCAAGTACGAGTTCGCGGGCCGCGACGCGATCCTCGCGTTCTTCCGCGCCGGCATGGGCTCGACCGACTTCCTCTCCAGCCACCGCGTGCACCATCCCGAGATCGACCTCCTGGGACCGGACACCGCGCGCGGAACGTGGGCGCTCGAGGACGTCGTGATCGACGCCTCGCGCGACTTCGCGCTGCGCGGCGCCGCCTTCTACGAGGACGACTACGTGAAGCGCGACGGCGCCTGGCGGATCCTGCGCACGTCCTACCGGCGCACCTTCGAGGAGGTCTGGCAACGCAGCGGCCCGGGGCCGCAGCAGCTCACGGCGAGCTGGTGGGGCACCGGCGGCGCGAGCCAGCTCCCGATTCCCGAGCACGTCGCGAAGCTGGCGCGCTCGCGCCCCGGGTCCTGACGCCGAGCGGCGGCCGCGACGGCCGCGCGGGTCAGCGCCGCTCGCGCCCCGGGTCGAGCCCCGGCAGGCCGTCGATGCTGCGCGCGTTGTTCTTCTCGCGGTACGCGCGGAGTCCGTCGTCGCCCTTGCGCTCGGCCCAGTCGATCATCTGGCTGCGCGGCCCCACGAAGTCGTAGCGCGGCACGCCGTACCCGCAGGAGTCCGCGATCCGGTCGAGTTCGATCCGCACGACGCTGCGGGTGCCCGGGGTGGGCGGGAACCACCCGACGAGGTCGTCGAAGCCCTCGTCCCCGGGCAGCAGCGCGACACCGCGCCCGAACAGGCGCAGGATGCGCGGCGGGCCCGCGAACGCGCAGAACAGGATCGTGATGCGGCCGTCGTCGCGCAGGTGGGCGATCGTCTCGACGCCGCTTCCCGTCACGTCGAGATAGGCCACGGTACGGGGCCCGATCACGCGGAAGGAGTCGAGACCCTTCGGCGAGAGGTTCACGTGGCCGGCCCCGCCCGACGGCGCGGTCGCGACGAAGAACATCTTCTGCTCGCCGATGAACTTCGCGAGATCGTCGTCGATCGCCTCGAAGACCCGTGCCATGGCCTCGCCTCCCCGCCGGTCAGCCCGGCTTCTGCTCCGACTGCGACTCCGACTCGCGGACCGCCGCTCCGTAGATGCCCTTCGCCATGAGGCTCGTCTCGGCGTTCGCCCGCGCACGGTAGAGCGCCGCGCGCACGGCACGCACGCGGGTGTCGGCCGGGTCGGCCGCGAACGCGTGCTCGACGAGCTGGCACGCGAGCGCGAGTCGTCCGTCGGCGCCGAGCTTCTCCGCCCGCTCCGCGAGCGCGCTGGCGCCGCCGGCCATCGCCGCGATCTCGACGCCGAGCTCGCGCTCGCGAGGCGGCTTCAGGCGGGCCGGGTTCCCGTCGTACCAGCCGCCGTAGAGCCGCCACAGGTTGCGCACGACGAAGGTCGGGTCGTCGTAGCTCGGCCGCAGCCAGGGGCGAGCGAGCAGGCGCTCGGGCACCGAGACGCCGGCCAGCACGTCGTCGAGCGTCGCGCCTTCGTTCATGAGCCGCAGCGTCTGCTCGACGATCGTGTCGAGCAGCTCGATCGTCTCGGAGAGCGCCTCGCGCACCCGCTCCTCGCCGAGGATCGGCGGGCCGTGGCCCGGCATCAGGACCGCGGCGCCGAGGTCGCGCATCTTGCCGAGCGCACGCGACCACTCGCGCGGGTAGCGCTGCGCCTTCTGCGGGTTGCCGCAGTTGGGCGCCGCCCAGATGAAGAGATCGCCGGTGTAGATCGCGCGCTGCGACGGGATCCACGCCCAGAGGTGGTCGTCGGTCTCGCCCCGGTCGTGGTGCAGCTCGACGGCCACCCCGCCGACCGAGATCGTCGCGCCCGCGTCGTCGAGCACCCGGTCCGGGTAGCGGAAGTCGCTCGGGAAGTACGGCCTCGCGAAGCCGAACTGCCGCTGGTTGATGACGCCGTTGTAGCCGTTCGTGAGCCGGTAGCGGTCGAAGCGCTCCGGGCAGGCGCGGTGCGCGACCACGCAGGTCGACGGCCAGCCCTTCGAGCGGGCCTCCTCCTCGAACGGCACGAGCCCGAAGACGTGGTCGACGTGGCCGTGGGTATAGACGGCCGTGTGGACGCGGGCCCGGCTCCAGCGGCGGACCTCGGCGAAGAGCTTCGAGGCATGGAACGCGCTGCTCGTGTCGACGAACACCAGGCCTTCGTCGGTCGAGAGCACGGCGACGTTGCCGAACCCGGACATGAACGCGAGGCCGGGCGCGATCTCCTCGAGCGCGACCAGCGCCATGCCCGGATGCACCTGCGTCTCGGCGAGCTCGCCGCGCCACGCCTTCTCCGCCAGGTCCCTCACCTCGCCCATGCCGTCTCCTCCGTCGGAAGTCCCGGGACCGGGCTAGCACGACGGAAGCGAGCCCGGCGACCCCGCGAGCACTCCGTGCCGTCCGGCGGACGGCCCACGTCCCATGCCGCACCGCCCCGCCGCGCTCCGGACTCCGTCGCCACGGTCGCCACCGACCCGCCTTGTGCCCCGGTCCCCTGCCGCTATGTTCCCCGGGTCGCCGGCGGCTCCCGATCGGCGCGACCCGAACCGCGCCGTCCTTCCGGCCGGCGACCGACGAGAGGAGAGAAACGAGATGACGACTTCCAAGCGCTTCGCCCCCATGGCCCTCGCCGCACTCGCGCTCGCCGCGTGCGCGCCGAAGGTGACGACGCCGCCGATCACGGCACAGGATGCCGCGAATCGCGCCGCGGCCGCGATCCTGGACCCGAACCCGCAGGCGACGCCGGCGCCGGGCGGAATCCAGGCCGCGCAGCTCACCACCGCCACCGCCAAGGTCGTGAAGATCAACCAGAAGACCCGCATGGCGACGATCAAGACCGCCGACGGGCGCACCAAGACCTTCAAGGTCGATCCCGCGGTGAAGAACCTGGCGCAGGTCCGCGCGGGCGACGACGTGAACGTCACCTACTACGAGGCGATCGCCATCCGGCTCCGCAAGCCCGGCACTGCCGTGGTGGGGGCCGCGACCGCCGACGAGGAGATGGTCGCCAAGCCGGGCGACCTGCCGGCCGCCGTGGCCGCGAGCGCGACCACCGTCATCGCGAAGATCGTCGGCATCGACCGCGGCGCGCAGACCGCGACGCTCCAGGGCCCCGACGGCAAGTCGGTCACCGTGAGCGTCCCGGACAAGGCGAAGCTCGACAAGGCCAAGGTGAACGACCTGGTCGAGATCACCCTCACCGAGGCGCTCGCCGTCTCGGTCGACAAGGTCGCGAAGTAATCGTGCGGTGAAGGCCGGCCGCGCGGGGGAACCCCCGCGCGGCCGGCCCCCTCACCAGGGCGCGCCCCAGCGGTCGCGCCAGGTGCGGCTCGCGACCGGCGCGCGTCGCGGCGGCGCGAGCGCGCGCGCCGGAAGTCCCACCGGCACGACCACCATCGGCTCCACGTGCGCGGGCAGGCCGAGCAGGCTCGCGAGATCGGGCCCCGCGGTGGCGAGCGTGCTGAACAGCGAGCCGAGCCCGAGTGCGTGGGCGGCCAGGCAGAGGTTCTGCGCGGCCGGGTAGACCGAGGCCGCGAGCGAGCGCGGGTCCGAGCGACTGCGATCGCCGCAGACCACGACCAGGACCGGGGCGCTCGCGAGACCGCCGGTCGCCCAGCGGTCGACGTCGGCGAACAGTCGCTCCGAGAGACGGGCCCGCGAGTGCTCGCGCGCACCGCCGCGCCAGGCGGCGGCCGCGATCTCCCCGATCCTCGCGCGCGTCGTCGCGTCCCGCACGACCACGAACGCCCATGGCTGGCGGTTCTCGGCGCTCGGCGCGTGCGTCGCCGCGAGCAGCAGGCGCTCGATCGTCTCGTCGGGCAGCGGGTCGGGCCGGAGTTCCCGGTGGGCCCGCTGCGAGACCAGCAGGCGGAAGAGCGCCTCGCCGTCGCCCTCCCCGCTCATCCCCACAGCCAGCCCATCGCGCGCAGCGCGAGCTCGACCGGGCGACGCCGGTAGGGAAACCACGGCACGTCCCGCGTCCGGCGCCCCGGGTCGATGCGCAGCGACTGCGGCCGGGTGAACGCGCGCACGCCGTCGACG
Organism: Alphaproteobacteria bacterium; assembly: GCA_017853315.1. GTDB lineage: Bacteria > Desulfobacterota > Binatia > UBA12015 > UBA12015 > REEB422. The sequence continues at coordinate 23,375 of JAFMJW010000020.1, forward strand.
CCGCCGTGCCGCCAGCCGATCCCGCTCTGCTTCGCGCCACCGAACGGCAGATCCGCGTCGCCCGCGTTCAGGATGCAGTCGTTCACGCAGGCCGAGCCGGCCTCGATGCGCTCGGCGACGGCGCGGCCGCGGGCGAGGTCGCGCGTCCAGACGCTCGCGTTCAGCCCGAAGGGGCTCGCGTTCGCGAGTTCCACCGCCTCGTCGGCGTCGCGCACGCGCTGGACGGCAACCACCGGACCGAAGGTCTCGTCGTTCATGACCCGCATCTCCGGGCGCACGTCGACCAGCACGGTGGGAGCGTAGAACCGCGGCCCGAGTTCGGGCATGCGGCGGCCGCCGACCAGGGCACGGGCCCCGTCCTCCACGGCCTGCTCGACGTGGGACGCGACGATCTCGACCTGACGGGCGGAGGTGAGCGGCCCCAGGTCGACTTCCCGGTCGTTCGGCCCCACCCGCAGCGCCTCCACGCGCTCGACCAGACGGCGGACGAACTCGTCGGCGACCGAGTCGACCACGTAGACGCGCTCGATCGACATGCAGACCTGCCCGCTCATGAAGAAGCCGCCCCAGGCGGCCGCGTTCACGGCACGCTCGATCGGCGCGTCCTCGAGCACGATCATCGGGTCCTTGCCCCCGAGCTCGAGCAGCACCGGGACGAGCCGCCGCGCCGCGCGCTCCATCACCCTGCGCCCCGTCTCGGGCGAACCCGTCACCGCGACCATGTCCACGTGGTCGACGAGCGCCGCACCGGTCTCCCCGTCCCCGGTCGTGCAGGCGAGGACGTCGGGCGGCAGCGCCCCGGCGAGCGCCTCGACGGCGCGGCGGACCGCGAGCGGCGTCGCCTCCGAGGGCTTCACGACGACCGTGTTGCCGGCTGCGAGCGCGTGAACCGCATCGCCGAGGGTGAGCGTGAGCGGCGCGTTCCACGGACCGATCACGCCCACCACGCCGTGGGGCACGCGGCGGACGATGCGGGTCTTCCCGCCCGGGATTCGGGTGCCGACGACCTCGGGCCGGAGCGCACGCGGCGCGTGACGGACCGCGGAGCCGACGTCGAGGCAGACCGCGAATGCCTCGCCGACGACGTCGTTCATCGGCTTGCCGGTCTCGGCCGCGAGCAGGTCGACGATCTCGCGCCGGGCGCGGACGAAGGCCCTGCGCGCCGTGCGCAGTGCCCGCCCTCGCCCGCGCGGACCCATCGCCTCCCACGCCGGGCGGGCCGAGCGGGCGCGCTCGACGAGGCGGGCGACGACCTCGGGGCCGTCGTTCGGAACCTGCCCGACCGTCCGCTCGCTGGCCGGGTCGCGCACCTCGATCGGCGGGCGGGGAACCGCGGCCGCCGACGTGTCCACCGTCCTCGGCTGCATCGCGGCCTCAGGACCCCGGCACGACCGGCAGGCGGACGACGCCGCGCATGACGTTCGAGGACAGCCGTTCGATCGGGCCGGCCGGCTCGATCCGCGCGAAGCGAGCGAGGATCTCCTCGAAGGCGATCCTCGCCTCCATGCGCGCCAGCACGGCGCCGAGGCAGAAGTGCTCGCCGAAACCGAAGGCGACGTGCCCGCTCGCGTCGCGCGACACCCGGAACTCCTCGGCGTCGTCGCCGAAGACCGCGGGGTCGCGGTTCGCCGCGGCATAGACCATGAGGACCTGGTCGCCCTCGGCGAAACGCGCGCCGAAGGCCTCGACCTCGCGCGTCGCGGTGCGCAGGAAGCCCGCGATCGGGGTTCCCCAGCGCAGCATCTCCTCGACCGCGCGCGGCACGAGCGACCGGTCGGCGACCAGCGCCGCGAGCTCCGCCGGCCTCGTCGAGAGCGCGTGCACGCCGTGCGAGACCAGGTTGCGCGTCGTCTCGTTGCCCGCGACGAGCAGCGACATGCAGAACATCAGGATGTCGAACTCCTCGAGGCGCTCGCCGTCGACCTCGCCGTTCGCGAGGAGCGAGATCAGGTCGTCGCCGGGCTCGATGCGGCGACGCGCGAGGACCTCGGAGAAATACCCGAGCAGTTCCATCGCCTGCGCCATGTTCTCGGGCGTCTGGCGCGTCCCGGCCTCGATGACGGCGTCGGACCAGGTCTTGAAGCGCTCGCGGTCCGAGGCGGGCACGCCGAGCATCTCGGCGATGACGACCAGCGGGAGCGGAACCGAGAAGGCGGGCACGAAGTCGACCTCGCGGCCGGGCTCGATCGCGTCGAGCAAGCCGCGGACGATCTCGCGCACGCGCCCTTCCAGCGCCCGCAGGCGGCCGGGTGCGAACACCGGCTGGACGAGCTTCCGGTATTTCGCGTGCTCGGGCGGGTCGATGTAGAGCACCGATTCGCGGGGCGTGAGCGTGCGCTGTCGATCCGACGGCAGCACGCCCCGGCTCGAGCAGAAGGTCGCCGGGTCGCGCGAGATCGCGACCACGTGCTCGAGCCGGGTCGCGACCCAGAGCCCGGCCGCTTCGTCGCGCCAGAGACCGGGGAGCGCACGCAGCTCGCGGTAGAAGGGAAAGGGGTCGCCCGAGAGAAACTCCGGGTCGTCGATCCTCGGCGGCGGGGTCGCGGGCGTGGCCATCCCGCGCGCTTATGCCCGCCGCCCGCCCTCGTCAACGACGCCGGGGACCGAGCGGGATGCGCCCCGACGGACGGTCAGGAGAGCAGCGCGCGCCGCAGCCGGGCCGCCACCGAGGCCGCGGTCGCGCGCGCATCGGAGACGATCGCGTCGAAGGAGCGCCGGATCTCGACCCAGGACTCGCCGGCCGCACCGCGCACGCGGTCGATCTTGCCCACCGCCTCCCGCTGGCGCTCGCGAAGACCGCGAACCTGTCCCGCGACGTCCTTTCGGAGGCCCAGAATCCGCTCCTTCGCCTGCTCGCGGATCCTGCTCTCGGCATGGCGGAGCCCGTCGCGCACGTCGCCGATCGACGCCTCGAGGCCGCGTGCGCTGCGCTGCATCTCCGCGTAGGCGGCCTGCCAGCCCGGCGCAGCCCCGCGGCGCGCCAGAGAGTGCGCGCGCGCCGTTCGCGGTCGCGCGACCGAAACCGCAGCGCGGGACCGGAGTCGCGCCCCGGCCGGCTTCGCCGCGGCCTTCGCCTTCGCGCGCGTCGCGACCGGGGCGACCTTGCGCGCGGGCTTCTTCGCGGCTGCCTTGCCGCGGCGGGACGGGGGCGCGGCGGGCGTCTTGCGCTTCGCCACCGCCGTCGCGGCCGAGGGCTTGCCGGCACCGCGAGCGCTCGATGCCCGCCGACGCGTCGTCCGCCGCTTCCTGGTCCGCCCGGGCTTCGCCTCCGCCTCGACGCGCTTGCCGCCCCGGACCACCGATCGCTTCGCCATGCGTCCTGCTCCTTGCCGTCGCCTCAGACGGCGCCTTCCGCGAGCCCGCCCACGCGCGCCTCGACGTCCGGGCCGGCGTCCTGCTCCCGGGACGGCTCCGCCGACGGGGCCGGGAGCGCCGGCTTCGTCGCCACCGCGATCCGCGCGAGCGAACGACGGCGGGCCGCGGCCGACTCGAGGACGGCCGAGGTGATGCGCACGATGCGAAGGTCGCCGAACGGCGTCCCCATGCCGCTGTTCACGATCAGCGCCGCGGACAATTCACGCCCCGGGTCCGCCCACGCGCCCGAACCGCCGAAGCCGAAATGCCCGTAGGCCCCGTGCACGACGCCGCGGAGCGTGAAGACGCCGTGCCAGCCGAGCCGCCAACGCATGTCGAAGGGAATCACGTGGCGGTGCTTGGTCGGCTCCTGCAGTTCGGTCGCGCGGCGCAGCGTCTCGCGAGAGATCAGCCGCACGCCGTCGATCTCGCCGCCGGCCGCGAGTGCGGCGTACATCTTGGCGAGAGAGCGCGCCGTGAACAGTCCGTTCGCGGCCGGGATCGCCGCGCGCAGCGTCTCGGAGGCGCTGAAGTCGAACTGCTTGATGCCGCGCGGGGCGAGAGCGTCGAGCAGGCTCTCGGCGTCGAACTGCACGCCCGCGACCCGCAGCGCCCGGTGCAGCATCGACCCCACGCCGGACAGCATGGACGAACCCGGCCCGGTCTCGACCGCCTGCACGAGCGACATCGTGCTGTACCAGGTCTCCGGCGGCCAGATGAGGCGTGCCGCGCGCGGGATCGCGTCCTCGGTCGCACCGACGTAGAGCCCGTCGAGGCCGAGCGGGAGGGCGATCTCCTCCTGCACGAGCTGCGGGAAGGGACGCCCGGTCACGCGGCGCAGGATCTCGCCGACGAGGAACCCGTAGGTGAGCCCGTGGTAGCCGGTGCGCTCGCCGGGCGCATGGATCGGCGGCGTGCGCTCGATCGCGGCGATCATGTGGTCCCAGTCGAGCATCCGATCGGCGGAGTCGATCATCTGCCGGATGTGGTAGAGCCCGGACTGGTGCGAGAGCACCTGGCGGACCGTGATGCGGTCCTTGCCGGCCTGCGCGAACTCCGGCCAGTGCTCGGCGACGCGGTCGTCGTAGTCGAGCAGCCCCTGGTCGACCATGCGGTGGAGCAGCGTCGACGCGACGCCCTTGGTGGTCGAGAAGCTGGGCGACATCGTGTCGCGCAGCCACGGGTGGCCGGTCTCGTCCCGCACGCCGCCCCACAGGTCCACGACGCACTCGCCGCGGTGGTAGACGCACACGGCCGCCCCGCCCGGGTTGCGACGGATCTGCTCGCGCAGGACGTCGGCGACCGGCTGGAAGTCCGGGTGCAGCGTTCCGTCCAGATTCGAGGGCTTTGCCGACACGACTCCTCCTCCCCCCAGGTTCCCCACTCTCGGGAAACCCCATCGGCCGGCTGCGCGCAAGAGGGCGACCGTGGCCTCGTCGCGAGGCCCGGCCCGACGGCCCGCGGGCGCGCGCCGAGCCGTGGGCCCGGTCGCGACGAGGTGCGCATCCGGGTCCTCCGGTCGCTCGGTCCCGAGGATTCAGCCCAGCGCGCGGGCGACGATCTCGTGACGCCCCGGGGCGGCACCGGACCGTGCCGCCGCCTCGACCGCGCGCATGCGCCCGGCGACGGCCGACTCGCCGAGGGCCTCTCCCATCCAGCGCGCGAAGTCGCCGCGGGCGAGGTGGTGGCGCAGGGTGTCCAGCGGCACGCGCAGGACTCCGGTCCGCCACTCGTCGAGGTCGCGGGCCTCCGCGACGACGCGGCCATCGGGTCCGAGGAAGCGGAACTCGCTGCCCGCCGCCACGCGACCGTCGGCGTACTTGCGGCCGTGGTGCGTCTGGCGAGTGTGACGAGCCGCAGGAGAGAAGACCCTCCACGTCGCCTCGCCGCCGAGTCCGGCGAGCATGCCCACGCGGGGCGGCTTCGGCTCGTCGAGGATCTCGGCGGGGCGCATCTCCGGCGGAAGTCGCGAGCCGAGCCACTCCTCGAGGAACAGTCGCTCCTCGGGATCGCCGGTCCGCAACAGGAAATGCGTCCCGATCGTCTCGAGCACCGCGTCGGAGAGCAGGCTCGGACGGTAGGTCACGAGCAGGAGGCGGCCGCTCGATCGCGCATCTCCCGTCACGCACTCGTCGTCCACCCGGAGGGCCTCGTGCGCCTCGTCGACCACGATCCAGTGCGGCAGCCCGGTCGTCTCGCGGGCCGCGACCAGGGCGCGCAGCGCGGCCCGGGTGTAGGTGCGCCGCTCGTCGCCGAGGAGGCTCGACAGGTCGAGCACGAGCCCGGTGCGGGACCACTCGAGCACCTCCGGCAGGGCCACCGGGTCGGGCAGCGGCAGCCGGGCGCCGAGGACGAGCGCACCCGGGTGGTGCCCGATGTCCCCGTGGTCACCCTCGGGGTCCACGACGACGATCCGGTACCCCGCCTCGACCAGGCGCTCGGCGACCAGTCCAGCGAGCCACGATTTGCCCGACTGCGCGTCGCCGGTCACGAGGACGTTGCCGGCGTCGTTCGGCAGGTGCACCGCGCGTCCGTCGAGCGCCGTGCCGATCTCGACCGCGTGCCGCGCGGGAGTCGGGGCAAGCCCGCCCGACTCGACGATGCGCCGGACGAACTGCGCCACGCCCTCGGGCCCCGGGTGGGAGAGGCTCTCGTCGGCGGTCCGGAGCACCGAGGCGACCGAGCCTCTCGCCGCCACGCCGATCTCGGCCGCCCGCAGGAGCGGGAGATCGTTCTCGGCGTCGCCGAACGCGACCGCGTTGCGCGCCGAGCGACCGAGCTCGAGGAGGGCTCGCCGCACGCCGGTCTCCTTCGTCACGCCCGACGGCACGATCATCAGGGCGCCGCGGTTGAACACGAGCTGGAGGTCGAGCCCCGCCTCGCGCACGAGTCCGAGCGCCTCGCCCGCCCATTCCTGCCAGGTGCCGACCAGGACCGTGCCGACGTAGAAGGGGATCCCGGCAGCGCGCATCCGGTCGAGGAACTCGGGCGGCGGCGGATCCGCCTCGCGCACCAGCCGGTCATGGGCGGGAAGCCAGACCACGCACCCGTTCTCCGCGACCACCGCGTCGAAGACGCCGAGGTCGACGCCGAGGTGGTGGAGGTCCTCGAGGAGGCGTCCCGTGGCGAGGATCGCGGCGTAGCCCCGGGCGCGGGCCTGCCGCAGCGCGACCTCGACCTCGGGCGCGAGCGCCGCCCCCCGGGCCCCGGTCCCGTCGAAGTCCACGACGAAGACGCGGCAATACATGATTTCGCACGATACGCCCTCCGCGCGGCTCCCGGAAGGCCGCGGACCGCGGCGACTGCCCCGGCGCGCCTCGCGCGGGCCGCGAAAGCCGCTCGAGGCCCTCGCCGCAACCGCGCCGGCATGTTAGGCACGGCCGCCATGGCAACCAAGGGAAAGAGCCTGATCCGCGCGGCCAACCGCATCGGCACCACGACCGGCCGCCTCGTCGCGGCCGAGACCCGCCGGGGCCGCGGCAGCGAGCCGGTCCTCTGCGAGCGCTGTGGCGCCGTGTTCGCGAAGCGCCTCTGGCGCCGCTCGGCCGCCTCGCGGCCCGCCGCCACGAGCCTCGCCGCGATCGAGTGGCGGACCTGCCCGGCCTGCGAGCAGGTCGCGAACGAGGAGTGGATGGGCCGACTGGTCGTGCGCGGACGCCTCGCGCCCGAACAGGACGAAGCGATCGGCAAGCGGCTGCGCAACGTGGCGTCGCGCGCCGAGTTCACCCAGCCGCAGCGGCGCATCGTCTCGATGGAGCGCTCGGGCAACGTCCTCGAGGTGCTGACGACCTCCCAGAAGCTCGCGCACCGGCTCGGCCACGAACTCGAGAAGGCCTTCGGCGGGCGCACGCGCTACAAGTGGTCGGACGACGGTTCGCTCGAGGCGGCGTGGACGCCCGAGCCGGAGCCGAAGACGAAGGCCGCGGCGCGCAAGCCCGCGAAGCCGGCCGCCGGCCGCAAGCAGGCGACCGCCGCCAAGGCGAAGCCCGCGAAGCCCGCGAAGCCCGCGCGGCGCCCGAAGGCGACGGCCGTGAAGAAGAAGGCCTCGCCGAAGGG
>JAFMJW010000146.1 GCA_017853315.1 Alphaproteobacteria bacterium
CGCTCCGCCGTGGAGCAGGCCGAGGAGAACCTCCGCATCCGCCGCCAGCAGTTCGACGCCGGCCGCGCCCAGAGCGACGACGTCCTGATCGCCGAGAACCTCCTCTCCCAGCAGCGGGCGACGCTCGCGACCGCGCTCTACCAGGCCCACGTCCGCAGGGCCGAGTTGCAGCGCCTGATCGGTCTGCCGATCGCATCGGAGTAGCCCATGGCCCGCAAGATCGTCCCCGTCCTGCTCCTGCTCCTCGCCGCCTCGGGCTTCGCCTGGTGGCGCTCGCGGGAGGAAGCGCGGCGCCACGTCTACACGGGCTTCGTCGAGGGCGAAGAGCGCATGCTGCGCGGCGAGGTGGCGGCACGCGCGGTCGAGATCCCGTTCGCGGAGGGCGACCGCGTCCCCGCCGGCGCGGTCGTGGCGAAGCTCGACACCGCCGGAATCGACGCGCAGGTGGCCTCGCGCCGGCGCGAACTCGGCGTGATCGACGCGGACATCGAGGCGCAGAAGGAGCGCGTCCGGGTGGCCGAGTCCACCTGGCCCCGCGACGTGCGCGCGAGGCAGGCCGACGTCGACCAGGCGCTCGCGGCGGCGCGCAACGCCGAGCAGTCGCTCGTGCGCGAGGGAGAGCTCGCCCGCACCGGCGCCAGCACCGCCCAGCAGCTCGACGACGCGCGCTCCCGGCGCGACCAGGCGAACGCGGCGCTGGCACGCGCGCGCGACATGCTCGCCCGCAGCCAGGCCGAGGGCGGCAACGTCGACCTCGCGCGCCGCCAGCTCGAGACGCTGCAGCGCCGGCGCGAGCTCGCGCAGTCGCAGGTCGACGAGCTCCTCGTCCAGCGCGCGAAGCACGAGGTCCGCGCGCCCGACGTCGAGACCGTCGTCCAGACGCGCTTCGTCTGGCCGGGGGAACTCGTCCAGCCCGGCACGCCGATCCTCTCCGTGCTCGACCCGCGCGACAAGTACGTGCAGGTCTACGTGCCGGTCGAGGACCTCCAGCTCCTGCGGGTGGGGCGCCGCGTGAAGATCGAGCTCGACAGCGCGCCGGGGGTCTTCCGGCCGGGCGAGGTCTCGTTCGTCGCCGACCAGGCGAACTTCACGCCCGAGAAGATCGAGACGCGGGGCGACCGGCTGGGCCAGGTCTACCGCGCCAAGGTACGCATCCTCGAGGGAGCCGAGCAGATGCAGCCGGGCGCCGAGGGCAACGTGACGCTCGCCGACGAGAGCGCGCCGCCGTGAGCGCCGGCGGCGGCGCCGGCGGCGGCTCGGGCCGCGCACCCGCGATCCGGCTGCGCGGCCTCGTGAAGCGCTTCGGCGACAAGCAGGCACTGCGCGGGATCGATCTCGACGTGGGTGGAGCGCAGATCCTCGGCGTCGTCGGCCCCGACGGCGCCGGCAAGACCACGCTGCTGCGCGGCCTCGCGGGTCTCCTCGAGGTCGAGGCGGCCGAAGCGACCGTTCTCGGTCACGACCTGCGCGGCGACGTCACCTCTCTCAAGGCCGAGCTCGGCTACGTGCCGCAGGCCTTCAGTCTCTACCGCGAGCTCTCGGTCGACGAGAATCTCCAGGTGACCGCTCGGCTGAACGGCATCGGCCGGGACGACTTCCGCGCGCGGGTCGACCCGCTGCTCGAGCGCACCGGGCTCGCCCCCTTCGTCGACCGGCAGGCGGGCGCGCTCTCGGGAGGCATGAAGCAGAAGCTCGCGATCGTGAGCGCGCTGCTCCCCGGGCCGCGGCTCGTGCTGCTCGACGAGCCGACCGCCGGCGTCGACGTGGTCGCGCGCGACGAGATCTGGTCGATCCTGCGCGAGCGCAAGCACGAGGTGCTCGTCGTCGTCAGCACGAGCTACCTGGAGGAGGTCGAGGACTGCGACCGGCTCGTGTACCTCGACGACGGGCGTGCGATCGCGACCGGCACTCCCGCCGAGCTGCGCGCGCGCGTGCCGCTCGAACTCTACCGCGCCTGGGGCGACAGCCCGCGCGCGATCGCCGACGCGGCCCGCACGCTCGCCTACGTGGGAGCGGCGCGCACCACGGGCAGCCACGCCCGCATCGAGGTGCCGCTCGGCCGGTCGCCGGGCGAGGCGCGGGTGCTGGCCGACCTGCTCGCGCTCGAGGGTAGACCCGCCATCCTCGCCGAGCGCATGGCGGTCGACACCGAGTCGATGCTGCTCTCGCTCGCGCGCGGCGACGTGCGCGACGCGAGCGACGACGGACCCGCGGGCTCCCGGACGGCCGGGGCGGGGAGCGGCGCGCGACCGGGCGCTTCGCCCGGGGCCCGGCACGCCGCGGGAGATCCCGCATGAGCGCGGCCTCCGCGATCATCCGGGCGGAGCGGCTCACCCGGCGCTTCGGCGACTTCACCGCCGTCGACGACCTGACGATCCGCGTCGAGCCCGGGTCGATCTTCGCCTTCCTCGGCGCGAACGGCTCGGGCAAGAGCACGACGATCCGGATGCTGATCGGATTGCTCTCGCCGACCGCCGGCGAAATCGAGGTGGCGGGAATCGACGTGATCCGCCACCCGCGGCTGGTGCGCGACCACATCGGCTACATGGGCCAGAAGGTGAGCCTCTACCAGGGACTCTCGCTGCGCGAGAACGTCGAGTTCTACGCCGGCCTCTACGGTCTCGACGAGGCCGCGCTCGACGGGCGATGGGGCGCACTCGCCGAGAGGCTTTCGCTGCGCGAGTACGAGGAGGAGCACCCGTCCGACCTGCCCGCCGGGGTGCGCCAACGGGCCGGTCTCGCGCTCAGCACGCTGCACCGGCCTCGCGTGCTCTTTCTCGACGAACCCACCGCCGGGGTCGACGTTCACAACCGCGCGCTGTTCTGGGAGCTGATCGCCGAGGAGTCGCGGTCGGGGGTGACGGTCTTCGTCACGACCCACTTCCTCGAGGAAGCCGACTCCTGCGACCGGGTCTGCTTCATCGAGTCCGGACGGCTCGAGGCCGACGGGACGCCTTCGGAACTCCGCGCACGCTGGTCGCGCGGCTACAGGGTTCGCGTCGCGCCGGCTCCGGAGGCGCCCTCCGAGCGTGCCGGCGATCTCGCGGGGCTCGCCGAGGAACTCGCCGCCCGCGGCCTCGACGTCCGCCGCGCGGGCGAGGGTCTCGAGATCGCCGCCACGTCGCTCGAACGAGCCTGGATGGAGCCGATCGGCGCGATGCAGCGGGCGCGACCCGACCTGCGCGTCTCGATCGACGAGCCCCCGATGACCGGCATCTTCCGGGCGCTGTCGGGGAGGCCCGCGTGAGCTTCCGACGGCTCTGGATCCTCATGCGGCGCGAGGCGCTCGCCACCCTTCGGGACCCGTTCACGATCTCGATCCTCGTGGCGGTCCCCCTGATGGCGCTGCTGCTCTTCAGCTCGATCATGTCGACCGACGTGAAGGGCCTCCCGCTCGGCGTCCTCGATCTCTCCGACGGGCCGACGAGCCGCCGCATCCTGCGCGAGCTCGCCGTGAGCGGGAGCTTCGTGCCGACGCGCTGGTCGAGCCGTGCGGCGATCGAGAGCGCGCTGCGGTCGGGCGATCTCGGGGCCGCGATCGTCGTGCCTCCCGATCTCGAGCGCGGCCGTGCGGCGCGCGGCGAGGCCGCCCCGGTTCCGCAGATCGAGATGCTCTACGACGGCGGCGAGGCCGTTCTCGCCGCGAACGCGGAGGCCTACCTGAAGAGCCTCGTCCTCGCGGCCGTCGCGCGCGCGACGGATGCCGAGACCTCGGTGGTCGTCGTGCACCCGGGTCCGCCCGGCCCGGCAACGATCGGCGCCTCCGGGCCCGCAACGTCAGCGGACGGGACGCTCTCGGCGAGCGGCACCGGCCGCGGACCGACTCCTGCCGCCGGCGCCGTCGCGCCGCCGCGGTCCCGGGGCGGCGCCGCGGGCGGAATCCGCGTCGTGCCCCGCGCGCTCTTCAACCCGACGCTCGACGGACGGCCCTTCATGGTCGCGGGCACCTTCGGCTTCGTGCTCAGTTTCGCGGCGACGCTCATCATCGCGGTCTCGGTCGTGAACGAGCGCTTCGCGGGCACCTTCGAGCAGCTGCAGGTGACGCCGGCCACCTCGATCGAGATCCTGCTCGGCAAGGTCCTGCCGATCGGCGCCGTGTTCTCGGTGGACGTGGTCCTGATGATGCTCGTCGCGGGCATGCTCTACGGCGTGTGGCCGTCGGGCAGTGCGATCTTCTTCGTCGTCCTCTCGGTCTTCTACATGGTGATCTCGCTCTCGCTCGGGATGCTCATCTCGGCCACGTCGGCGACGGCGGCCGAAGCCGTGTCGAAGACGGTGCTCCTCAGCACGCCGCTCATCCAGCTCTCGGGCTTCGCGTTTCCGGTCCGCAACATGTCGACGCCCTTCCGCTGGGTCGCCGAGCTGATCCCGGCGACCCACTACATCCGCATGAGCCGGGCGATCTACCTGCGGGGGGAGGGGCCGATCGCACTCCTGCCGGAACTCGCGGTCATCGCGGCCATGGGACTCGCGCTGGGCGCTCTCGCCCTGCGCGCGATCGGGAGACGGGCGTGACGGGGCTCCGGCGCTCGATCTCGAACGTGCTGGCGGTCGCCTACAAGGAGACCGCGCTGCTGCGCCACGACAAGACGCTCGCGCAGAACGTCTTCATGCAGCCGGTCATCATGCTGCTCGTGTTCGGCTACGCGCTCTCCTTCCGGCCCGTCAACGTGCCCTGGGCGGTTCTGGACCGCAGCGAGAGCTCGGCCTCGCGCGCGCTCGTCGCCGAGATCCGTGCCAGCGGCTATTTCGAGCCGCCGCTGCGGGTCGAGGGCTACGGCGAGGCGCGGCGGCTGCTGCGCGAGGGCAAGGTCACCGCCGTGCTGGTCGTGCCGAGCGAACTGCGGCGCCGCATGGAGCGCGGACGCCCGGAGGTCCAGCTCCTCCTCGACGGCACCGACCCGATGACCGCGGCGCGGATCTCCGGGTACGTGACGCAGATCGCCTCCCGCGTCGGACTGCGTGCCGACCCCGGCCTCCGCGGGCGCGGCGAGACGAGCCCCGCACCCCGCGCGGGTCCCGAGCCGGGGATCGATCTCCGGCAGAGCTTCCGCTTCAACCCGACGCTGCGCGACCTCGACTTCTACCTGTCGGCGATGGCCGGGTTCCTCCTGACGAATCTCTGCCTCTCCGCGGCGGCCCTGAGCCTCGTCGCGGAGAAGGAGAACGGCACCTACGAGCAGCTCCTCGCGCAGCCGACCCGGCCGCTCGAGGTGGTGGTCGGCAAGCTGCTGCCGAACGTCGCGGTGAGCTACCTGTCCCTCGGCCTCGCCACGATCGGCTCGGGTCTCTTCTATGGCTTCTGGCCGCGCGGCAACATGCTGCTCCTGCTGCTCGCGACCCTCCCCTTCGTGCTCGCGACGCTCTCGATCGGGGCCTTCGTCTCGACGCTCGCCCGCACCTCGGCGCAGGCGATCTTCATCGCGGTCTTCTTCATCATGCCGTCGTTCGTGCTCTCGGGCTCGATGCTGCCCTACGAGCTCATGCCGCACGGGGTGCGCGAGTTCGGCGGACTCTTCCCGCTGCGCTGGTTCCAGGTCGCGGCCCGGCGGATCATCGTCCGGGGCTCCTCGCTCGGAGAGGTCGCGGTGCCGATCCTCGTGCTGGTCGCGATCTTCCTCGTGCTGCTGGCCGCGATCCGCCGCATGATGAAGCCCCGGCTCGGCTGACCTCGCCGGCCGGGAGCGACGCGCCTCAGGGCGCCGTGCCGGGCGAGCCGCGGAGTGCTTCCCACGCGCGCACCGGCGCCGACAGGAGCGGCTCGAGCCACGGGATCTCCGGGCGGTTCCAGTCGCCCATCGCGTGGAGCACGGTCGTCACGACCGAGACCAGGGTCAGCACCACCGCGACCACCGCGAGGACTCGGCGGGCGGCGGGGCGATCCCGCCACGCGTGCGCCGCCGAGAGCAGGCCCAGCGCGGCGAGCCAGCCGAGCGGCAGGACGAAGTCCGCCTCGTGTCGCACGTAGTGCACCGGCAGCAGCGAGATCGCGAGCAGGATCGGGACGGGCACGAGCGCCACCGCGAGCGCGAAGGCCGCGAAGGGCGTCCGGTCCGCCGGGCGCTGCCCCCGGATCCCGATCGGCACGAGCAGCGCGAGCCAGGCGAACGGCAGCAGGACGAGTGCGCCCAGCGACTCGTCGCTCCACGAGAGGAACGGGAAGTCCCGCTCGACCGGCGGCACGCGGAACAGGTGCCCGAACACGTTGTCCGGGAGCGGTTCGAGCGAGAAGAAGCGGAGCCCGGGGCGGCTCGCGCCGTCCAGCCAGTAGCGGACCCCGAACTCGAAGGGCGAGCCGAAGCGGACCTGGTTGAACCAGGCGAGCCCGAGCCCGATCGCGACCAGCGGCAGGAACGCGCACGCGACCCGTGCGACCGAGGCAGGGGCCACCGCGCGGGCGGGCTGGCCGCGCAGCACGACCCAGGCGACCGGCAGGAGGAGCGCACACGCGCCGAGATGCGAGGAGCGCGACCCGACCATGAGCCCGCAGGCGAGGCTCGCCGCCGCGAGCCACGCCGGGCCTCGCCGCGCCGAGTGGAGCGCCTGCCACGAGGCCGCGAGCGCCAGGAGCAGCCAGAGCCAGGCGCTCGCCTGCACGACCCGCGGGTGCGGCGGCAGCATCAGGAAGAGCAGCGACAGGTCGCCGAAGCCGATCGCCACGGTCGCGATCGCGAACGCCCAGCCCGGTGCCCGGGGCAGGTGGCGGAGCCAGACGGCGCGCAGCAGGAGGACCGCGACCGCGAACGCGAGCGAGAGGGTGAACGCCGCCGCGAAGCCCTCGGTCAGGTACGCGCCGGTGAGCGCGGTCCACGGAGCGAACAGCGTCAGCGCGGGAACGACCCCGTAGTACGAGTAGAAGAAGCCCCGGTAGTACGAGAGGTCGACGTAGAAGTACGCGCGGTACTGCTCGGGGTCGTAGGGATTCGGGAGCTTCACCATCTCCGGCGGCGCTTCCTTCACCCAGGAGTGACCCCCGAGGAGCGAGCGGCCGTAGAGCGGCAGGTGGTGACCGGTCGGCTCCGGTGTCGACCAGCGCGGCTCGAACCAGCCCGCCCACCAGAAGTAGACGGCCGCGGTCGCGAGGATCGCGAGCACGATCGCCGCCGTGGCGAGCGGGCGCGAGGCGCCGCCCGTCGCGTCGGCGGACGCTCCCGTCCCCGGCGTCCCCGGCTCAGCCACCGCCGGCTCCGGTCGCGAGCCCCGCACCGCCCGTCACGATCGCCGCGATCGCGTTCATCGCGCGCTCGAGCCACGGCAGCTCGGGATGCCCCCAGTCGGCCATGGACGCACACAGCGTGCTCGCGATCGAGACGACGGCGAGCAGCGTCGCGACGACGGCGAGGACGCGACGGCCACTCGGGCGGTCGGCGAGCGCGTGCGCGGCGGCGAGAAGGCCGAGCCCCGCGAGCCAGGACGCCGGCAGGAGGAAGTCGACCGCGTGGCGGGCGATCGCGAGGTAGAAGCTCGACGTGACGAGCAGGATCGCGATCGTCGCGATCGCGGCCGCGGACGCGACCGCGGCGAAGCGACGCCGGTCGCTCGCGTCGCGGATCGCGAAACCGGCCGGGACCAGGAACGCGAGCCAGTCGAACGGCAGGAAGACGGCCGCGCCGAGCGTGGTCGGCTCGTTCGGGAAGAACGGGAACGTCGTGTCCATCGTCGGCCGGTGAAAGAGGTGCGACGCGAGGTGGTCGCCGAGCCAGTCGAGGGAGAAGAAGGCCTGGTGGCGACGGTCCTGGCCGAATTGCTGGTAGCGGAGACCGAACTCGAAGGGCGATCCGAAGCGCGCCTGGTTGAACGCGAGGAGCCCGGCGACCACCGCCGCGAGCGGCAGGAGCGCGGCTGCGACCGGCACCCAGCCCCGTCCTCCCGCACGACCTCGACCACTTCCGTCGGTTCCCGGCCGCGACGCGAGCGCCGAGAACAGGAACGGCACGAGGAGGAGCGTCGCCCCGGCATGCGACGGCCGCGATCCGACCATGAGCCCGCAGGCGAGACCGGCGAGGGCGAGCCAGGCCGACGTGCGCCCGCCGGGGCGGGTCGACGCGAAGCCCGCCGAGAGCGCGACCGCGAGCCAGAACCACGCGCTCGCCTGCACGACCTGCCCGTAGAAGAGCGGCAGGAGCAGCAGCAGCCCGAGGTTCCCCGCGGCGAGCACCGCCCCGGCAAGCGCGACCGACCAGCCGGGCGCGGCCGGGAGCAGGCGACGCCGGATCGCGAGCAGGAGCCCGAAGGCGACGGCGAAGCCCGCGGACGCGAAGAGCGCCGCCGCCAACGGCTCGGTGAGGTACCGGCCCGTGAGCGCGGTCCACGGCGCGAACAGCGTGAGCGCGGGGACCACGCCGAAGTACGAGTAGAAGTGGCCGTCCCAGTAGGAGAGGTCGAAGGACTCGAGCCCGCCGTACTGCTCGGGGTCCC
>JAFMJW010000021.1 GCA_017853315.1 Alphaproteobacteria bacterium
GTAGTGGGGCGCGGTCGACGGTACGCGCCCCAGGAGCTCCAGGCCGGGCGTGGTCGCCGCGAGCGTGCGCAACTCGTCGGGCGGGTACGCGCCGACGACGCGGAAGACCACCCCGGGGACCGCGTCGCGCAACCGCGGCAGCACCTCGCGCGCGAACCACGCGACCGCCTCGACGTTCGGGTCGTGGCGGAAGAAGCCGACGAACAGCACGGTCGCCGGCTCGGACGGCTCGGTGCGCATCGGGAAGTCGCGGCAGGAGACGCCGTTGGGGACGACGACGACGTGGGCGGGGTCGACCGCGCGGCCGAGCGCGTCGCGGTCGACCTCGCTCATCGTCACCACGAGGTCCGCGTCCTCGACGTGGCTCGTCTCGTACTCGAGCATGCGGAGCTCGTCGCGCCACTTGCGCCAGCGGCGCAGCGCCGTCGGCTGGGCCTCGCGCACGCGCCGGGCCACGACCGACGCGACGTCGTGCTCGACGAGCACCCGCAGCAGTCCCTCGCAGGGGGGCGGCAGGTAGTGCGCCATGTGGGTGTACTCGACCTGCACGACGTCGAAGCGACGGCGGTCGAGCTGGAACTCGACCTCGTCGAACATCTCCTGCGACCAGAAGCCGATCGTCGCCCGCGGCAGCAGCCCGGGGCCGGTCCCGCCCATGTCCCGGCGGACCAGGATCGCCTCGCGGCACAGCGTGCGGAGCTCGGCGACGCTCTCGGGGGCCGCCTCGGGCTCGGTGTCCCAGTAGGTGACGAGCGTCACGTCGCAGGCGTCGCGCATCTCGCGCAGGAGGTTCGCCATGCGGGTCGCGCCGCCGTGGACGGCGGGCACCGGGCTGTAGGGCGAGACCAGCAGCACCTGCGGCTTCTCCGGCGCGACCAGGGCGTCGGCCGCGTGGTAGCGCGCCCGGTAGGCGTGGCGGTGGCGCGAGAGCGCGAAGATCTCCTCGTCGGAGAGCGCGCGCGACACCCGAGCCTCGGCGAGGCGCGCGCGCATCGTCGCCGGGATCTGCTTCAGGAGACCGACGAAGGTGAGGAGCGCCGCGCGACCGCCCTGGTCGTGCAGGCAGCGCCACGGCGTGACCGCGAGCCCCGCGAGGTGGCGCGCGAGGATCCGGCGCGAGTCCACGTTCTTCCAGAGCAGCGCCGCCAGGTTCTTCACGAAGAAGCTGTGGATGCGCCCCTCGCTCCAGATCCGGCGGGTCGTGCCGCGGTGCTTGTGGTGCACGAAGGAGCGCGGCGCCATGAGCGACGGCCAGCCGCGCTTCCACGCGCGGTAGCCCAGGTCGACGTCCTCGATGTAGACGGGCGAGAACACCGCCTCGTCGAAGCCGCCCAGTTCCATGAACTTCGAGCGGTCGTAGGCCGAGGCCCCCCCGCCCGCGAAGAACACCGGGTAGAGCAGGTCGCGCTCGAAGCGGTCGAGGTGGAAGAGGCGCACCGAGCCCTGCTCGAAGCGGGCGTGCACCTTGCCGGTCTCCCAGCGCTCCTTCTTCGGATCGAGGAAGTCGATCTGGCAGGAGATGCCGAACGCCCCGGGCTCCTCGACGAAGGCGTCGAGCAGCGGCTGCACGAAGTCGGGCTCGACGACCATGTCGTTGTTCAGCAGGATCACGACCGGGTTTCGCGCGTCCGCCGCGCCGCGGTTGGTGGCGCCGGCGAACCCGTGGTTGCGGTCGAGCCGGATCGGACGGAGCTGCGGGCCCGCGAACCTCTCCAGGACCTCCGTCGTCTCGTCCTCGCTGCCGTTGTCGACCACGATGATCTCGTCGTCGGGATGGCCGTGGACCCGCAGCGCCTCGAAGAGCGGCGGCAGGCTCATCTCGAGCAGCGAGGCGCCGTTCCAGGTCGGGATGACGACCGACACCGGCGCGTCGGCGGGGATCGAGGAGACGCGGGGGGCACCCGCGAGCCCGCGCGGCGTGCGGTCCGCGCCGCGCAGCCGGGCTGCCAGGTCGGTCGCGGCGATCGCCAGCCAGGCGAGCAGGGCCAGCGGGACCGAGAGGAGCGAGAGCATCGCGACGAACGCGCGGGTCGCGAGCCAGGACACGGCGCGCACGGCACGGCGTGCGGTGCGCACGGCGCGGCGGGCGAGCAGGCCCAGGATCGAGGTGTCGGCGACCGCCGCGCTCACTCGTTCGTCGACCTTCCACTCGTAGCTGCGCCGGATCTCCTCCTGCGCCCCGCGCACCACGCTCTCGACGACCTTCTCGTCGACGTAGGCGTCGAGGCGCTCGCGCACCATCTGCTCGACCCGGCCCTCGAGGAGGCGGTCGTACTCGACCAGCCGCTGCTCGCCCTGCGCCGCCCGCACCGCGACCTGCGCCACCTCGGCGCGCAACCGCTCGACGTCGGCCACGACCTGCGCCCCGTCCCCGGACTCGAGCGCGACCAGCGGAAAGGACGCGTCGATCGCGCCCGCGACCGGCACCGTCGTGTTGTGCAGGAACAGGAACGACTCCTCGGGCACCGGCACCTCCGAGGCGACGCCCGCGAGCAGGTAGCGCGCGACCAGCACCGGCTCGCCGACCGGCGACTCGGGGGAGGCCCCGCAGAGCCAGAGGCAGACGCGCCCCGGCGCGAACGGGCTCGTCGGCCGCAGGTGGTCCTCGGCGACGACCGGCGTCGCCGCGAGCGAGAAGCGCACCTCCCAGTCGCGCCCGGCCGAGCGCTCGATCGGCCGGAACTCGAAGCGCTGCCAGCCGTCGCGCGGCAGCACCGGGGCCGGGACGATCGCGCGGGCGGCCGGCGCGCCGCGACTGCCGGCCTCGCGCAGCTCCATCACGAGGTTCGCGCCCTCGACCGGCGGCTCGACCCACAGCAGCGCGTCGACCCGGCAGAGCCGGTCGAAGGACGCGCGGAAGCGGCGCACCGGCGCCACGTCGCCGCCGAGACGCGGCGACACCGAGCGCGGACCGTCGACGAAGTCCTCGGAGACCAGCACCGACTCGACGTCGGGCATCTCCTCGCGGCGCGCGTCCGGCGCCACCCAGGCGCCTCCCTCGCGGTCGGCCGCGCGGTACGGGGCGCGGGCGAAGCGACGCAACGGCTCGACGGCGCGCTGCCAGGAGAACGCGCCGCGGGCGGCCTCGAGACGCGCCGTGCGGGCCGCCGCGTCGGGATCGTCGAGCACCGCCTCGATCGCCGCGGCGACCGCCCCGGGATCGTCGGGGGGCACGACCCGGCCGAGGCGCTCGCGCTCGACGCGCGAGGCGAGGTCGTCGCCCGTGGTCACGACCATCGGACGGAGCGCCCAGACGTAGTCGAGGGTTCGCGTGCGGAAAGCGAACTCGGACTCGACGCCGCGGCGGTGCAGGCTCACGCCGACGTCGCACTCGAGCAGCCAGCGCTGGCGCTCCTCGTAGGGCACCCAGTCGACGAACGAGACGCGGTCGTCGAGCCCGAGTTCGCCCGCGAGCGCGATCGCCTCGCGCGCGATCGCCATCTGGCCGATCTCGGGGTTCGGGTGCCGCGTGCCGAGGAAGACCGTCCGGACCTCGGGCCGGCGGTCGCGAAGCAGGGCCGCCGCGCGGACCAGCGTGAGCGGGTCGACCCAGTTCCAGAGGCCGCCGGCCCACAGCACGATCCGGTCGTCCGCACCGATCCCCGGCAGCACGCCGCGCATCACCGGTGCTCCCGGCACGGGCGGCTCGTCGGGCACGCCGAAGGGAACGATGTCGATCAGCGAGCGCAGCTCGGGGTCGCGCTCGTAATTCGCGCGGTTCACGCGCCCCGCCGAAGCCAGCATGCCGAGCCAGAAGGCGCGCTGCGCCTGGCTCGCGCACAGGAAGAAGTCGCCGTGGCGCAGGTGGTGCTCGAGCCAGCGCAGCGCGAGCAGCGGGCGGCCGCCCGAGCGCGTGAAGTCCGCGCCGTGGAGGTCCAGGTTCGAGAGCAGGAAGGGGTCGTAGAGGTCGACGACGCAGGGCTTGCGCGGCGCGGAGACGAGCTCCATGCGGCCGGGCAGCACGAACGCGTCGCACGCGTCGACGAGGGCCGCGAGCGAGGACTCCGAAGGCACGCGCACGAGCCGCAGCCCGCGCACCTCGCGCGGGACGTCGCTGCCCTCGGGCGCGCCGAGCACGACGTCGTCGCCCGAGCGCGCGAGCGCCGCCGCCATCTCGAAGGCCCGCGCCGCCGAGCCCGCCATGCGGGCGCCGACGCGGTCCCAGCTCACCACGAGAATGCTCACGCCCCCTCCGCGAAGCTGCGGAACGCGAGCGCGCGCCCCTGCAGCGTCTCCCCGCCGACCCGCAGCGCGCCGGCCGCCACCGCGCCGTGCCAGAGCAGCACCTCGTTGCCGGGCGAGGCGTCGGGCGCGTCGGCCCGCAGCGTGACGACCTCGCCGGGTCGCACCTCGGCTCCGGCTTCGACCCCGACCGAGACCCATCCCCGGTCGACGAGACGCCCGGCGTCGACCTCGCGTCGCCCGACCTCGCGCCCGCGTTCGTCGCGGAGCGAGAGCAGGAGGCGGTGACGGTTGCGCCGCCAGAACGTGCCGACCATCACGTCGACGCGGCGGAGCCCGGGCGATCGCACCGGGATCTCCTGCTCGATCGGGCGTCCGGGCTCGACGGTCGAGCCTTCGTCGGCGACGAGCTGCCAGCCGTCCCACGGCAGGTCGGCCGGCTCGAGCGCCACGCAGGAGCCATCCTCGCCGTCGCCGTCGAGAGCGACCGGCTCGGGGAGCGGCGGGCGCCCGGGGCGCGCACCGCGGGCGACGACGTCGGCCAGTCCGTCCACGAGGGCATCCGCCTGCACGTGCGGACCATAACGAAAAACCACGTGGCGCCGCGCGGCCCGCGCGAGCGCGCTCCTGCGGTCCGGGTCCGACGCGAGCTCGACCACCGCGGCCTCCCACTCGGCCTCGTCGCCGGCGAGCCGGGCGAACCGGCCGTCCTGCGAGGCGAGGCGAAACGGCGCGGTCGGGCTCGCCACCACCGCGACGCCCGCGAGCGAGGCCTCGATGAACTTCACCTCGCTCTTGGCCTCGTTGAAGCGGCTCGGCCGCTCGAGCGGCGCGAGGCAGAGGTCGAGGCCGGCCACGAGGCCGGCGAGCTCGCTCCAGGGCACGAAGGGCCGTCGCTCGACCCGCTCGCCGAGCGACGCGAGCGCAGCCGGGACCTCGGCCGGTCCGACCACGACGAGCTTCGCACCCGGCACGCGACCGAGCGCGCGGGCGAGCGGCGCGGCGATCATGGCGAGGTCCCGGTCGTGGGTGTCGGTGCCGGTCAGGAAGCCGATCCGCGGTCCGTCCGACGGCGCGGGTCGCGCGTCCTCGGCCGCGATGCGCGCGAGCCGCGCGCGGTCGAGGCGATCGAGCAGCGCGCTCCCGGTGCCGTTGCGGACCACGAAGCCGGGCACGCCGCGCGCGCGCGCGGCCAGGACCAGCGCGTCGGTCGAGCCGAGGAAGGCGTCGCTCGCGTCGAGGCTGCGCGCGTAGGCGTCGAGCGTCCAGCGGAAGCCGCGTGCGACCTCCTCGCGCGGGTCGGCGAGCGCGGGCGCGTCGCAGTCCTCGGGCGAGAACACGAGGTCGTCGGCCGAGAACACGACCGGCACCCCCCGCGCCCGCGCGGACGCGGCCACCGCGGCCACGGTCGCGCCGAAGGGCGCCCGCGCGAGCACGACGCAGCCGGCGCGGGCCGCCGCGGCCCGGGCGTTCGAGTCCGAGTGGTGGAGCACCTCGCAAGGGACGCCGCGGAGCGCGAGACGTTCCACGAGGTGCCAGACCCGGTAGCGGAGCGGCGCCCCGTCCACGCCGGCAAGGAAGAGGACCGGCCCGAGGCCGGCGGGCGCAGGCCCCCGGCGGCGGCGCGACCGGGCCGCCATGCCAGCACCCGCGCCCTCGGCCGGAGCCCCCGGCGGCTCCGCCCGAGCCCCCGGCGCGGCCGGCGCCGTCGCCGAAGCGGCGACGGCCGAGCCGCCCCGCTCCGCCCGTGACGCCTCGCGCACGACCTCCCGGTAGAGCGCCTCGGCCGCGGCGGCCTGCCCGGCGGGCGTCACCAACCCCGGCCGCGGCGCTGCCGCGAGGCGGTCCAGCAACCCGGGCTCCGAGGCGAGGCGGTCGAGGGCGGCCGCGAGGCCGGAGGCGCTGCCGGTCGCGAAGACGAGCCCGTTCTCCCCGTGGCGGACGACCTCCTCGGGGCCGCCGCAGTCGCTGGTCACGACCGGCAGCCCGCGCACGAGCGCCTCGCGCGTGACCAGCGAGCAGGACTCGCGCATGAGCGACGGCACGACGACCGCGTCGAGGTCGGCGAGCGCGCCGTCGAGCCCGTCGGGCGCAAACGGCGGCCGACACTCGACGCGCGCGACGCCGCTCGCCTCGCGCACGTCCGCCGGGTCGACCGCGTGCAGCCGGATCTCGATCGCGTGACGCACGCGCGAGGCCGCGTCGAGCAGGACGCCGAGCCCCTTCTCCCGGTTGCCGGCGCCGCCGACGAAGCCCACCCGGGGGAGGGCGCCCGGCACGCGCGCGGCGCGCCGCGCGGCGAAGTCGGGCGACGGCGGCTCGATGCCGTTCTCCTGCACCTCCACCAGCGACGGGTCGAGTCCGTTCGCGACCAGGCCGTCGCGCAGGAAGGCCGTCGGCACGAGCACGCGCGCGACGTCCGCGAGCGCCCGGTCGAGCGCCGCGCGGCGCTCGTCGAAGGAGAACTCCGCGCCGGGAAAGCAGCGCGACGGGTCGGGGATCGGCGAGCACGGGCCGCCGCCCGGCGCGAGGCGGAACAGGCACGGGCAGAGCCACCACCAGTCGTGCATCGTCCACACGACCGGGACCCCCGCGTCGGCGGCCGCGCGCAGGACGCCAGCGCCGAGAGCCTGCAGCCCGTGCACGTGCACGACGTCGGGACGACGCTCGCCGAGGAAGCGGCGGAAGGACGCGGTCGCCGGCGGGTCGTCCCAGCCCTCGCGCGAGTACGCGTGGAAGGCGCCGCCCAGGTTCACCCGCCAGGTGCGGACGTCGTCGACCGCTTCGGTGCGCAGCGCGCCGATCGGCTCGGCGGCCGTGGCCCGGCCGGCGAACACGTCGAGCACGTGGCCGCGCGCGGCGAGTTCGCGCGCGAGCCGTCGGCAGACGAGGGTGGCCCCGCCCTGGAACTCCGGCGCGTAGAGCGCGATCGCCTGCGCGATCCTCACCCGGCGGCCCCCGGCCACGACGCGGCGAGCTCGCTCCGCGGCGCGCGCGCGGCCTCGCCGGCGAGCGCGGAGCCCCACGCGGCGAATCCCCGCAGCACGAGCGATCCGTCGAGCGCCTCGCCGTCGAGCCGTGCGCACGGGGCGTCGGCGGACGCGTCGGCGAGCCCGAGGCTCGCAGCGTCGCGCGGCTCGCCCGCCATCGCGACCCGCAGCCGGAAGGTGCGGCCGTCGGACGCGAGCTGGACCGGGACCTCGAGCGCGACCCAGGCGCGGTCGGGCAGGTACTCCGCCGGGATGCGGGCCCGGGCGACCGGCGCACCGTCGCCCGACGCGAGCGAGAGCTCGAGCTCGCCCGCCGAGCGGAGGCCGTAGGTGACGACGTGGAGGTCGACGCGACAGAGGCCGTCGCGTCGCGCGACGAACTCCTGCTCGACCGCGTGCCCGCCGCAGAGCGGCGGCGACTCGCGCACGGGCCGCATCGGGAGGAGCGCCCCCGGGTGCGCATCGGGCTCGAGCGCGACGCGGACCGCCGGCGCGTCCCAGGGCGAGTCGGCCGAGCGTCGCGGGGCGCGGCGCTCGCGCGCGACCCGCCGCGCGGACTCGAGGACGGCGGCGAGCTCGCGCGCACGCGGACCCGGCCCGAAGCGCGACTCGACGTCGGCGCGGGCCGCGGCACCCATGCGGCGGCGCGCTCCCCGCTCCGCCGCGATCCACGCGAGCGCGCGCCGCCAGCCGACGTCGTCGGCCGCGAGAAGCCCGTTGTCGCCGTCGCGGATCGCGTGCCGAAACGCCGACGAGGGGGAGGCCACGGCCGGCACCGAGCCGAGCGCCGCCTCCATCCACTTGATCTCCCCCTTGGCGGCGGCGAAGCGGCCGTCGAGCGCCAGCGGCGCGACGACGGCGTCGCATGCGGCCGTCCAGCGGACGAGGTCGGTCCACGGCACGAGCGGGTGGCGGGCGATGCCGCGCTCGCGGCCCGCGAGGGCCGCGCCGGGATCGACCGGGCCGAGCAGCAGCAGGCGCACGCGCGGGTCGTCGTCGAGCAGGCTCGCGAGCGCCGGCGCCGCCACCGCGAAGTCGCGGTCGTGGCTCGGCGTGCCGCTCGTGTACCCGACGACCACCGCGTCCGGACCCGCGCCGGGGAAGCAGGCCTCGCGCAGCCGCGCCGCACCGTCGGCGTCCCGCGCGGCCGCGGCCCCGAGCGCGAGCTCCGCCACGGAGACCGAGTTGCGGTGCAGCACCGCGGGAAGGCCCGCGGCGATCGCCTCGTCGAGCAGCGCCTCGGTCGAGACGACGACGGCGTCGCAGCGTTCGAGCGTCGCCCGGTAGCGCCGAAGCCCTTCGAACCAGAGCGCGCGCTCCTCGTCGGGGCGCGCCGCGAGTTCGGGAAACAGGGCCGGGTCGTCGACGAACACGAGGTCGTCGATCGCACCCACGACCGCGAGTCCGCTTCCGCGCGCGCGCTCGATCGCGCTCGCGACCGCGCGCGTCTCCGGCACGCGGTAGAGAACGAGCACGTCGTGACGGTCGAGCAGCGCGTCGAGCCGGGGGTCGAGGAACGACACCACCGTGGCATCGCCGCCCGCCGCGCGGACCTGCTCGGCCCGGTGCAGCACTTCGTACCGGTGGCAGAAGCCGTCGATGCCGCTCGCGAAGAGGACCCGCACGGCCCGACGACCTAGCAGGAGGGTCCGCGGCCGGAAACGCGCCGGGCGCGGCTCAGGAGCCGGCGGCGGCGGGCCCGCCCCCGGGGAGGTCGGCGCGCACCGGGCGCGCCCGCTCGCCGAACCAGCGCATCGCGAGATCGAGCGGGCCGGCGGCGCCCGGGTTGCAGTCGGGGTGCGTCTCGCCGGGGTCGTGCAGCAGGTCGACCGCACAGGCGACCTGCGTGCCCCGGTCCTCGAGGACCAGCACCTTCGCGTGCAGCCCGTCGTAGCCGGCACGGATGCGACGCCCCTCGCGGTCGATCTCCTCGATCCAGGCCGGGTGGAGGTCGTCGAGGCGGCGCGACTGCACGCCGGCGGGCGGCGCGGCGCCGATCGCGTCGAGCACGGTCGCGAACACGCCGAGCGTCGACACGCGCCGCTCGACCCACTCGCCGCCGCGTCGGCCCGACGGCCACTTGACGAGCAGCGGCACCCGGACCTCCGGCTCGAACGGTGGCCGACCGTGGCCGACCATGCCGTGCTCGCCGAGCAACTCGCCGTGGTCGCCGACCACCACGACGAGCGAGTGTTCCCAGCGACCGCCCCGGCGCAGCGCCAGGACGACCTCGCCGAGCGCGCGGTCGGCCGCCTGCACGCGCGCGTCGTGGGCGAGCTCGCGCCGCGCGACCTCCTCCGGCGACGAACGCCGCGGTTCGCCGGGAGGCGCGTCCGCGCCGCCGGCTTCGCCCGGAGACGTGCGCTCGGCCACGCGCGCGCGCGCGTCGGCGACCGAGACGAAGACGAAGGATCGCTCCGAGTGCTTCGCGAGCCAGTCCGAGAGGTGAGCGGCCAGCACGTCGCCGCGGGCGAGGTCCGGCGAGGCGTCGAAGTGCGAGAAGCCGCGCGCGAAGCCGAGCCCGGGGCGCAGCTCGTCGCCGTTGCCGACGAAGGCCGCGGTGCGGAACCCCTCGCGGGAGAGGACCTCCGCGAGCGTGGTCGCGTCCTCGTCGATCGCGCGCGCGGCCGCGGGCGAGTCGGGCGCGCGCGGCGCGTCCGGAACAGGGGCCGGCACGAGGCGCTCGGCCCCGTGCCACGACGGCCAGAGGCCGGTCGAGATCGAGGCGACCGCGGGCACGCACCAGGTGCCGGGGCTGACCGCGCGCGCGTAGGTCACCGACTCCCGGGCGAGCGCCTCGACGTTCGGCGAGGTGGGGTGGACGTTGCCGAGCAGCGAGAAGCGGTCCGCGCGCACGCCGTCGAGGGCAATCACCACGACGTCGAAGGGGGGCTCCTCGCGCGGGCGCCCGCGGCAGCCCTCGAGCAGGGCCGCGATCGCGAGCAGCGCGGAGAGGGCCGCCTTCGCGGCGTCGGTCGCGGCCGCCCCGCGGGGGCGGGCTCGGCGCGGGCGGGAACGTGCGGCGCGGGGATCTCTCTGGATCATGGAACGGACCTCGGGGGTATCGGATAGGGACGCCGGATTCGATCCCGTCCGTCGCGTGGCCGGTCCGCGCTTCGACGCGGCACGACGGTCGCGACGGCGGCCCGCCCTCGCCCCGCGACCGGCGGTCGCCCCGGGGCCGCCCCGGGCCCGCGCCGCGCACGACCGGACGCGCGGGCGCTTGCGCGCGGGCGAGCCGTCGTGGAGAGGTCCGCCGTGCGCTTCGAGAACCCGGGCGACGACGAGATCCGCACGCTGCTCGCCGAGCCGCGCACCTTCGCGGTCGTCGGCTGCTCGCCCGACCCGGGACGCGACAGCCACGAGATCGCCCGCCTCCTGCTCTCGCGCGGCCACCGGGTCGTGCCGGTGCGACCCGACGGCGAGGAGATCCTGGGGCAGCGAGTGTTCCCCGACCTGCGCTCGGTGCCGGGCGCGATCGACGTGGTCGACGTGTTCCGGCGCCCCGAGCACGTCCCCGCGATCGTCGAGGAGGCGATCGAGGTGCGGGCGCGCGCGCTCTGGATGCAACTCGGGGTCGTCCACGAGCAGGCGGCGCTGCGCGCGCGCGAGGCCGGCCTGCTGGTCGTCATGGACCGCTGTCCGGCGATCGAGTTCCGGCGGCTGTTCCGGGAGGGGTGAGGTGGCGAAGCGACCCGGCATCCGCCCCTGGGAGCGGCTCGAGTCCGAGACCGTCTGGAACTGCCGCGTCTTCTCGCTGCGGCGCGACCGGTCGCGCTCGCCGCGCACCGGCGACGACCACGACTTCTTCGTGCTCGACGCCTGCGACTGGGTGAACGTCGTGCCGATCACGCCGGACGACCGGGTCGTGCTCGTCCGCCAGTACCGCCACGGGGTCGCCGACTTCACGCTCGAGATTCCGGGCGGCATGGTCGACCCGGAGGACGAGTCGCCGCAGCACGCGGCGCGGCGCGAGATGCGGGAGGAGACCGGCTACGACAGCGACGACGTCGTGCCGCTCGGACGGATCCACCCGAACCCGGCGATCCAGGGCAACCACTGCCACACCTTCCTCGCCCGCGGCGCGACGCTGGTCGCGAAGCCGAGCTTCGACGGCACCGAGGAGGCCGAGGTCGAGCTGGTCCCGGTCGAGGACCTGCCGCGACTGGTCGCGGAAGGCGTCATCTCGCACGCGCTGGTGGTGGTCGCCTTCTACTGGCACGAGCTCGCCCGCCGCGGCGCGCTCGGCCCGGGCGGCGGCGGGCGGACGCGAGGTTGAGCCCGGAGGAGGCCGGGGCGCTCCGGCGCCTGCAGGACGACCGCGAGGTGCGCGACGTCGTGCTCCGCTACGCGCGCGGCGTCGATCGCCGCGACCTCGATCTCGTGCGCGCCTGCTTCGAGCCCGGAGCCCCCTACGAGGGAAGCCTCGCGAGCGGCACGGTCGAGGACGCGATCCGCTCGCTCGCCGACGCGCTCGGGCGCTGGGACGCGACGATGCACTTCGTCGGCAACCAGCTGGTCGAGCTGCGCGGCGACCTGGCCTCCTGCGAGAGCTACGCGATCGCGTTCCACCGCCGCGAGCGCGGCGACGACTCGGCCGAGCTGGTCGTCGGCATCCGTTACGAGGACGAGCTGGCACGCGGGCCCGGCGGCTGGCGCATCGCGCGGAGGAGCGCCCGGGCGCTCTGGTCGCGCGGGGACGCGACGGCACCGCGTCGCGGCTGACGCGATCGTCGGGGCGACGGCGAGCCTCGCGCGAGCCGGGCGAGCGCGGTGCGAGCGGGGCTGCCGGCGTGCACGCCCCGACGGTCGCGCGGAACGAGAGCCGGTTGTGCCCCGCCGCCGCGCGGCGCTAGGAACGCCCCATGGCGACCGGGATCCTCGCGCGTCGGCTGCGCGCGCTGGTCGGCGACGACGGCGTGGTCGACGCCGACGACGTGCTGCTGGTCTACGAGTGCGACGGGTACACGCTCGAGCGGGCCGCGCCCGAACTCGTCGTCCTGCCGCGCACGCCCGCGGAGACCGCCGCCGTCGTGCGCCTGCTCGCCGAGGAGCGGGTCGCATTCGTGCCGCGGGGCGCCGGCACCGGGCTCTCGGGCGGAACGCTGCCGCTCGCGGCGCCGGTCATGGTCTGCACGAGCCGGCTGCGGGAGATCGAGTCGATCGACCTGCGCAACCGTCGCCTCGTCGCGCAGGCCGGCGTCGTGAACTCCTGGGTCACCCGCGCGGTGCAGGGCGACCGCCTCCTCTACGCTCCCGACCCCTCGAGCCAGACCGCCTGCACGATCGGCGGCAACGTCGCCGAGAACTCGGGCGGGCCGCACACGCTCAAGTACGGCGTCACGGTGAACCACGTGCTCGGCGTCGAGCTCGTGCTCCCCTCGGGCGAGGTCGTGCGCCTGGGCGGCGCGGTCGAGGACCGCCCGGGCCCCGACCTGGTCGGCTTCGTGGTCGGCTCCGAGGGCACGCTCGGGATCACGACCCGCGCGACCCTGCGCCTCGTGCGCGCGCCGGAGGCGGTGCGCACGCTGCTCGCGATCTTCGACTCGGTGGACGCGGCGAGCGAGGCGGTGTCGGACGTGATCGCCTCGGGCATCGTGCCCGCCGCGCTCGAGATGATGGACCGCCTGGTCCTCCAGGCGGTCGAGCAGGCCTTCTCCGCGGGATTCCCGGCCGACGCCGGCGCGGTGCTGCTGGTCGAGCTCGACGGGCCGGCGGCCGGGCTCGAGGAGCAGGCGGAGGCGGTCTCCGCGGTGTGCCGCCGCAACGGCTCGCGCGAGATCCGGGTCGCGCGCGACGAGGCGGAGCGCGCGCTCCTGTGGAAGGCGCGCAAGCGCGCGTTCGGCGCGGTCGGACGGCTCGCGCCCAACTACTGCACGCAGGACGGCGTCGTGCCGCGCAGTCGCCTTCCCGAGATCGTGCGGGCGATCGCCGCCACCGCCGAGCGCCACCGGCTTCGGATCGGCAACCTGCTCCATGCCGGCGACGGCAACATCCACCCGGTGATCCTGTTCGACGAGCGCGACGCCGACGAGGTGCGGCGCGTGATCGAGGCCGGGCACGAGATCCTCGCGGCCTGCGTCGCGCTCGGCGGCAGCCTCTCGGGCGAACACGGGATCGGCGTCGAGAAGATCGGGCAGATGCCGCTGCTCTTCTCGCCCGACGACCTGCTCGCGATGACGCGCCTCAAGGCGGTGTTCGATCCCGAGGGGCGGGCGAATCCCCACAAGGTCGTCCCCGACGCGAAGGTCTGCGTCGAGGCGCGGGCTCCGCGCCGGCAGGCGGCGATGTGAGCGCGCCGTCCGGCGATCACGCCGCGGCGCTCGCGGCGCTCGCCTCCGAACTCGGCGCCGACGCCGTGCGCGAGGCCGGACCCGGCGACCTCGTCGACGGCGTCGCCCCGTTCGCGGTGGTGCGCCCGGCGGACGCGGAGCAGGCTCGGCGCGCGGTCGCGATCGCGGTTCGCGGCGGCATCGCGCTGGTCGCGAGCGGGCTCGGCCGCCACCTCTCGATCGGCGCGCCGCCACGGCACCTGGGCCTCCTCTTGCGGATGGACCGCGTGGACCGGGTCGTCGAACACCACGCGGCGGACATGACGGTGACGGTCGAGGCCGGCTGCACGCTCGCCGCGCTCGACGAGCGGCTGCGCCGGGCCGGGCAGTGGCTTCCGCTCGACCCGCCTGCGCCCGCGGAGACGACCGTCGGCGGGCTCGTCGCCGCGAACCTCGCGGGACCGCTGCGCGCCTCGCAGGGCGGCGTGCGCGACCTGCTGCTCGGGATCGAGACGGTCTCGGGCGAGGGCGTGGTGGTGCGCGGCGGGGGCCGCGTCGTGAAGAACGTCGCCGGCTACGACCTGCCGCGTCTCCACGTGGGCGCGCTCGGCTCGCTCGGCGTCGTGCTCGCGGCGACCTTCAAGACCGTGCCGGTGCCGCCCGGGGAGGGCGCGGTCGAGGTGGAGGTCGCGAGCCCGCGCGAGGCCTGCGACCTGGCACTCGCCCTGCGCGACGCGTTCGAGCCCGCGTGGCTCGAACTCGTCGCGGAGGCCGGCGGACCGGCCACCCGCGTCGTGTTCGGCTGTGCGGGACTCCCCCCGGAAGTCGCCTGCGGCCTCCTGCGCGCGCGCACGGAGACCGAGGCGCGGGGCCATCGCGCCGTCGAGGTCGAGGACGCGACGGCGCTTCGCGCCCGGCTCGCGGAGTTCCCGCTCCGGGAGGCGGCCGCGATCCTGCGCGTCTCGACGCTACCCGACCGCACCGGCCTCGCCCTCGAGTCGCTCGCGCGGGCGGCGCGCGACTGCGGGGTGCGCGCGCCGCTCTCGGCGCAGGTCGCGAGCGGGATCGCGCGCGCCGCGATTGCCGACGCGGTCGCGGTCGCCCCGGTCCTCCGCGCGCTGCGCGCGCGCCGCGAGGATCCCGACGCCGCGGTCGTGGTCGAGCGGGCGAGCGCCGAGGTGAAGCCGCGGCTGGTCGGCGACGCCGATCCCTGGGGCGACCCGGGCGAGTCCCTGGCGCTCGTGCGCGGAGTGAAGCGCGCGCTCGACCCCGGCGGCATCCTGTCGCCGGGCCGCCTGCCGGGCGGGGTCTAGGAAGGCGCGATGGCGGAGACGAGTCACGTGAACGGACCCGGGAGCGGCGAGGCCACGGCCCCGCCCGAGCCGCGCGGCACGCAGCGACGCTTCGTCGACACCGCGCCGCTGCTCGCCTGCGTCCACTGCGGGCTCTGCCAGGACGCATGCCCGACCTACGTCGAGACCGGCCGCGAGGCCGACTCGCCGCGCGGCCGCATCCACCTGGTGCGCGCGCTCGAGGAAGGTCGCATCGAGCCGACCGCCGAGGTGACGCGCCACCTCGACGCCTGCCTCGGCTGCCTCGCGTGCGAGACCGCGTGTCCCTCGGGCGTGCCCTACGGCGCGGTGATCGGCGCCACGCGGCCGTGGATCGAGGACCGCCGGGGCGCCCCGGCTCGCGCCGCGCGACGCGCGCTCGCCGCCCTGCTCGTGCGGCCGTTCGCCCGCCGGATCGCCTTCGCGCCGCTGCGCGCGGTCGGCGGCGCCTCCTTGCTGGCGCGCGCGGCCCGCCGGCTGCACGGGACGCGCGCCGGGTCGCTGCTCGCGTTCGCCGCTGCGGTGCCGCCCGCGCGCGGAACGCCCGCCCTGCCCGAGGTCGTCGAGCCCGTCGGGACGCCGCGTGGCACGGCGCTCTTCCTGCCGGGGTGCGTCGCGGAGACGCTCTTCCCGGAGACCGCGCACGCCACCGTCGGACTGCTCGCGGCGGCCGGGGTCCGCGTTCGGGTCGCGCACCGGTCGGGCTGCTGCGGTGCCCTGCCCCACCACCTCGGCCGCGCCGACGACGGCCGCGGCCTGCTGCGCACGCTGCTCCGCTCGTTGGGCGACGAACCGGTGGACTGGATCCTGCCGAGCGCCGCCGGCTGCGGCGCCCACCTGCGCGAGGCGGGTCACCTGCTCGCGGAGGAGCCGGCCGCGGGCGCGCTCGCCGCGAAGACGATCGACCCGCTCGCGCTGCTCGCGCGACTCGGGCTGCCCGAGCCGCGGCGGCGGATCGCCGAGACCGTCGCCGTCCACGACCCGTGCCACCTCGCGCACGGCCAGGGGGTCCGCGAGGAGCCGCGCGCGCTCCTCCGCGCGGTCTGCGAGAAGCCGCTCGTGCCGCTGCGCGAGTCGGAGCTCTGCTGCGGCAGCGCCGGGACCTACAACCTGACCGAGCCGGAGATGGCCGCGCGCCTGCTCGAGCGCAAGATCGACGCGGTCGTGGCGAGCGGCGCGCGGATCGTCGCCGCGGCGAACCCGGGCTGCCTCGTCCAGGTGCGCTCGGGCGCACTCTCCCGCGGGATCGACGTGCGCGTCGAGCACCCGCTCGACCTGCTCGCACGCGCCCACCTCGACTGAGCGGCGCACGCGGGCCGGGTCGGCCCGACCTCCGGCGCGGCGCGGGCGCCCGGGTCCCGCAGCCGGCCGAGGGGCGACGTTCGGCGCGAAGCCGGCGCGGAGGGTTTGCGTCGCCGGCGCGCAGGCGCTTTCGTGCGCCACCCGCGCCCCGTGTCGTCCGGGCGCATCGAGGAGGAACCATGCCGCAGTCCCAGGAGATCGCCGCGCTCGACGCCACCGCCCAGGCCGAACTCGTCCGCCGCGGGGAGGTGTCGCCCGCCGAGCTCGTCGAAGGCGCGATCGAGCGGCTGCTGCGCATCGATCCCGAGATCCACGCCGTCGTGCACCGCGACCTCGACGCGGCGCGCGCACGCGCGAAGAGCGCCGACCTGCCCGACGGGCCGTTTCGCGGCGTGCCGTTCCTGCTGAAGGACCTCGGCGGCACGCAGGCCGGACGCCGCTTCTCGGGCGGCATGCGCGTCCTGCACGAAGCCGAGTTCCGCGAGACGACCGACGCCTGGCTCGTGCGCCGGTTCGAGCAGGCGGGTCTCGTCACGCTCGGCCGCACGAGCACGCCCGAGCTCGGCCTGCTGCCGACCACCGAGCCCGATGCCTTTCCGCCGACGCGCAATCCCTGGAGCCTGGGCCACGGCGCGGGCGGCTCGAGCGGCGGCTCCGCGGCCGCGGTCGCCGCGGGCATCGTGCCGTTCGCCCACGCGAGCGACGGCGGCGGGTCGATCCGCATCCCGGCCTCCTCCTGCGGGCTCGTCGGGCTCAAGACGACGCGCGGCCGCTGCTCGTTCGGACCCGCCGCGGGCGAGCGCTGGAGCGGCTTCTCGGTCGAGTTCGCGGTGACGCGCTCGGTGCGCGACGCGGCCGCGCTGCTCGACGCGGTCGCAGGTCCGCAGCTCGGCGACCCCTACTTCGCCCCGCCGCCCGCGCGACCGTTTCGCGAGGCGGTCTCCGCGCGACCGGGACGCCTGCGGATCGGCGTCCTGCGCGAGCCGCCCGCGAACCGCGGACTCGAACTCCACCCGGAGTGCCGCGCCGCCGCCGACCGCGCGGCGTCGCTGCTGCGCGATCTCGGCCACGACGTCGTCGAGGCGCATCCGGCGGCCCTCGACGACCCCTCGACGATCATGACCTACGTGCGGGTCGTCGGCGCGAACGTGGCACAGGCGGTCGAGGCGTGGGGTCGCAGGCTCGGTCGCACGCTCGGCCCGGGCGACGTCGAGCCGCTCACCTGGGCGCTCGCCGAGCGCTCGCGCGAGATGACGGCCCCGCAGCTGCTCGACTGCATCGACGAGGTGCACGCGTTCGGGCGCAGGCTCGCCGCCTGGTGGGACGAGGGCTTCGACCTGCTCGTCACGCCGACCACCGCGCAGCCGCCGCCGGAGATCGGCTGGATCACGTCCACGCCCGACGATCCCCTGCGCGCCTTCCTGCGCGCGGCGCCCTACGGCGCGTACACCTCGCCGTTCAACCTCTCGGGACAACCCGCGATCTCGCTGCCGCTCCACTGGACCGCGGACGGCCTGCCCGTGGGAGCGCAGCTCGCCGCCGCCTTCGGCCGCGAGGACCTGCTGCTGTCGGTCGCGGCGAGCCTCGAGGAGGCCGCGCCGTGGGCCGGGCGGCGGCCCGCGGTCTTCGGCTGAGCGCCGGGACGGGCGACGACGATCATCGGCGTCCCTCCGCTTGACGCGACGGCGCGGGCGCGGCCTACTCCGCGAGCGCCCGCGCCGCGGACGAACGAAACACGCGATGGACACCGTCGAGGAGACACGCTTCGAAGACCGCATGAGCGACAGCGACGCGCTCATGTGGTTCATCGAGCACGACCCGGCGCTGCGCTCGACGATCGTCACGCTGTCGCTGCTCGACGCCGCGCCCGACCGCGAGCGCCTGCTCGCGAAGGTCGACCAGGCGACGCGCGTCCTGCCCCGGCTGCGGCAGAAGGTCGCCGTGAACCCGCTGTCGATCGCGCCGCCGCGCTGGGTCGTCGACCCCGACTTCGACCTCTCGTTCCACGTCCGCTTCGAGCGTCTCGCCGAGGGCTCGACGCTGCGCGACCTGCTCGACTTCGCGCAGCCGCTCGCGATGGAGGGCCTCGACCGCGACCGCCCGCTCTGGCAGATGCGGGTCGTCGAGGGACTCCTGGCCGGGCGCGCCGCGCTCGTCATGAAGCTCCACCACTCGCTGTCCGACGGCGTCGGGCTCGTCCAGATGCTGTCCTCGCTGGTCGAGCTCGAGCGATCGGGGCACGAGGGGCCGGCCGAGCTGCCGGACCTGCCGCCGTTCCGGGTCATGAGCATCGCCGAGCGCATGCTCGACGCGCTCGGCTACGAGCGGCGCAAGCAGGTGAGCCGCGTGCGGCGCGCCTGGAGCTTCGTCGCCGAGGGACTGACCGAGGTCGTGCGCGACCCGCTCGGCGGCGCGAGGGGCGTCCTGCGGGCGGTCGCCTCGGTCGGCCACCTGCTGCGGCCGGTGTCGAGCCCCCTCTCGCCGCTCATGACGAAGCGCTCGACCCGCATCCGCATGGACGTGACGACGATCGACTTTCGCGAGTTGAAGCAGGCGGCGCGCAACGCCGGCGGCACGATCAACGACGCCTTCGTCGCGGCGGCCGCCGCCGGGCTGCGCCACTACCACGAGGCCCACGGCGCGACCCCGAGCCGCCTGCGGATGACCATGCCGATCAACCTGCGCTCCGAGGGCGAGGCCGGCACCGGCGGGAACCACTTCGTGCCGGTGCGCTTCGAGGTGCCGATCGGCAGCCCCGACCCGGCCCACGCGATGCGCACGATCGGGCGGCTCGCCCGCGAGGAGCGCGACGAGCCGGCCCTGCCGGTGGTGGACGAACTCGCGGCGCTGTTCACGAGCTTCCCGGCCGCCGTCTCCGCCTCGATCCTGGGCTCCATGCTGAAGGGCGTCGACTTCCTCACCAGCAACGTGCGCGGGCCGTCGTTCCCGCTGTTCCTCGCCGGCGCGCGGATCGACCAGATGATCGGCTTCGGGCCGCTCACCGGTGCCGCGGCCAACATGACGATGCTCTCCTACGACGGGACCTGCTCGGTCGGCATCTCCACCGATCCCGCCGCCATCCCGGACCCGGATTTCTTCATCGAGTGCCTGGTGCGAGGCTTCGGGGAGGTGCTCCGGTGCGATCACGCGGCCTGATCGCGGCGCGTCCGCGATGAGTCCCCGGCGGACGCCCCCCGGCGAGACCGGGCGGGAGCCGGCGTCGCCGTTCCGGCGTCGGCTCGCCGCGGCGCTCGAGTCCTCGGGCACGACCGCGGAAGGCCGACGGTGGCTGTTCGTGCCCTACGACCAGCTCTCCGACGCGATCGGGCCGCTCTCGCGCGAGCCCGCGCGCGATCTCGGCGTGGTCCTGGTCGAGAGCGCGGAGAAGGCGGGACGGCGTCCGTACCATCGTCGCAAGCTCGCGCTCGTGCTCGCGAACCTGCGCCATTTCGCGATCGAGCAGGCGGCACGCGGCGTCGCCGTGCGCCACGTCGCGACGGCGGGGGGCTACGCGGACGGCCTGCGCGAGGTGCTCGCCGCAACCGGCCCGCTGCGCGTCATGCGACCCGCCGAGCGAGAACTCCGATGCGAGCTCGCCCCGCTCGTCGCCGACGGCTCGATCGCCGAGATCCCCCACGAGGGATGGCTCACGACCGACGAGCACTTCGCCGCCGCGGGCGGCCCGCCCTGGCGCATGGACGCCTTCTACCGGGTCGTGCGACGCGCGACCGGCATCCTGATGGAGCGCGGCAAGCCGGTCGGCGGGCGCTTCAGCTTCGACGTCGAGAACCGCAAGCCGTGGCGCGGCGACCCGCCGGCGCCGACGCCGCCCACGTTCCCGGTCGACGACGTGAAGGAGGAGGTGCGCGACCTCCTCGATCGTCGCTTCGCCTCGCACCCGGGCCGACTCGACCTCGAGCGCCTGCCCGCGACCGAGGCCGACGCGCGCGCGCAGTGGACGTGGGCGAAGCGCGACTGCCTGCCGCACTTCGGCCCGTTCGAGGACGCGATGGCGCGCGCGGAGCCCGGGCTCTTCCACACCGGGATCTCGCCGCTCCTGAACCTCCACCGACTGCTGCCGTCGCAGGTCGTCGCCGACGCGGCGGCGATGGACCTCCCGATCGCGTCCAAGGAGGGCTTCGTTCGCCAGGTGCTGGGCTGGCGCGAGTTCGTGCGCCACGTCCACGAGGCGACCGACGGCTTCCGCGCGGTGCCGGGGCTTCCGCCGTCGCCCGACGGCGACCCGCGCTTCCTCGACGCGAACGAGCCCCTGCCGCGCGCCTTCTGGGCAGGCGCGCCCTCGGGGCTCGCCTGCCTCGACGGCGTCGTCGCCGACGTGTGGCGCGACGGCCACTCCCACCACATCACGCGCCTCATGGTGCTCTCGAACCTGGCGACGCTGCTCGGCGTCTCGGCCCGCGAGCTCGCCGACTGGTTCTGGGTCGCCTACGACGACGCCTTCGACTGGGTGGTCGAGCCCAACGTCGTCGGCATGGGGAGCTTCGCCGCGGGCGACGTCATGACGACGAAGCCCTACGTCTCGGGCGCCGCCTACCTCCACCGGATGAGCGACTCCTGCGAGGGCTGCGCCTTCGACCCGGCGCGCGACTGCCCGGTCACGCCGCTCTACTGGGCGTTCCTCGGCCGCAACGAGTCGCGGTTGCGCGGCAACCAGCGCCTGCGCATGCCGCTCGCCTCGCTCGCGCGTCGCGACGCCGCGGCGCGACGACGCGACGAGGCGACCCGGCGGACCGTACTCGCGTCTCTCGCCCGGGGCGCGACGCTCGCACCCGCCGATCTCGCCGGCGACGAACCCGCCGGGCCGCCCACCGGCGGACGGGCGCGGTCGAAGGGACGCCGGGGCTGAAGGCGACCGGGGACGCGCGCGCCGACGCCGAGGTCTTTGCACCGCGGGCGGGTCGGCCGTAGTCTCCCGTCGCATGTTCCCGCAGGAGCTGCTGTCCGGCCCGCTCGGAGCGCTCGGCGTGGGCGGCCTGTTCGGCGCGGCCGTCGGCTACGCGGCGAAGAAGCTGTCGCGGGCCGCCCTGCTGGTCGTCGGCCTCGGCTTCCTGCTGGTGCAGGTGCTCGCCTGGTACGGCTGGGTCGAGGTCCACTGGGAGCACGTCGAGGCCGCTGCGCGCGCGCAGTGGCAGTCGCCCGACGGGACCACCCTGCTCGACCGCGCCTGGCGCGTCGCGAGCGCGAACCTGCCCTTCGGCGGCGCCTTCGCCGCCGGATTCGTGCTGGGCTTCCGGCTCGGCTGACGCGGCGGCGCCGCACGCGGTCGCAGCCCGCCGATCGACGCGCCGAAATTGCGGCTCCCCGGGGGTCGCGTTAGATCGCCCGCATGAGCGCGCAAGCTTCGGCCAAGCCCCTGTTCGACTCCCTCCGGGAGTTCCCCCTCGGCCGCGGCGGCAAGAGCCGCTTCTACTCGCTGCCGGCGCTCGAGGAGGCCGGGCTGGGCGCGATCTCGCGCCTGCCGGTCAGCCTGCGCATCGTGCTCGAGTCGGTGCTGCGCAACTGCGACGGCCGCAAGATCGCCGAGAAGGACGTGCGCACCCTCGCGGCCTGGAAGCCGCGGGCGGAGCGGACCGAGGAGATCCCCTTCGTCGTCGCGCGCATCCTGCTGCAGGACTTCACCGGGGTGCCGCTGCTGGTCGACCTGGCCGCGATGCGCTCGACCGTGGCGCGGCTCGGCAAGGATCCGAAGATCGTCGAGCCGCTCGTCCCGGTCGACCTCGTCGTCGACCACTCGGTGCAGGTCGACGTCGCGGGCCGCGCGGACGCGCTGCGGCGCAACATGGAGCTCGAGTTCGAGCGCAACCGCGAGCGGTACGAGTTCCTGAAGTGGGGCATGCAGGCCTTCGACACCTTCCGCGTCGTCCCGCCGGGGATCGGCATCTGCCACCAGGTGAACCTCGAGTACCTCGCCCATGGCGTGCTCCTCCGCGACGGGGTCGCGCTGCCGGACACCCTCGTCGGCACCGACTCGCACACGACGATGATCAACGGGCTCGGCATCGTCGCCTGGGGCGTCGGCGGCATCGAGGCGGAGGCCGGGATGCTCGGCCAGCCGGTCTACTTCCTCACCCCCGACGTGGTCGGCGTGAACCTCGTCGGCGCGCTGCGCGAGGGCGTGACCGCGACCGACCTCGTCCTGCGCGTGACCGAGCTGCTCCGGCGCGCGAAGGTCGTCGGCAAGTTCGTCGAGTTCCACGGCGAGGGCGCCGCGTCGCTCGCGGCGACCGACCGCGCGACGATCGCCAACATGGCGCCCGAATACGGCGCGACGATGGGCTTCTTCCCGGTCGACGACGAGACCTGCCGCTACCTCGCCGCGACCGGGCGCAGCGAGGAGCAGGTCGACCTCGTGCGCTCCTACTGGAAGGCGCAGGGCATGTTCGGCATCCCGAAGGCCGGCGCCTGCGACTACAGCGAGGTGCTGGAACTCGACCTGGGATCGGTCGTGCCGGCGGTCGCCGGCCCCAAGCGGCCGCAGGACCGCATCGACCTGCCGGAGCTGAAGCGCCAGTTCACGGACCTGCTCGCGCGACCGGTCGCGGAGAACGGCTTCGGCAAGAAGCCCGACACCCTCGGCCGGCGCGTCCCGGTCGCGGTCGGCGAGGGATCGGCCGGGGAGGCGACGCTCGGCGACGGCGACGTCGTCATCGCGGCGATCACCTCGTGCACGAACACGTCGAACCCGAGCGTCATGCTCGCGGCCGGGCTGCTCGCGAAGAAGGCGGTCGAGCGCGGACTGCGCGTGCCGCCGACCGTGAAGACGTCGCTCGCGCCGGGCTCCCGCGTGGTGAGCGACTACCTCGCCCGCACCGGACTCCAGCCGGCACTCGACGCACTCGGCTTCGAGACCGTCGGCTACGGCTGCACGACCTGCATCGGCAACTCCGGACCGCTCGACCCGCGACTCGAAGACGCGATCGGCAAGCACGACGTCGTCGCGGCGAGCGTGCTCTCGGGCAATCGCAACTTCGAGGCCCGCGTGCACCAGGCGGTGCGGGCGAACTTCCTCATGAGCCCGCCGCTCGTGGTCGCGTTCGCGCTCGCCGGCCGCGTCGACGTCGATCTCGCGCGCGAGCCGCTCGGCCGCGGCAAGGACGGGCGCGAGGTGTTCCTGCGCGACGTCTGGCCGACCACGGCCGAGGTCCGCGACTGCCTGCACGCGGCGACCGACGCGGCGAGCTTCCGCCGGCTCTACTCCGACTTCGCCGGCCAGAACCCGCTGTGGAACGACGTGCCGTCCACGCCCGGCCTCGTCTACGCCTGGGACCCGGCCTCGACCTACATCCAGGAGCCGCCGTTCTTCCTCGACTTCTCGCTCGAGCCCGGGCGCTTCGCGGACGTCCGCGGCGCTCGCGCGCTCGCGATCTTCGGCGACTCCGTGACGACCGACCACATCAGCCCGGCCGGGGCGTTCAAGCCGACCACGCCCGCCGGGCGCTGGCTCACCGAGCAGGGCGTGGCCCCCGCCGACTTCAACTCCTACGGCGCGCGCCGCGGCAACGACCGCGTCATGACGCGCGGAACGTTCGCGAACGTCCGGATCAAGAACCTCATGGTGCCGGGCGTCGAGGGCGGCGTGACCGCCGTCCAGCCGTCGGGCGAGCAGGCGAGCATCTACGACGCCGCCGTTCGCTACCGGGAGGCCGGCGTCCCGCTGGTCGTGTTCGCGGGCCAGGAGTACGGCACCGGCAGCTCGCGCGACTGGGCCGCGAAGGGCACCCGACTGCTCGGCGTGCGCGC
This sequence comes from Alphaproteobacteria bacterium, assembly GCA_017853315.1. Taxonomy (GTDB): domain Bacteria; phylum Desulfobacterota; class Binatia; order UBA12015; family UBA12015; genus REEB422. Next base: position 23,839 of record JAFMJW010000021.1, read on the forward strand.
GGTGGTCGCCCAGAGCTTCGAGCGCATCCACCGCAGCAACCTCGTCGGCATGGGCGTGCTGCCCTGCCAGTTCGAGGAGGGCACGAGCGCCGCCACGCTCGGACTCGACGGGCGCGAGACCTTCTCGATCACGGGGCTGGAGGCGCCGGGCTTCAAGCCCCGGCAGATGCTCGCGCTCGGCATCGAGCGCGCGAACGGCGAGCGCTTGGAGGTCCCGGTCCGGGTGCGCATCGACACCCCGATCGAGGTCGAATACTACCTCCACGGCGGCATCCTGCCGTTCGTGCTCCGCCAGATCGTCGCCGGCGGCTGAACGGCCGCGCTCCCGTGACCGGGTCGCCCTGCGCCGTGGCGGAGCGGCTCCGCGCCCGCGCGGGGCCCGGGTCGGTCCTCGCGCGCGCCCCGGGCCGCGTGAACCTGGTCGGCGAGCACACCGACTACAACGACGGGTTCGTCCTGCCCGCCGCGATCGACCGCTCGACCTGGGTCGCCGCGCGCAGGCGCGACGACGCGAAGCTCGTCCTGCGCTCCGACGACCTCGGCGAGACCGTGACGGTGGACCTCGCGGCGCCGGGCGAGGGCCCCCGCCGCGACTGGAGCGACTACCCGCACGGGCTCGCGCGCGCCCTCCTCGCGGCCGGCGTCCCGGTCCCGGGCGCCGACGTCCGGATCGCGAGCGAGGTGCCGCTCGGCGCGGGCCTGTCGTCGTCGGCCGCGCTGCTGGTCGCGACCGGGCGTGCGCTGCTCGGGCTCGCCGGGACCGCGATGGAACCCTCGGAGCTCGCGGTGCGCTGCCGCGAGGCCGAGAACGAGTTCGTCGGGACGCGAAGCGGCATCATGGACCCGATGGCAGCACTCCTCTGCGAGCGCGGCTCGGCGCTCCTGCTCGACTGCCGCTCGCTCGGCCACCGCCCGGTCGCGCTCCCGGGCCACCTCCGGATCGTGGTCTGCAACAGCTCGGTACGCCACGAGCTCGCCTCGGGCGAGTACAACCTCCGGCGAGCCCAGTGCGAGGAGGGAGTCGCGGCGCTCGCGCGGGCGAACCCCGCGATCGAGGCCCTGCGCGACGCGACGCCCGAGGACCTCGAAGCGGTCCGCGACTCGCTCGACCCGGTCGTCTTCCGGCGCTGCCGGCACGTCCTCGCCGAGAACCGGCGCGTGTCCTCTTGCGCGTCCGCGCTGGAGTCGGGAGACCTCGCTCGCGTCGCCTCCCTGCTGGCGGATTCCCACGCGAGCCTGCGCGACGACTTCGAGGTGAGCTGCCCGGAGCTCGACCTCCTGGTCGAACTCGCGTCGGGCCTGCCCGGCGTCCACGGCTCGCGGATGACCGGCGGCGGCTTCGGCGGCTGCACGGTGCAGCTGGTCGAGTCGGGGGCGGTGGACGCGTTCCGCCACCGCGTCGCGGCCGCCTACCGGCGCGAGACCGGGCGGATCCCGGAGATCCTCGCCTGCGAGGCGAGCGCGGGTGCCGCGCTCGACCCGGTGCCCGCGTGAGTGCGCCGCGCGGCGGGACGCCGGCCAGCGACGGAGTTCTTCCGCGCTCGTCGCCGTCGGCGGCCCCGGGAGACGTCGTCGCCGCTCCGTCGGGCGAGCCCGCGACCGACGCCTCAGGCGCGCACGTGCGGGTGCCGCGCGAGCCCCGCGCGATCGTTTCGCTCGTGCCGAGCGTGACCGAGACCCTGTTCGAGCTCGGGCTCGGCGACCGGCTGGTCGGCGTCACCGACTGGTGCGTGCATCCCGCGGACGGCGTCGCCCGCCTGCCGCGCGTGCGCGGAACCAAGAACCCCGACGTCGAGGCGATCGCGGCGCTCGGCCCCGACCTCGTGCTCGCGAACCTCGAGGAGAACCGCGCCGCCGACGTCGCGCGCCTGCGCGAGCGCGGGATCGCGGTCTGGGTCGACTACCCGCGCACGGTCGACGAGGCGGTCGCGCAGGTGCGCTGGCTCGCCGGGCTCGGCGCCTCGGCCACGGACGCGGCCCGCGTGATCGACCCGATCGTCCGGGCCGTCGCCGCGGCGGACGCCTCGCGCGCGGGCGCCGCCCCGGTACGCGGCTTCGTCGCGGTCTGGAAGGACCCGTGGATGACGCTCTCGGCCGACACCTACGCCCACGACCTGCTCGCCCGCGCCGGGATCGAGAACGCCTTCGCCGGGGCCGAGGGGCGCTACCCGCGGGTCGCGATCGAGGCGGTCGCCGAGGCGGACCCGGAGGTCGTGCTGCTGCCCGACGAGCCCTTCCGGTTCGTCCCCAGGGACGCCCAGGACCTCGCCTCCGGGCCCCTCTCCGGGACCCGTGCCGCCCGGGCCGGGGCGATCCGGGTGGTCGACGGGACCCTGGTCTTCTGGCACGGGCCGAGGATGGCGGCCGCGCTGGACCTGCTGACCTCGATCGCCGTGGGGGCCAGGCGATAGGGCAACTGACCGGGCCTGACCCGCCGGGGCGAATCGATTTCATGCATTGTCCCGGCTCGGACGGGGATGGTAGCCTGAAACGGCCGCGCCGGGACGCCACATCGGGGTCCCGAAGTCGCGCGCCGGGAAGTCGCTCCATGAAGATCCGCAGATTCGCCCCCGCGATGGCAGCTCTCCTGCTCTCGGTCGTCCCGGGCCCGTCCCGGGCCTCCGAGGTCGGCGACCAGGCCTCCTGCGTGAAGCGCATCGCCGAGGCCGCCCAGAACTACACCAACACCTACCTGTCCGCGCGCGGCGGCTGCGAGGTGCGCAACCTGAGCCTCGAGGCGCCGGTCGCCTGCGAGGACGACCGCGACACCTCGGACCAGGTGAAGGACGCGGCCGGCAAGATGATCGGCCAGTTCAACAAGTGCACGACGACCTCGTTCGCGCAGGTCTGCGCGCTGTCGAAGACCGTTCCCCTCGAGCTCTACGCCGCCATGCTGAGCGGTACGGGCTCGCTCGAGGACTCGCTCTCGAACCTCGTCGCGAGCCTCTGGACGCGGAGCACGCCCGGCTGCCCGCGCCCGACCTCGCCGGTCTCGAAGGACACGGAGTCCTGCGTCCGCTCGATCAACTCCCAGATCGCCCGGGTCTCCTCGCAGATCCAGCAGTGCGTCTCCAAGTGCGAGTTCTCGCTGACGAAGAACGGGGGCGATGCCTGCACCGCACCGGACACCGGCGAACCACTCAAGGAAAAGCAGGTCGAGTGCATCGACCGGGCCCGCGCTCGCCTCCTCGACACGGTCTCGAAGCGCTGCACGCCGGACGCGTTGGTCGCCGCGGGCTGCCCGCTCGGCGCCTCCACGGTGCCCGGCCTGATCGCCGCCTTCGAGCCCCATCTCAAGAAGATCACGCGCGACCTCGACGTGAAGATGTACCATGCGCCCTGCCGCCACGTGATCGCGATCAACCCGGTCTCTCCGACCGCGACCGTGGGCATGGAACCGAGCGGCGAGCTCCGCGAGATCCGTTGCGGGCAGGAACTCGACGCCGCCTTCTTCGGCGACGACGAGGAGATGATCCTGCAGACCGACCTGAACTGCCAGGATGCCGGCAAGGTGAACGGGCTCGTCGTCAGCGCGTCGAACGTGACGATCAACCTCGGCAAGGACTTCCGGGTGAGCGGCCCGGCCAAGGCCGCGGACCGCACCGGCACGGGCATCCTCGTGAAGGGCGGGGCCCGGAACGTGTTCGTCCGGCGAGGCGTCGTTCAGCGCTTCGCGGTCGGCATCGCGGACTCGGGCGCGGGCTCCGGCAACGTCTACAAGGAGCTCACGGTCCGCGGCAACACGGTTGACGGCGTGCGGCTCTCGGGCGAGGACGCGCGGGTCGACTCCCTCTCGGTCAAGACCAACGGCGGCTACGGCATCCGGATGAACGGCCCCCTGCCCAAGGTCGTCGCCTGCACCACCGAGTCGAACGGCCTCGACGGGATCCGCGTCGACGGGATCGACGCCATCCTCGACGGCAACCAGAGCGGCGCGCTCAAGGCCAACGGGAACGGCGGCTTCGGGTTCCTCGTGAACGGCATGGGCGCGAACGTCTACCAGAACTCCGCCGAGGCCAACGCGGGCGGCGGCTTTCTCCTGACCGCGCCGACGGTGCGCTTCAAGGCGAACTCGGCGACCTCGTCCGGCGGGCCCGGCTTCCGCTTCACGGTCGGTGGCTCCGGCCTCGACTCGAACCGCTCGGAGTTCAACGGCGGCTTCGAGTTCGACATCGCTGCCGGCAACCTCGACGAGACCGGCAACCGCGCGAACGGCAGCACGATCCTCTTCGGTCCCGAGGGCGGAACCTTCGAGTAGGCGCGGACGCGCGGCGGAGTTCCCGCCCTCGCGGCGTCGCACGGGACGAGCCGTCACCCCTCGCCGACGTCGTCTCGATCCAGCCTGCCGCGACTCCCGGCTTGGAGCCCGGGCGCGTCGTCGCCCGGTGCGGGGCGCGCCCCGCCCGTCGGCCCGACGCCGCCGCGCAGCGAGAGCACCTGCTCGAACAACTCCCGCAGCGCCCGCCGCCCCGCCGGGAAGGACGCCCAGAGCGCCAGGTAGATCGCCGCGTAAATGAACGCGTGCACGACGAGACCGACGGTGAGCGGACGGATCTTCGGCAGGACGTGGAGGAGGAGGAGGTGCAGTACGCCTCCCGCGACGACCGAGAGGATGCCCGGGAGCCACATCTGCTCCGTCACGTCGCGCGGCTCGACCGGCGCCGCCCGGCAGCCGAAGGAGATGCCCGGGTACCACAGGAGGACCGACACGAGGCTGTGCGCGACGGCGACGCCGAAGGCCCCCCACCGCACCCCGATCGCGTAGCCCACGAGCATCGGCACGAAGGACAGGGCCACCCAGCGCAGGTGCCGGTCGGCCCGGCCGGTCGAGGTGAAGAGCCAACCCGCGACGAAGGAAACCCGGCCGAAGAAGGCAGCCGGTGCGAGCGCGCGGTAGATCGGCACCATTCCCGCCCAGCGCGCTCCCAGTACGGCGATCACGGCCGGCTTCGCGTCGACGAACAGGAACACGACGAGCGGCATGCTGAGCGCGTAGATCAGGCGCACCCACTGCCGGTAGAACGATCGGTAGCGGGAGGGGTCGCCCTGCAGGCGCGAGAGCGCGGGGACCACCACCGAACCGAGCGGGCCGGTGAGGAGCTGGAACGGCAGCGTGAGCACGCGGAACGCGCGGTCGTAGATGCCCGCGCGCTGGAGTCCGCTGAAGCGGCCGACGACGACGGTGTCGAGGTTGTTCGTGAGGTGGGACAGCACCCGGACCCCGCTCTGGTTCAGGCCGAAGCGGACCATGCGGCCCACGCCCGCGGCACGCGACGGAGCCCCCGGGCGCCACCGGCACAGAGCCCACGCGAGCAGCGTGCCGACGATCGCGCCGACGACCTCCTGGGCGACCAGCGCCCAGTACCCGCCACCCCGCCGCGCGACCGCGACCGCCGCGACGAAGGCGGCCAGCATCGCGACGGCATCGATCGCGGAGATCCTCGGGAACTCCATGCGCCTCGTCATGATCGCGAGGTGCTGCATCCCCAGCCCGTCGATCAGCGGCACCGCCGAGAGCGCGAGGACGACGTCGCGTACGCGGGAGTCGCCGTAGAACCAGGCGAGCACCGGGGCCAGGGCGGCGACGACGAGGCTCACGGTCGCGGAGAAGGCCGCCGTCGCCCAGAAGAGCGTGCTCACCTGCCGGTGGTCGACGACCGGCTGCTGGATCGTCGCCGAGGCGAGCCCCGCGTCCTTGACGAGGCCGAACACCCCGATGCTCGCGGCGGCGACCGCGACCACGCCGAAGTCCTTCGCGTCGAGCAGGCGCGCCAGCACCATGGTCGAGGCGAGGTTCAGGAGGAAGCGCGCCGCCTGCGTGCCGACCGAGAGCGCGCCTCCGCGCACGCTTCGCCGCGCGATGTCGGACACGAGGTGGTCCGTCCGGAGGAATTCTGCGGGCGAAGGTCGTGCCATCGTGAGTGGTCGGTGGGACGAAACGCGCTCCCCCGGAACCTCGGGGCGACCGCCAGCCGTCGGGCTACCATGCAGGCTGCCTGCGCGCCGCCGTCGAATGGCGAACTCGTGCGAGGACGGGCTGGGCCAGCCGATGCGGCTCGCCTTGCCCGCGAATCGGGCAATGCACGACCGCGAGGCAGGAACGGCTGGCCGATCGGCGCCCGTGCCCGCGAATCGGGCTGGTGCGCGGCTTGCTGGACTCCCCGACGGCACGGTGGTCCGCCGGACCGGAAGATGGACGATGAAGGCCTTCGACGAAAGCACGGGGCACGGCGACGCCGTGCGCGAGCCCTACCGGGCGCTCGACTCCTGGCTGTCCGCCCACGACCTCGACGCACTGCATCGCAAGCGGGCGGAGGCCGAGACGCTCTTCCGCCGGAGCGGAATCACGTTTGCCGTCTACGGCAACGAGGAGTCGACCGAGCGGCTCATCCCCTTCGACCTGATCCCGCGGGTGATCTCCGCGTCCGAGTGGCGGCGCCTCGCGGCGGGGATCGAGCAGCGGGTGCGGGCGCTGAACGCCTTCCTGCACGACGTCTACCACCGACAGGAGATCCTGCGGGCGGGTCGCATCCCGGCCGACCTGGTCGTGCAGAACGAGTTCTTCCTGCCCGAGATGATCGGGGTCGACCCCGCGCGTCACGTCTACTCGCACGTGATCGGCATCGACATCGTGCGGACCTCGGAGAACGAGTTCTTCGTCCTCGAGGACAACACGCGGACGCCGTCGGGCGTCTCGTACATGCTCGAGAACCGCGAGACGATGATGCAGATGTTCCCGGAGCTCTTCACCGCTCACCGGGTGGCGCCGGTCGAGGGCTACCCGGCGATGCTGCGGGAGACGCTCCAGAGCGTGGCGCCCGCCGGGCTGGGACGGGAGCCCTGCCTGGCACTGCTCACGCCGGGGCTCTTCAACAGCGCGTACTTCGAGCACGCCTTCCTCGCGGACCAGATGGGCATCGAGCTGGTCGAGGG